>JBAZUN010000042.1:0-22265 GCA_041661365.1 Candidatus Latescibacterota bacterium
AGCCGTATCTCTTCATCGACTGACCGCGCGGACGGGACTCCCGCTCCTGCCGCGCTCCAAGGACAACCCGTGACGGAAACCGGTACCGTCGATCCGGCCGCGTCGGAGATCCGGGACGCCTTCGAGGTCAAGCTCGAGATCTTCGAGGGGCCGCTCGATCTGTTGCTCTTCCTGATCCGCAAGGACGAGCTGGACATCTACGACATCCCGATCGCGCGCATCACCCGGGAGTACCTGGCCCTGCTGCAGCAGCTCGGGAAGCTGGACCTCGAGCAGGCCAGCGACTTCATCCTCATGGCGGCGACGCTGATGAAGATCAAGTCGCAGATGATGCTTCCCCGGGAGGAACTGCCCGGCGAGGGCGAGGACCAAGTCGACCCGCGCCAGGAGCTGGTGCGGCGGCTGCTGGAGTACCAGCAGTTCAAGGAGATCGCCGAGTGGCTGGGGCTCCAGAAGCGGGCCCACGGCGACGTCTTCCTGCGCCGGCAGGGCGCCCCCGAGTTGTCCTCCGAGGGGGTCGAGCTGCGGCCGGTCTCGCTCTTCGACCTGCTGCGGGTCTTCAAGCACGTGCTGGAGACCGTTCCCCGCTCGCTGGTGCACCAGGTGCTGGGCGAGGGCGCCTCGGTGGCCGTCTGCATCGACTACGTGCTGGCCCTGCTCGAGCGCCGCTCGCGGGTGCGCTTCCTCGACCTGATCGAAGGCAAGGACCGGCTGACCATGATCGCGACCTTCGTCGGCCTGCTCGAGCTGCTCAAGTCGCAGCGGATCCGGGTGCAGCAGGCCCGTCCCTTCGACGAGATCTGGATCGAGGAGCGGCAGCCCGAGCCCGGCGCTCCCCTCCCGGAGGAGCTGGAGACCGGGGAAGCCGTGACCGCGCTCGCCGGTGAGCCAGGGGCCGAGCCCGGGCAGGAGGATCGGTGAGCGAGCCGCTTCCCCCGGAGCAGGCCCGGTCGGTGATCGAGGCCGTGCTCCTCAGCGCCGAGAGTCCGGTTACCGCGGGCCGCCTCGCCGAGGTGGTCGACGGCCACGGCGCCCGCGAGGTTGCCCGGCTGGTCGACGAGCTGCGCGAGGAGTACGGCCGGACCGGCCGCGGCTTCACCATCGTCGAGGTGGCCGGCGGGTACCAGTTGGCCACGCGGTCCGAGCTGAGCCCCTGGCTGCGGCGGTTCCACAAGGACCGGCACCAGGTCAGGCTTTCCCAGGCGGCTCTGGAGACCCTGGCCATCATCGCCTTCAAGCAGCCCCTGACCCGGATGGAGGTGGACAGCATCCGCGGGGTGAACTCGGCCGGCGTGCTGCAGACCCTGATGGAGGTGGGGATGGTGCGGATCACCGGCCGCTCCGACGGCATCGGCAAGCCGATGCTCTTCGGCACCACCCGCGAGTTCCTCGTCCACTTCGGCCTGAAGAACCTGGCCGACCTTCCCAAGCCCAAGGAGCTCGAGGAGCTGCTGGCCGAGGGCGAGCAGAAGGCCCGGGCTCGAGAGCAGGGGACCGGCGAGGGGGATCTGCCGCGGACCGAGGACGAATCGGCAGCGGTCGTGACCGAGGACGCCGACGTGGAGGGTTTAACGCCGGAGCCGGTCGTGGCCTGGGACGAGGATACGGTCGACGAGCTCGAACCCGCCGATGCCGGAGACGAGGACCTGGAAGACGACGCCGCGAATGACGACCCGGATGCCGACGCGAAGGGTCCGGAGTCGGACGCGGCCGGGGACGTGGCCGGGAACGAAGGGGCGGCCGATGAGGCTGCATCCGCCGATGCCGAGCGGCCCGCTTCAGAGCGGTGAGCCAGCCGCGGACGGTGCCGTCCGACTGAACCGGTACCTGGCCCGGGCCGGGGTGGCCTCGCGACGGGCCAGCGACGAGCTGATCCGCAACGGTACGGTCCGGGTCAACGGCGAGGTGGTCAGCACCCCCGGGGTGACCGTGCGGCCGGGGATCGACCGGGTGGAGGTCGACGGCCGGCCGGCCCTGGTTCCCGAGGGATTCGAGTACGTGGTGCTGCACAAGCCGGTCGGTTGCCTGGTGACCCGCAGCGATCCCGGCGGCCGCCACACCGTGTACGAGTGCGTGCCGGGTCTGCGGGCCGGCACCGTGGCCGTGGGCCGGCTGGACCTGGACACCACCGGACTGCTGCTCCTCACCGACGACGGGGAGCTGGCCTTCCGGCTGATGCATCCGCGGTTCGGTATGGGCAAGCGGTACGAGGCCGTGGTCCTGGGCCGGCCCGATGATGAAGCCCTGGATCCGCTGCGCCGCGGCGTGATCCTCGACGACGGTCCGACCGCTCCGGCCGTGGTGGAGCTGGTGCGCAGTTGGGACACCGACCACGGATGGCGCTCCCTGGTGGCGCTGGAGATCCACGAGGGTCGCAAGCGCCAGGTGCGACGGATGCTGCGCGCGGTCGGCCATCCGGTGCGCGAGCTGAAGCGGGTGGCCTTCGCCGGCATGGCCCTGGACCTGCCCGAGCCCGGCCAGTGGCGGCGGCTCGCCCCTGACGAGGCCCGGTCCCTGCGGCAGCGCGCCGGCCTGCCCGAATCGGGATAGGGCGGCTGATGGGCGAGCGCGGGCTGACCATCGCCATCGACGGGGTCGTGGGATCGGGGAAGACCGTCACTGCCCAGTTGGTGGCCGCCGGCCTGGGGTATCGGCACCTGGACACCGGCGCCATGTACCGGGCCGTGACCTTGGCCGCGATCCGCGCCGGCGTGGCCCCTGAGCCGGGCGCTGAGCTGACCGGCCTGCTCGCCGGTCTGGAGATCGAGCTGGAATCGCAGGACCGGGGCGGCCGGGTGCAGTTGAACGGCGAGGACGTCACCGAGGCGATCCGCCTCCCCGAGATCAGCCGGAGGGTAGGCGCGTACGCCGACCTGCCGCTGGTGCGCCGGGACCTGGTGGCGCGGCAGCAACGGCTCGGTGCCGGCGGCGGGGTCGTCGCCGAGGGCCGCGACATCGCCACCGTGGTCTTTCCCGGCGCCGAGCTCAAGGTCCGCATGGTGGCTGACCTGGCGACGCGGGCCCGGCGCCGGCATGGCGAGCTGGCGGCCAAGGGACTGGCGGTCTCCCTCGGGGAGGTAGCCGAGGACATCCGCCGGCGCGACGACGAGGACGCGGCCCGCGACTACGGCGCTGCCGGCCCGCCGACCGATCTGGTAGTACTCGACACGACCGACCTGACCCTGGAGGGCCAGGTCGAGCGCATCATCGCCCTCGCCCGCGAGCGGGGCGCCTGAGTTCCGGCCCGCGGGCCGGTGCGCCAAGCCCTTCCTGGATCGTCCAGGACGGGTGGCTTCGGCCATCTCCACGCAGTCGTCACCAGTAGTGAGACCCATGAGCGAGCAGAACGCAGCGAACACCCAACCGGAAGCCGTACCGCCCAAGCCGCAGTACGGCACCGCCAGCGTCGAGGAGCTCGAGCGGCCCGAATACGAGGCCGAGGAATACCAGCAGTTCATGTCCCTCTACGACGAGAGCATCTCCGGCATCCAGGAGGGGCAGATCGTCAAGGGAACCGTCGTCTCGGTCGGCCCCAGCGAGGTGATGATCGACATCGGTTTCAAGTCCGAGGGGGCGGTACCGCTGAAGGAGTTCAGCGACCCGCAGGCGATCCAGGTGGGCCAGGAGATCGAGGTCTTCCTGGAGAACGTCGAGGACCAGGAGGGGCAGGTCGTGCTCTCCAAGTCCAAGGCCGACTTCATGCGGGTGTGGGACATCATCAAGGAGGCCCACGACACCGGCAACACGGTGAACGGCCGGCTGGTGCGCCGCATCAAGGGCGGCATCGTCGTCGATCTCTTCGGCGTCGACGCCTTCCTGCCCGGCTCGCAGATCGACATCCGGCAGGTGAAGAACTTCGACCAGTTCATCGGCCGGGAGTTCCCCTTCAAGATCATCAAGCTGAACAAGGCGCGGCGGAACATCGTGGTCTCCCGCCGGGCGGTCCTCGAGGAGGAGCGCGCGCGACTCCGCGAGCAGATCATCAAGGAGCTGGAGGAAGGCCAGATCCGCGAGGGCGTGGTCAAGAACATCACCGACTTCGGCGCCTTCATCGACCTGGGCGGGGTCGACGGCCTGCTGCACATCACCGACATGTCCTGGGGCCGGGTCGGCCACCCGTCGGAGATGGTCTCCATCGGCGACCGGATCCGCATCAAGGTCCTCAACTACGACCGCGAGCGGGAGCGGATCTCCCTGGGCCTGAAGCAGCTCACCCCGCATCCGTGGGAGAACATCGAGCAGAAGTACCCCGTGGGCACCCAGACCAAGGGGAAGGTCGTCAGCATCACCGACTACGGCGCCTTCGTCGAGCTGGAGGAGGGGATCGAGGGCCTGGTCCACATCTCCGAGATGTCGTGGACCCAGCACATCCGTCACCCCTCCAAGCTGGTGAACATCGGCGACATGGTCGACATCGCCGTGCTGAAGATCGACAAGGACAACCAGAAGATCTCCCTCGGCATGAAGCAGACCGAGGCCGATCCCTGGGAGACCCTGGACGCCAAGTACCCGCCGGGCACTCGCCTGGAGGGGACGGTGCGCAGCCTGACCAACTTCGGGGCCTTCGTCGAGATCCAGCCCAACATCGACGGCCTGGTGCACATCTCGGACATGTCCTGGACTCGCCGCATCCGCCAGGCCAGCGAGATGTTCAAGAAGGGGGACGTGGTGCCGGTGGTGGTCACCGAGATCGACAAGAAGCGCCGGCGGATCTCGCTGAGCCACAAGCTGGCCTTCGACAACCCCTGGCCCCGGTTCGCCAAGGAGTTCGCCGTCGGCACCGAGGTCACCGGCACCGTTTCCCGCATCCTCGAGCGGGGCGTGGTGGCCTCCCTGGCCAGCGACGTGGACGGCTTCGTGCCCCTGTCCCAGTTGGCGGTCGAGGAGATCCAGAATCCGCGGCAGAGCTTCGAGGAAGGGCAGCAGCTCCCCCTCAAGGTGATCGAGTTCGACGAGGAGCAGAAGAAGATCGTGCTCAGCGTCCGCGAATACCTCAAGGACAAGGACCGCGCCGAGTACGAGGCGTACCTGGAGCGGCACCCGGTCAAGCCGCTGACGGTCGAGGAGGTGGTGGCCGACCAGGACGACGAGATGAACAGTTGGGGCGACGCGGCGGGCGACCAGGGAAGCGGTCAGTAAGGACGCCGACCCGCCACCCAGCGGGCGGAATCCAGGGGGCCGGGGCGCGATCCCCGGCCCCTTTTTCCGTGGCATCCCGCCGGTTATCTTGATACGGTTCCCGTCACCCGCACGCCCGGCCGCCACCGGCCGACAGGGGCCATGACCTCGGCGAATCTCACCCCGGCGATGGAGCAGTACGCCCGCTTCAAGCGCCAGCACCGGGACGCCATCCTGTTCTTCCGGATGGGCGACTTCTACGAGATGTTCTACGACGACGCCCGCGAGGCGTCGCGGCTCCTCGGTCTCACCCTTACCTCGCGCAACCACGGCCGCACCGCCGGGGAGGTTCCCTTGGCCGGCGTGCCCCACCACGCCATGGAAGGGTACCTGGCCAGGCTGATCCAGCTCGGCCGCAAGGTGGCCATCTGCGAGCAGATCGAGGACCCGCGCCAGGCCAAGGGGGTGGTCAAGCGGGACGTGGTCCAGGTGGTCTCGCCGGGCACGGCCCTGTCCGACGCCATGCTCGACGGCCGGCGCAACAACTTCCTGGCGGCCCTGCACCGCGACCGCGAGCGGATCGGTCTGGCCGTGGTCGACCTGTCCACCGGCGACTTCACCCTGAACGAGGTGGAGCCGCGGGCGCTGGCCGACGAGCTGACCACCCTGGCCCCGGCCGAGCTGCTGCTGGCCGAGGACGCGGACCCCGGCTGGGTGGCGGAGCTGCGGCAGGTTCTGCCCGGCGCGGCAGTAAGCCGGGCCGAGTCCCGCGACTTCGACTACGAGGTGGCGTACGAGCTGCTCATCGAGCAGCTCCGGGTGCAGTCGCTCAAGGGGTTCGGCTGCCAGGAGCTGCAGGTCGCCACCCGGGCCGCCGGCGCCGCGGTCCGCTACCTGCGCGACAACCAGCGCGGCGCCCTGGAGCACCTCAACCGGCTCAACCGCCGCTGCACCGCCGACTACCTGGTGCTCGACGGGACCGCGCAGCGGAACCTGGAGCTGCTGGCCAACGGCCAGGACGGGGGCCGTACCGGCACCCTGCTGGAGGTGCTCGACCACACCTGCACCGCCATGGGGGCTCGGCTGCTGCGGCAATGGCTGGTCGCCCCGCTGCGGGACCCGGCCGCCATCGACGAGCGGCTGGACGGCGTGGCCGAGCTCCTCTCCGGCGTCCCCCTGCGACGCTCCCTCCGAACCGCGCTGGCCGCGATCGGCGATCTCGAGCGGCTGATGGCCCGGATCTGCTGCCAGCGGGCCACCCCGCGCGACCTGGTGGGTCTGGCCCGCTCGCTGGAGGCGGCGGCACCGATCCGTCGGCTCCTCGAGCCGGTCCAGGGCAGCTTGCTGGCGGGGCTGCGCGACCGCGAGCTTCCTGACCTGACCGAGCTGACCGCTCGTATCCGGGCGACCCTGGTCGACGATCCGCCGCTGGCCCTGACCGAGGGGGGGCTGATCCGGACCGGGTGTCACGCCGAGGTCGACGAGCTGAGGCAGGCCAGCGCCGGGGGGAAGGAGTTCATCGCCGGGCTGCAGACCCGCGAGCGGGAGCGGACCGGCATCACCTCGCTGAAGGTGGGGTTCAACCAGGTCTTCGGGTACTACCTGGAGATCAGCAAGGCCAACCTGGACCGCGTGCCGGAGGACTACCACCGGAAACAGACCCTGGTCAACGCCGAGCGCTTCGTCACCCCCGAGCTGAAGGAGTACGAGGCCCGGGTCCTGGGGGCCGAGGAGCGGCTGGCCACGCTGGAGAACCGGCTGTTCCTGGAGCTACGGACCTGGGCAGCCGGCTGGACCGCGCCGGTGCAGCAGACCGCCCGGGCCCTGGCCCGGATCGACGTGCTGGCGGGTCTGGCCGAGGCGGCCCAGGCCGGCGACTATGCCCGGCCGACGGTCGAGGATTCCACCGTGCTGGAGATCCGCGACGGCCGACACCCCGTGGTGGAGCGGCAGTCGCGCCAGGGCGCCTTTGTCCCCAACGACCTGGAGTTGGACGGCCGTTCCCGCCAGATCGCCCTGATCACCGGGCCCAACATGGCCGGGAAGAGCACCATCATCCGCCAGGCCGGGCTGATCGTGCTGATGGCCCAGCTCGGCTCCTTCGTGCCGGCCCGCGCGGCCCGCGTCGGCGTCGTTGACCGGATCTTCACCCGGGTGGGAGCCTCGGACAACCTGGCCCGCGGCGAGAGCACCTTCATGGTGGAGATGAACGAGGCGGCGAACATCCTCAACAACGCCACCGGCCGGAGCCTCATCCTGATGGACGAGCTGGGTCGCGGCACCAGCACCTTTGACGGGATGAGCATCGCCTGGGCGATCGTCGAGTACCTGCACCAGGGGGAGGTGCCGCGGCCCCGCACCCTCTTCGCCACCCATTACCACGAGCTTACCGAGCTGGCCGAGCTGCTGCCGCGGGTGAGCAACTTCAACGTCCTGGTGCGGGAGGAGGACGACCACGTCGTCTTCCTCCACCGCCTGGTGCCCGGACCCTGCGACCGCAGCTACGGGATCCACGTGGCCCAGATGGCCGGGATGCCGGCCGCGGTGGTGGCTCGGGCCCACGAGATCCTGCGCCGACTGGAGCAAGGGCAGACCGCCCGTGAACCAGCGCGGTCTGAACCGGTCTCCGCCCAGCCGCCGTCGGCGTCCCAGCTCGAGCTGTTCGGCGCCCCGAGGCCCGGGGACGCGCTGGCCGCCGAGCTGCAGTCCCTCGACCTGGACCGGCTTACACCGGTGCAGGCGCTCCTCAAGCTGCACCAGTGGCGATCCCGGCTGCGCGGCGAGGAGCCGGATTCCGTCGACTGAACCACGACGGCCGGTCGTCTGACGGCGGGCCGCCCCGGAGGAGAGCGCGATGTCGTCGTCCGCCGATCGCTTCACCCGGCTGCAGAAGGTGGCCATCTTCCTCGTGGCCCTGGGCGAGGAGAAGGCCCGACAACTGCTGACCGAGCTGGACCTGGAGACGGTGGAGAAGGTGAACGCCGCGATCCTCGGGCTGGGCCAGGTGACGCCCCAGGAGCGGGTCGCGGTGATGATCGAGTTCGGGGACTTCTTCTACAAGGGGAAGGCGCTGAAGGCCAAGCTCACCGAGGCTCCCGACCGGCCGCGTCGGGCCGCGTCCCGGCGGGCGCCGCCAGCGGCACCGCCAACGACGGCTCGATCGGCGCCTGCGTCGCCGCCGACCCCACCGCCTGCCAAGCCGGCCAAGGGGTTCTCGGCGCCGTTCGCGCCGCCATCACCGAAGCCGGCCGCCGACGACCAGGTCGCGCGTCAGACCCTGCGTCACCTGCGACGTCGGGTGGACCCGGGGCAGATCGATTGGGGCCGCGCCGGGTACGACTTCGGCGAGGGGTTCAAGGGACCGAGCTCCGGACGGGGATGATCGGGGACCGGAACTGGTCGGTCGGCCGACGACGGGTCAGCTTCGGATACCGGTCTGCCTTCCCTCCAGGCGGAGCTGGCGGATCTCCTCGATCAGGACCCGGCCGATGCAGCAGCCGCAGGCCAGGGCCAGGGCCAACTGGACGATCAGGGCAAAGGTGGTCATGGGTGGTTTCCCAGTTTTCTAAAGCCGATCCGGGATGGTTGGTCCCAGGTGTCAAGCAAAACGTAAACCAGATTGCGCGGCTCGCCTCAAGTCGTTTGATTCCATGGAGTAATCGCTCCCAGCCGCGACCTGGCCGACTCCCCGAAAGGGAAGGAACTCCCCGGTCTCTCCGACCCGGCGAACGGTGATGCTCCATGCCTGCTGCTGAAGAAGACCTGGTCTACGGCCGGCATCCCGTGCTGGAGGCGCTCCGCTCCGGCCGGTCCTGCCACCGCCTGCTGATCGCGCGCGGGAGCCACGGCCCGGTCATCGACGAGCTGTTCGCCGCGGCCAGGGAGCTGCACCTGCCGTTCTCGGTGGAGGACCGGACCCGGCTGGACCAGTTGGCCGGACCGGACCACCAGGGGGTGGTGGCCGTGATGGCGGCCCGCCGGTACGCCGAGCTGACCGAGCTGCTGGCCGGCCTGGCGCCGGGGCAGGGGTTCTTCGTCTTCCTTGACCAGGTGCAGGACCCGCACAACCTCGGGGCCGTGGTGCGCACCGCGCACGCGGTGGGCGCCGACGGGGTGGTGCTCCAGACCCGGGGGGGCGCCGGTCTGACCGGGGCGGCGATCAAGGCCGCGGCCGGGGCCGCCGATCACCTGCCGGTCTGCCGGGTCACCAACCTGGGCCAGGCCCTGCAACAGGCCCAGCAGGCCGGCCTCTGGGTGACCGGATTGGATGCGGAGGCCGAGCGCGACTTCCACGAGGTCGATTTCCGCGGTCCCTCGGCCGTGGTCGTGGGGAGCGAGGGCACCGGCCTGCGGCGCCTGGTGCGCGAGCGCTGCGACCACCTGGTGCGGATCCCCATGGCGCGTCACGAGGTCGGCTCGCTGAACGCCTCGGTGGCCGCGGGGATCGTGCTCTACGAGGTCTGCCGGCAGCGGACGGCCGGGTGATGCAGCCTCGGTTTCCTCTGGCGGTCCTGCTCCTGCTGGCCGGACGTCTCGCCGCTGACCCGGCTCCCGCGGCTCCTCCGGATTCGTCGGGGAATGCGGTGGCCGACAGCGGCCTGGCCGCGGCCGTCTCCCTGCTCGACGGGATCCGCGGCCGCGACCGCGCTCGCGGCTTCGAGTATCAAGCCGACACCTTCGTCGTCTTCGGGGAAGCAGGGGACTCGATCCTTCTGCGCGGCCGACCGGCGCGGGTCACCCACCGCGAGGCCAGGCTCGAGGCGGCCGAGCTGTTCTACCGCCGCGCTGAGGAGGTCGTCGAGGCCCAGGCCGCGGTCGATTCGGCCGGGGTGGTCTACGGACTGCCCGAGCTGAAGCGGGGGGAGGAGGTGCTCCGGGGCGAGCGGATCGTCTACGACCTGAAGCGCGAGCAGGGGATCGTGCTGCAGGGACGGATCCGCCGGGACCGCGGCTACTTCGCCGGCCAGCGGATCGTCGCGGTCAGCGAGGAGGAACTGCGCGTCGGCCGCGGCTCGTACACCACCTGCGACCGCGACCATCCTCACTTCGACTTCTTCAGCCCGCGGATCAAGGTCATCCAGGGCGAGATGGCCATCGCCCGGCCGGTCTACCTGCGGATCGCGGAACGTCGCCTGCTGTGGTTCCCCTTCTACGTCTTCTCCCTGCGCCAGGACCGACAATCGGGCCTGCTGACCCCGAGCTTCGGCCGTCGCTCCCTGCGGTACGGCAGCAGCGAGACCGAGTGGGAGATCCGCAGCCTGGGGTACTACCTCGCCCCCAGCCCGTATTGGGACCTGACCCTGGCCACGGACCTGCGCCAGCAGTCGGGGTGGCTGGCGCGGGCCTCGCTGGTCCACGCCCTGCGGTACCGCTGGAACGGCCGGGTGACGGCCCAGTTCGAGAACCGCCAGGACGGGTACACGGTGCAGCGGGCCTGGCGGCTCGAGGTGCAGCACAACCAGGAGCTGAGCCCGACGACCCAGCTCCGGGCCTCGGGCACAATGCAGAGCAACCGCACCTTCGGCCAGGATAACGGGATCTCCTTGCTCGACCGCCTCAACCGGACCTTGCGCTCCAACGCCAGCCTGAGCAAACGCTGGCCGCGCTCGGGAAACACCCTCAGCGTGAACGCCAGTCAGACCCGCAACCTGGACACCCGCACCTCTGACCTGGTCTTCCCCGAGATGAGCTTCCGCAAGGCCCGGCGTCCGCTGTGGGGCGGGACGACCGCTGGGGCGTCGGGCGTCCTGCCGTCGTCGACCGGCACGGCCGTGCCCCTGGCCTGGTACCGCCAGATCTACTACGACGGCGGGCTGCGCCTGCGGAACAGCCGCCGCACCACCTCCCTCGATACCGTGGAGACCACTGCCGCGGACCTTGACCTGCGGGCTTCCTCGCAGCACAAGCCGCTGTCGTGGCTGCAGGTCAGTCCCAGCCTGTCCGAGACCTGGCAGGACGCGGACCTGCGGAGCGGGGAGGTTCGCGGCCGGCGGACCGACCGGATCAGCGCCTCGGCGACCTTGACCCAGACCGTGTACGGCCTCTTCCAGCCGCGGGTGTGGCAGGTCACCGCCCTGCGACACGTGGCCAAGCCGAACCTGGCCCTGGCCTATCAGGCCATCCGCGCGGACACCGGTGGGGTGCTCGGGTTCGGCGGCGAGAGCAGCGGCTGGCGACAGAGCCGACGCCTCGACCTGCGGCTCGACAACACCTTGTGGGCCAAGGTGGAGCGCGGCGAGGAGGAGGTGAAGGTGCGCCTGGCCCAGGTCGACTTCTCGACGGCCTACGACCTGGACGCCGACGCCCGCCCGCTCTCCGACCTGGTCACCGCGGTGTCCGTGGCCGCCGGCCGGCGGTTGGACAGCCGGCTCACCCTGCGCTCGGAGTTCTACGACGACCGGAACGAGTTCATGCGGACGCCCCGGCTCAGACAGGTCGAGGTCCGCTCCACCGTACGCTCCGCCGGGCCCGGGGCCGGCAGCGACGACCGGATCGGTAGCGGTGCTGCCCGATACGGGGTCTCGTCGAGCGATGCCTACCCGGGGGACTCCTTCGGGTACGACTCCGGGCTGCGCTCTGAGCCGGCAGCGACGGAGCGATCCCTGCAGCTCAGTCATTACTACTCGCGCACCCGCTCCTTTTCCTCGACCGTCACCCGTTCCTGGGTCCGCCTGGCCGTCGGGTTCAGCGCCGGTCGGATACTCTACTCGGGCGACCAGCAGCCGCGGCCGCGGTGGCGGTTCGACTACGCCGTGAACTACAACCTCCATGCCCCGGGGCTGCCGCTGGCGGCCCGGGACCGCATCACCTCGGAGCTGCTCACCCTGCGGCGCGAGTTCCACGACTGGACCGCGACCCTGAGCCTGGAGCCGAGCACCTTCAGCCAGGATCGGGCCTTCTACCTCCGGATCCAGTTGCGGGATATCCCGCAACTCCGCTTCGAGCGGGGTGATGCGCGGCTGTAGGGGATGCCTACCCTCGGTTGCGCGGCCGTTGGACTGCACCTAACGTAACTCCGGGTGATGGTGAACCGGCGCGAGGGGAACGGATGAGGGTCCTGGTCCAGCGGGTAAGGTGCGCCCGGGTCAGCTCAGAGGGGCGTCTGCTCGGGGAGATCGGCCCGGGCCTGGTGCTGCTCATCGGCATCCGCGGCAACGACGACGACGCGGCCCTCCGCTTCTGCGTCGACAAGTGCGTGCACCTCCGCGTCTTCCCCGATGCCGAGGGGAAGATGAATCGATCCCTGCTGGAGGTCGGGGGGAGCGCCTTGGCGATCTCGCAGTTCACCCTGTACGGGGACTGCCGCCGCGGTCGCCGGCCCAGCTTCATCGAGGCGGCCCCGCCCGAGCTGGCCGAGCCGCTCTACCGCCGGTTCATCGCGGCCCTGGCCGACGCGGGCGTGCCCGTGGCCGAGGGGGAGTTCGGCGCCCACATGGAGGTGGAGATCCACAACGACGGTCCGGTGACCGTGATGGTGGAGAGCCCGTGAGCGACGCCGGTCAGCAGCGGCTGATCCTGGCCTCGGCCTCGCCCCGCCGGGCCGCCCTGCTGCGGCAGCTCGGTCTGCCCTTTGAGCAGGTGGTCAGCCCGGAGGAGGAGCCGGTGCCCGACGGCAGTCCGGCGGAGATCTTTGCCCGGACCTCGGCCCAGGCCAAAGCGAGAGCCGTGCGGCGACTGATCCAGGCCCGATCCGGATCGACCGAGCCGGTGTTGGTCATCGGCGCCGACACCGTGGTCTGCCGCGGCCGGACCATCCTGGGCAAGCCGGCGGACGGGGCCGCGGCCGCGGCCATGCTGCGCTCCCTGTCGGGCCGCACCCACCGGGTCTGCACCGGGATCTGCGTGGCCGGCGACCAGACCCTGGAGCTGGACGACTGCGTCGTCACCCGGGTGCGGATGCGCCTCCTCTCGCCGGCCGAGATCGCGGGATACGTCGCCGGCGGCGAGCCGCTCGACAAGGCCGGCGCCTACGGGATCCAGGGGCTCGGGGCCCGCTTCATTGAGCGGATCGAGGGTTGTTATTATAATGTGGTCGGCCTGCCGCTGGCGCGTCTGTGCGCGCTCCTCGAAGCGGCGGGGTATCGGTTTCCGCCAGTCAGCCAGCCAACGGTGACCGCCGCATGAGCGAAGAGCAGAAGGTGGCCGAGCAGCTCCGCCGGACCCGCGAGCAGCAGGGGATCAGCCTCGACGACGTGCGCCGCAAGACCGGCCTTAGTGCCAACGTCCTGTACGCCCTCGAGGAGGGCCGCTTCGACGTGGTCGAGCCGGTCTTTCTCCGCCTGGCCCTGCGCGCCTACGTGCAGTTCCTGCGCCTCGACCCGGAAGAGACCCTGGGCGCCCTGGAGCGGGAATACGTCAGCGACGAGGCCACCCAGGTCACCGTGGCCCCCCCGCCCCCCGCGCCGATGACCCGTCCCGTGCCCCACGCGAGCTGGGGGCTGCGGCTGTCGGTGGCCGCGGTGCTGGTGGTGGCCGCGGCCGCGGCCTATGTCTTCGTCACCCGGGACCGCGAGGAGGAGGCCGACGAGGACGCCGAAGCCCGCGTCCAGCTCCCCCTGCCACCCGCTTCCCGTCCCGCACCGGCCCGCGAAGAGGTGCGGCCGGTTGCCGCCGAGTCCGAGACCCTGGGCACCCGTCGCGGGGCGGACAGCGCCGGTGCCGTGGTCCCCGGCGGCCAGCTCACCATGCCGGTCCGGTCCGACGAGGAGGCTCCGCGTCCGGCGCCGCTGTCCGAGTCCTTCGAACCCGGGAGCGCCGCTCAGTCCACGCCCCCCGCGGCCGCGGTTCCCGAGACCGTTCCGGCAGCCGCGGCACCGGCCGTCTCCGGGAGCGATTCGCTGGTGGCCCTGTCGGTCGAGGCGCGGGACAGCACCTGGGTGCAGGTCATGGCCGGCGGCCGCACGGTTTTCGAGGGGATCCTCGCCCCGGGCAACCGGCGGGCCTGGCAGGATCCCGAGGCCCTGGTCGTCCACGCGGGCCGGGCCCGCGGCCTGCGGTACTGGCTGCAGGGACAACCGGTTCCCGACGGCCGGTTAGGTGAGCCGAACCGGGTGCTCCGCTTCCGGGCCACCCGCGAGGGGATCACCCTGCTGAACCCGGCGCCCCAAGCCGCGGCGCGTGACACCAACGGGATACGGCCCGCCGACCCGCCGCGATGAGCGGGAGGTACCTCGAGGTCGTGCTCCCGCCGCCGGTCGCCCGGCAACTGACCTATCGCCTCCCTGACGAGATCGCCCCGGAGATCGGCACCGGGGCCCTGGTCCTGGTTCCCGTGGGCCGGCGCCTGCTCACCGGGGTGGTCCTCGGCCCGGCCGCCGCGCCCGACGGGACGGACTCCCTGCGCGAGGAACAGATCCGCCCGGTGGCCGAGGTGCTCGACGACCAGGCCCTCTCCCCCGAGCTGGTCGAGCTGTGCCGCTGGACCGCTGGATATTACTTCGCCCCGCTCGGCAGCGTGTTGATGGCAGCCCTGCCGCCCGGCCTGCACCTGGCCTCGGGTCGCTCGGTCTGCTGGTGTGGGGAGGTCCCTGTGCCGGACGACGCTTCTGCCGCAGAGGGCCGTATCGCCGGGGTCCTGCAGGGCCACGGGCCGCTGACGGTCCGGGTCCTGCGCCAGCGCGTGGGGGCCGACGGCCTCGAGGCGGGCCTGCGCCGCCTGGCCGCCGCGGGTTGCCTGGAGATCAGCCTCCGGCTCACCGGGGCCCGGATGCGGCAGCGGCGCGAGCTGCGGCTGCGCCTGGCCGACCGGGAGCGGGCCGAGGTCAGCGCCGTGGAGCTGCAGGCGAAGGCCCCTCGCCAGGCCGCCTGCCTGCGGCACCTGCTCGCTTGTCCCGAGGGGAGCTCGCGCCGCGACCTGATAGCCGCCGGCTTTGCCCCCGCGGCCTTGACCGCCCTGTGCGACCGCGGCCTGCTGGAACGGTTCGACGGCACCTCGACGCGCGATCCGCTGGCCCATATCCCGAGCGGGAATCCGGAGACGCTGACCCCGACCCCCGACCAGCAGCAGGTCATCGCCGGCCTGGCCGCGGCCCTGGACTCGGGGAGTTTCTTCCCGGCCCTGCTGCACGGGGTTACGGGGAGCGGCAAGACCCTGGTCTACCTCGACCTGACCGCCCGATCCCTGGACCGGGGTCGCGGGGTTATTGTTCTGGTGCCGGAGATCGCCCTGGCCTGGCAGATGGTCCGGCGGTTCCGCGCCCACTTCGGCGAACGGGTGGCCGTGCTCCACAGCCAGCTCTCGGACGGTGAGCGGTACGACACCTGGCTGCGCCTCCGCCGCGGCGAGCAGCGGGTCATCATCGGCGCGCGCTCGGCCGTGCTGGCGCCGGTCCGGGAGCTGGGCCTGCTGATCGTCGACGAGGAGCACGACGCCTCGTACAAGCAGGAGGACCTCGACAGTCATCACCCCTTTGCCTACAACGCCCGCGACCTGGCGCTGGTGCGGGGACAGCGGCGGCAGGCCCTGGTGCTGCTGGGATCGGCCACGCCCAGCCTGGAGTCCTACTGGAACGCCCGCGCCGGGAAGTTCCACCTCTTCGCGCTGCCGCGGCGGGTGGACGACCGACCCCTGGCCCGGGTATCGGTGGTCGACCTGCGCCGCGAGCCGGGGGATCGCCGCAAGCGGGTCATCTTCTCCCGCACCCTGCGGCTGAAGATGCACGAGCGGCTGGAGCGGGGCGAGCAGATCGTGCTGCTGCAGAACCGGCGCGGCTTCGCGCCCTTCATCCTCTGCGCCGCCTGCGGCGAGGCCGTGCAGTGCGGCAGTTGCCGGGTCTCCACCACCTATCACCGCGGCCCGCACCCCGAGATGCGCTGTCACTACTGCGATTACCGGGCCCCGGTGCCGCGGACCTGTCCGGCCTGCGGCGGCGCCGAGCTGCGGTTCGAGGGGATCGGCACGCAGAAGGTCGAGACCGCCCTGGAGGAGCAGTTCCCCGGTATCCGGGTGATCCGCATGGACGTGGACACCACCGGCTGGAAGGGGGCCCACGACGAGCTGATCGAGCGGTTCCGGCAGCACCAGGCCGACGTGCTGCTGGGGACCCAGATGGTGGCCAAGGGGCTCGACTTCCCCGAGGTCACCCTGGTGGGGGTGATCTCGGCCGACACCGGGATGCACCTCCCCGACTTCCGCGCCGCCGAGCGGAGCTTCCAGTTGCTGACCCAGGTGGCCGGCCGCTCGGGCCGCGGCACCACCCCCGGCGAGGTGGTCATCCAGACCTCGCTCCCCGAGGACCCGGTCCTTCAGGCCGCGGCGGCCCAGGACTACGCGGCCTTTGCCGAGCGCGAGCTCGAGGAGCGGCGACCGACCGGGTTCCCGCCGTTCGGGCGACTGGTGGTCTTCCGCTGGCGCGGCCGGGACGAGGCCGCGGTGACCGCCTCGGCCACCCGCGGCACCGACTGCCTGCGGCAGGCCTGCGAGGGAGACCAGACGGTTCTCGGACCGGCGGCCGCGCCTCTGGCCCTGCTTCGCGGCGAGCACCGCTGGCAGGTCCTGCTCCGCGGGGGATCGCCCCCGCGCCTTCACGCGACCACCGCCACCGCGCTGCCCGGCATGCGGGCCGCCTGCGACGGCGGGGTGTCGATCACCGTCAACGTCGATCCCCTGACCATGATGTGAGCCGGCACCCATGAGCAAACTGCCCAACGCCTGCCTCGCCCTGTTGTTCGCGTTGACCGCGGTCGATCCATCGTCGGCCGAACCGGGCGGGGCGTGGACCGCCTACACCAGCATGCGCCAGCTCACCGACCTGGTGATCGACGGCTCCTCGGTCTGGGCCATCTCCCCCGGGGGGGTGCTCCGCCTCGACCGGCAGGCCGGGGTCTACCACCGCTACACCCGCCTGGACGGCCTGGCCAGCAACCGGGTCTCCAGTCTGACCGTGGACGAGCGCGGCGACCTGTGGTTCGGCACCACCGATCTGGGGGTGAGCCGCTTCCACCCGGAGACCGGTCGCTTTGACGATCCCCTCGCCGAATTCGAGGGACGGCAGGTAGGGGCCCTGGCCGATTGGGGGGAGGTCCTCTTCGTGGGCACCGAGCGCGGGGTCAGCGCCTACCTGCTGGACAAGGAAGAGGTCAAGGAGACCTACCGGCAACTCGGCAAGATGCCCAAGGACACCGCGGTCCAGGCCCTGCTGGTCCACGCCGGGCAGCTCTGGGTGGGAACCCCCAGAGGGCTCGCCTGGGCCAGCCTGTCGCATCCCAACCTGCAGGACCCCGACAGTTGGCAAACCCTGACCAGCGGCGGCGTCAACGGCTTCCTGGTCGCCTCGGACACCCTGTTCTGCGCCACGGAGAACGGCGTCTGGACGCTCGATCCGGCCACCGGGCAGGTGACCATGGGCCTGACCGACTCGGAGGTGCTCGAGCTGGCCTGGTACGGCGGGTACCTCAGGGCCTTGGGTGCCGAGGGGCGCCTGTGGCGGCGGCTGGAATCGGGCGAGTGGGCCGAGGGCGAGCTGCCGATGGTGGCCGGGGCCCGGGCCTTGACCCAGGTGGCCCCGGATTCGGCCCTCTGGCTGGCCACCGACCACGGCCTGCAGGTGGTGGGCGGGCCGCCGCCACCGGTCGCCCGCGAACCAGCCAGCGCGGCCTTCTACGACCTGGCTACTGGTCCCGACGGCCGCCTTTGGGTCGCCTCAGTCCCCAAGGACAACGTCATCCCGCACGGGCTCTACGCGCTGGACGGCACGGACTGGCAGGTGCTGGGCCGGGCGGACGGATTGTCCTCGGAGTACGTCGCCTCCGTGGCCGTCGACCCTCAGGGCCAGGTCTGGGCCGGTACCTGGGGACGCGGTCTCGACGTGCGCGACACCACCGGGGTCTGGCACCACCTCGACCAGACCAACTCGGTCCTCCGGGGAACCCCAACCTCGGCTTCCTTCGTCGCGGCGAGCGACCTCGACCTCGACCCGGCCGGGAACATCTGGGTGATGAACGTGCAGGCCGGCCTGGCGGTGCTTTCGGGGTTTCCACCGGCACGGGGTCTGCTCTACGCCAACCCGACGATCGGCCTGGCCGTGGGCCGGGACGGTTCGCGGCTCAGCATCGGCCCGGACGGTCTCAAGTGGCTGGCGACCCCGCTGGACGGTTTCCTCCTCTTCGACGACGGGGGGACGCCGTTCGATCCAGGCGACGAGCAGGCCCAGGCCTTCAGCACCCTCACCGAGAGCCGGCTTACCAGCAACCGCGTGGCCGACATCCTGGCTGGCACCGGGGGCCGGGTCTGGGTGGCCACGGACAACGGCCTCCACTCGGTGCGGGGCACCTGGTCCCGCGTCACCGGCTCCTTTGCGGTCGAGGAGTGGCGGGTCTACACCTCGGACGACGGCCTGCCGACCAACGAGATCACGGCCCTGGCCGAGGACGCGGACGGCCGGATCTGGGTGGGCACCGCCGCCGGGCTGGCCCAGATCACCCGGGCCGGCGAGGTCGCCTTCTCGGTGTCGGCGGCCAACAGCGGGCTGATCGAGGATCGAGTGAATTCCCTCTGTTTCGACCCCCGCACCGGGTACCTGTGGATCGGCACGGCCAACGGGCTGAGCCGCCTGGTCGTGGATCAGTCCGGTGCCGGGGAGGGGAATCGCCCGCGGGCCTTCCCCAATCCCTTTCTCCTCGGCGCGCGGGGAACCGTCGTCACCCTGGCCGGTCTGCCCCTGGGGGCTGACCTGAGGATCTACGGGCTCGACGGGACCCTGGTGGCGTCCCTGGAAGGTCGGCCGGGTCAGGATGCACTCGAATGGAACGGGGAGAACGCCGACGGCTTCCTGGTCGGCTCGGGGATCTACCTCTTCGTGGCCGAGGACGAGTCCGGCACCCGGGTGCACGGTCGGTTCGCCGTGATCAACGGCCGCTGAGACACCCGGGCAGGCCCCCCTCCCGTATAGACGTCCTCATCGTGGAGCTCTCCATCGGGGTCATCCCTGACCGAGGAACGGATCATCCGGTGAACGCCCTCTACAGGCTAAGCAGCCCGTTGGAAAAGCCGCTTTGTCTGGCGAGACCGAGGGCTGACGGGATCTGGCTAGGCGCGCGAGCGGCGCCGCATCGAGGGGAGATGCGGCAAGCGAGCGGACACAGGGACGTGGCCGGATCGAGAACGATCCGGCACACGACGCCAGGGCCCGTCAGCACCGGCCGCGGCCCAAATGGGCTTTTTCAACGGGCTGGTAGAGCTTGCTGGTATCGCGGTGCTGCCTTCGGTCTGGCGCTGATCCTGATCGCGGCCCGTTCAGCCCAGCCGGCGGAGGCCCCGGAAGCCGGCTTCGTCCTGGCTCGGCTGCAGTACGGCGGGGGTGGGGACTGGTACGCCAACCCCTCTTCGCTGCCCAACCTGCTGGCCTTCGCGCGCGAGCAGACCACCATGGCGGTGGCGCCGCAGGAGGCCCGCGTGGCGGTCATGGACGAGGAGCTGTTCTCCTACCCGGCCCTGTACATGACCGGTCACGGGAACGTGGCCTTCACCCCTGAGGAGGTGGTCCGCCTCCGGCAGTATCTCGAGGGGGGGGGATTCCTGCACGCGGACGACAACTACGGGATGGACCAGAGCCTCCGGCGCGAGCTGGCCCGGCTCTTTCCGGACAAGAGGCTGGTGGAGCTGCCGCCCGACCACGGCCTCTTCCACTGCCATTTCGACTTCCCGCAAGGGCTGCCCAAGATCCACGAGCACGACGGCAAGCCCGCGCAGGCCCTGGCCCTGTTCGAGGGGGAGCGGCTCATGGTCCTCTACACCTACGAATGCGACCTGGGCGACGGCTGGGAGGACGAGCAGATCCACGGCGACCCGCCCGAGAAACGCCTGGCCGCCCTGCGCATGGGGGTTAACGTTCTGGTGTGGGCCTTCACCCACTGATCGATGACGACGGACGCGGTTGAGCGCGATCACGCCCGGTTGCTGGCCCGCCTGCGCCTCTTCCGACGACGGGCCGTCCTGGTCGACCTGGTCGAGGCCGGCACTCTGGCTTTGGCCGCGGGGATGACCGTGCTGTGGCTGGGGCTGATCCTCGAGGTCCTGGTCCACCTGCCGCCCCCTCAGCGGGTCGTGGTGCCCGCGCTCGCGGTCCTGGCCCTGCTCGCGGTGGCGATCGGACACCTGGTCCGGCGGCTGCCGGGGTCGCTCTCCCTGCGGCGGCTCGGACTGCGCGTCGAGGGACGCTGTCCACAGTTGCGACAGGGATTGATCACCGCGCTCGAGCTGGGACCGCGCCCGGTGGACCGGACCCGATACTCGGTCGAGCTGCTGGCCGCCGCGACCGCCAGCGCCGTCCGCACGGTCGAGTCGGTCGCGCCGGGAATCGCGGTGGGGCAGGTCCGCTGGACCTGGTGCGCCCGTTACCCAGCCGCGGCCGCGGTCCTCCTCGGCGGGAGCATGGCCTGGAGTGAATCCATGGCCCAGGCCCTGGGACGGTCGGTCCACCCCCTGACGGCCTACGTGCGGGAGCCGCGCACCCGCGTCTCGCTGACCCCGGGGGACGTCACCGTGGTCCGCGGCGCCGACCTGGCGGTGGTGGCGCGCTTCAGCGGCGAGCTGCCGGCCCTGGCCCGGGTCCTCCGCCGCGAGGAAGGGGCCACGACCTGGCAGGGGGAGGAGCTGCTCACCTCCGGCGCCGATTCCCTGACCTACGTCTTCCGCCAGGTCCGCCGCCCGTTCGCCTACGAGGTGCGGGCCGGGGACGGCGCCTCGGGGCCGCGGACGGTGCGGCTCATCGACCCTCCGGCGATTCAGCGGGTGACCCTCCGCTATCGATACCCCGAGTATACCGGCCTGTCGGTGAGAATCGAAGAAGACGGTGGCGATGTCCGGGCCGTGCGCGGCACCCGGGTCGAGTTGGAGCTGGAGGCCAGCAAGCCGCTCGGTCAGGCGACCCTGGTGCTGGACGACACGGTGCGCGTCCCGGCCCGGATCGAGGGTAGCCGGGCCAGGGCTGAGCTTGAGGTGCGGCGATCCGGCCGGTATCGCGTCGAGGTGGTGGACACCGGCGGGCTGGCCGGCCTCGACCCGATCAGCCACATCGTCGAGCCGGTCGACGACGAGCCGCCGCGGGTCAGTCTGGTAGCCCCTGGCCGGGACCAGGATCTGCCCGAGAGCATGCAGGTGCTGCTCGGGATCGAGGCCGAGGACGACTACGGGATCAGCGCCCTCTGGCTGGTCCACCGGGTCAACGACGGACCCGAGGAGCGACGGCGTCTGTCCGGGGCTGGACGCCAGGTGAAGCTGGAGCAGGTCTGGGATCTGTCCGCGACCGAACTGCTCCCCGAGGATCGGGTGCGGTACCGGGTCGAGGCGCTGGACAACGACGCGGTCAGCGGACCGAAGCGCGCGGCCACCCGCGAGTACGTGCTGCGCTTCCCGTCGCTCTACCAGCTCTACGAGGAGACGGCGCGCCAGCGTGAGGAGAGCCTGGACCGATTGGAGGAGCTGTCCGCCGAGGGCCGCGCCACCGAGAAGTACGTGGAGCAGGCCCGGCGCGAGCTGTTGCGCACCGAGGAGTTGAGCTGGGAGCAGCGCCAGGAGCTGGAGGCCAGCCTGGCCCGCGAGGCCGAACGGGCCGAGACGGTCGAGGAGCTGGCCCGGACCCTGGGCGAGACCTTGCAGGAGCTGGAGCGGAACGGCCTGAACTCCGACGCGCTGCTGGAGAAGATCGCCGAGATCCGCGAGCTGATGGCCCAGGTCGTCAGCGCCGAGCTGCGCGAGGCCCTGGCCCGGGTGCAGGCGGCGCTGGAGCAGGAGGACCCCCAGGCCCTGGCCGAGGCCCTGCGGGAGTTCAGCGAGGACCAGCAGTCCTTTCAGGAGCGGCTCGACCGCACCATCGCCCTGCTGGAGCAGGTCCGCGCCGAGCAGCGGCTCGAGGCCGCGGTGCGCCGGGCCGAAGACCTCGACGCGCGGCAGGGGCAGATCAACGAAGGCGCGGCGCGGGAAGAGCAGGGTGACCGGCTGGCCCAGCAGGAGGATGCCCTGCAGCAGGACACCGGCCGACTGCAGCAGGAGCTGAAGGAGCTGGCCCGCTCCCTGGAGACCATGAGTCCCGGCACCTCCGGGCAGCTCGACGAGCAGGCCGCGGCCATGGAGACGCGCGCCCTGGCCGGCCGCATGGGCGAGATGAGCCGGCAGTTGCGGGCCGAGGCCAATACGGCGGCCCCGCGCC
>JBAZUN010000043.1:0-879 GCA_041661365.1 Candidatus Latescibacterota bacterium
GATGCCGAACTCGCCGACGCCGTAGAGCCCCTAGTCGGTCTCCACCTTGACGAAGAGGTAGTTCCGCGAGCCGTGGAACACGGGGAAGGTCTTGACCTCGGTGATCTTCACGGCAGGTCCTCTGCGGTTACTGGAGATGACCGCCGGCGGCAGGAGGGTCTCGCCGGCGATGGTCGGAATCAGCGGGATCGATCATTCGCCGCGCTCCATAATATCGACAGGCCTTGCAGCAGATCAAAATGCCAGGAATCGTTGCGACTCTGTCCCTCGGGTTCTCCGGTTTCGACGCTGGACCGTCAGGGGTGTAGATCGGTCCTGGTCGAGCCTGGTCGGCCCTGGCCGGGAGTATCTTGACAAGCCGCACTCGATCCCGTACGCTTCCCCCCGAATCGCCGAGTTCTGCACCAGCAGGAGCGGGAGAACCAGGTACCTGGGGCGCATCGCCGTCCGGCCTAGGGCAAGCTCTTCGGCCCGAGCCCGTCAGCTAACCTCGCAGGCGTCGAAGGGTAGAGCCTCCCGAGGCAACCGCGGGGGTCTACCTCGCCGTTGGCCACCTTGGGGAGAACCTCCGTGCAGTGGCTCCGCGCATTTCCGTACCGCCCTCGTCCGGCATCTGCCCCCCAGCCTCCTGGCGACACTCCTGCCCCCGACGCGGCACCCTCCACGCTGAAGGCTACCAGGCGCGGCCTGCGCTTGGCCTCCTTGACCGTCGGCGCCCTCGGCGTGGTGTACGGGGACATCGGCACCAGCCCGCTCTACGCCCTCCGTGAGTGTTTCCACGGTCTGCATGCCGTGGCGCTGACCGAGGCCAACGTGCTGGGGGTGGTGTCGCTGATCGTCTGGTCGCTGACGCTGGTGGTCAGCGTCAAATACGTGGTC
>JBAZUN010000043.1:889-22137 GCA_041661365.1 Candidatus Latescibacterota bacterium
GCCGACAACCGGGGCGAGGGGGGCATCTATGCCCTGCTGGCCCTGATCTCGGCTGATCGCCGCCCGACCTCGCCCCGTCTTCGCGGCGTCCTGGTGTTGGCGGCCATGGCCGGCGCCGGCCTGCTCTACGGGGACGGCATCATCACGCCGGCCATCTCGGTCTTGTCGGCCGTGGAGGGACTGGAGGTGGCCACGCAGGCAGCCCGGCCCGTGGTCGTGCCCGCTACCTGCGCCGTTCTGCTGCTGCTGTTCGCCGTGCAGCGCCACGGCACCGGACGGATCGGGCGGGTCTTCGGGCCACTGATGTTGGTTTGGTTTGCCGCCATCGGCGCCCTGGGCCTGGGCCAACTCCTCCGTCAGCCGCACGTCCTGCACGCCCTCAATCCGATCAGCGCGGTAACCTTTTTCGTCGCCAATCGAGGCCACGGCGCCGTGGTCCTGGGATCGGTGGTGCTGTGCATCACCGGCGGCGAGGCGCTCTACGCCGATCTGGGGCACTTCGGCCGGCGACCGATCCGGCTTTCCTGGCTGGTGGTGGCCTTCCCGGCCCTGCTGCTGAACTACCTGGGGCAGGGGGCCTTGCTCCTGTCCCGTCCCGAGACGGCGCCCAATCCCTTCTACGGGCTGGTGCCGGCACCCCTCCTCTACCCCATGGTGGCCCTGTCCACCGTGGCTACGGTCATCGCCTCACAGGCGTTGATCTCCGGGGCCTTCTCCTTGACCCAGCAGGGGGTGCACCTGGGCTACCTGCCGCGACTGCGGATCGTGCACACCTCCAGCGAGACGCGTGGCCAGATCTACGTCCCCGAGGTCAACTTCGTCCTGATGGTGGCCTGCCTGTGGCTGGTACTGTCCTTCCGGGAGTCCAGCCGATTGGCCAGTGCCTACGGTATCGCGGTGACGGCCACCATGGCGATCACCTCAGTGCTGTTCTTCGTCGTCACGACCCGGGTCTGGGGATGGCCCCTGTGGCAGGCCGTGCCACTGGTGGGGGCGTTCGTGTCGATCGACCTGGCCTACCTGGGGCCCAACCTGCTCAAGGTGGTCGACGGCGGCTGGATCACCTTGGCCGTGGCCGGCGCCATCACCCTGGCCATGACCACCTGGCGGGACGGGCGCACCGCGTTGGCCCAACGGATGCGCAGCGTGCGCTTCCCCATCGAATCATTCGTCGAGGACGTGGCGCGGCAACGACCCCAGCGGGTGCCGGGGACGGCGGTGTTCATGACCCTATCGGCCGAGGACACCCCCCTCGCCTTGCTGCATCACTTCAAGCACATCCGGGCGCTGCACGAGAACGTGGTGCTGCTGTCGATCGTCCCCTCGGAGGCGCCGGTGGTGGTCGCCGAGCAACGGCTGCAGGTCACCGAGCTGGGGCAGGGGTTCTACCGGCTGGTCGCGGCCTACGGCTACATGGAGCAGCCCTCGGCCCCGGCCGTGTTGGCCCTGGCCGAGAGCCACGGACTGCGCTGCCGGCCCTTCACCACTACCTATTTCCTGGGGCGGGAGAGCCTGCTGACTACGGGCCGGTCGTCGATGGGGCGCTGGCGAAAAACCTTCTTCTCATTCATGTCGCGGAACGCCTTCACCGCCCCGGCGTACTTCGGCATACCGCCGGACCGGGCCATCGAGATCGGGGTGCAGGTCGAGCTCTGAGGTGCCGGTCCGGCTGTCCGGTGCAGCCAGGGGTCGTCCGGCAACCGGTTCCCCTTGACCAGGGGCGGTGATTTACGTAGCTTGGGCCACATCTAGCTACGGGCTAACTCCATGCCTGAGCATGGGTGCGGAGGACTCGGGGTCAGGAGCGAACCACGCCAGGGACAGGCTCGGCTAGAGGCACGCCCGCCGGTCCCTTGATGATCCCCCAGCCGGGATCTGCCGACACCCGCGATCCGGGCGTCGGTTCGCCGCGTCGTCTCGTGTTCGGGGGTGCACCGTCCGGATGCGCTCCGGCTCACCGACTCGAGACCGTTCCGGCCCCGCGCGCGTACGCAGGTCACCCGAGGAGGGATCCCCCGTCATGTCAGCCAAGCTTCAGGAGATCACCGAACGGATCTATAAGGAAGGGGTGGAGAAGGCTCAGCAGGAGGCGGCAGAGATCATTCAGGCCGCCCGGACCGAGGCGGATCGGGTGGTGGCCGAGGCTCGGGCCGAGGCTGAGCGCAACCTGACCAGGGCCGGCCAGGAGGTCGAGCTGTTGCGGACCAAGACCATCGCCGAGGTGCGGGCGGCCTCTGAGCAGTTGGTCACCAGCCTCAAGCAGCGTGTCGTGGACCTGGTTTCCCGGGCCGCCTTCCGCGCTCCCGTGGGCAAGGCCCTGGACGACGCTACCTTCCTGCGCGAGCTCATCCTCCAGGCCGTTTCACGCTGGGACCCGGCCTCCTCGGGCCTGAGTCTGGAGCTGCCGGGGGAATCACGTGAGAAGCTGGAGAGCTTCCTCGGCGGCGCCCTCAAGGAGGCCCTGACGGCCGGCTGCCGGGTGAGCTTCGAGGGACGCTTCGAGCAGGGGTTCACCATCGGTCCCCGCGACGGCTCCTTCGTCGTCTCCTTCACCGACCGGGACTTCGTGGCCCTGCTTCAGGGATTCGTCAAGTCCCGCACGCGGGAGATCCTCTTCCCGGAGGGCTGACCGTGGGCGCCCACTATTACCTGCTGTCCAGCCTGCCCGCGCTCTCCCTGGAGATGAAGCGCGGCGTGCCCGAAGTCCGTCAAGTCTTCCTCTACTGCGGCGAGCAATTGGGTACCGCTGACTTCGAGCAGGTGCGGCGGCTGTTCCTGTTCAACGACATCAAGAACACGGTCTTCTTCCACTTCAACGACCGCAAGAGCAACCGCCAGTACATGTCACCTGCCTACTACGACGAGGCCACCTACGTGGAAAACCTCAAGGACCCGGCCTCGTTCTTTCCCTTTCTGGCCCGGTTCCACGAGCTGGCCCGGGAGGAGCGGCGGATCTATCCTGACCTGCCGTACACGGACGAGGTGACCGCCTTCTTCTACGACGACCTCGACGAGCTGGTCGACGGCTTCCTGGCCGAGTGGTACCGCTTCGAGCTGGACCTGCGCAACGCCACGGTGGCCCTGGCCCACCGCCAGAACGGGCTGCCGATCACCGAGAAGCTGATTCCGTCAGGGCTGGTGTGGGAGGCGGCGCGACGAGATCCCTCGGTCCCCGACCTCGGGCTGGGATCGAGCTTTCCGGCCCTCGGCGAGCTGGTCGCCTGGGAAGGGGGTCTGACCGGCTACGAGCGTCTGATCGAAGACCTGCGGTGGCGCTGGCTCGACGAGCGCACCCAGGGATTCGAGTTCACCACCGACCAGGTGCTGGCCTACCTCGTCCGCCTGATGAGCGTGACCCGCTGGCATGGCCTGCGCGCCGAGGACGGCGAGGCCGCCTTCCAGAAACTGATGGATACGGTGTCGCGGAGCATCCGCTCCTCGGTGCAATTCGCCACCTCCGGAGAGCAGCAGCCATGACAAAAGGCAGGGTAGCAGGCATCGTCGGCAACCTGGTGACGGTGGAGGTCGAAGGACCCGTGGGGCAGAACGAGATCGCCTTCGTCGTGGCGCCGAACGGCGATCGCCTGATGTCCGAGGTGATCAAGGTAATCGGCACCACGGTCTCGACCCAGGTCTTCGAGAGCACCCGTGGCCTGCGGTCCGGCGACCCGGTCGAGTTCACCGGGCGGCCGCTGGAGGCGGAGTTGGGACCGGGGATCCTGTCGCGGAGCTTCGACGGCATCCAGAACGACCTCGACCGCAAGAGCGGCATCTTCCTCAAGCGCGGGGAGTACTCCTCGCCGTTGGACCACGAGGCGATCTACGAGTTCAAGCCGCTGGCCAAGGCCGGGGAGTCGGTGGCCGCCGGCGACTGGCTGGGGTCGGTGCAGGAGAACTGGATCGACCACAAGATCATGGTGCCGTTCGCCGCCGAAGGGCGCTGGCGGGTGGCCTCGGTCGTCGGCCCCGGGCGCTACCGGGTGAAGAGCACGGTGGCGGTGCTGGAGAACGAGGCCGGCGAGCGCCTCGAGGTGAGCATGGTTCAGCGCTGGCCGGTGAAGCGGGCGATTCGGGCTTTCCGCGAGAAGCCCCGGCCGTTCGCGGTGCTGGAGACCGGGATCCGCATCATCGACACCTTCTACCCGATGGTGGAGGGGGGGACCGGGTTCATCCCCGGACCGTTCGGCTGCGGCAAGACCGTGCTGCAGCAGGCGCTGGCCAAGGGTGCGGCGGCCGACATCATCATCATTGCCGCATGCGGCGAGCGGGCCAACGAGGTCGTCGAGATCTTCACCGAGTTCCCCGAGCTGACCGACCCACGGACCGGCCGCAACCTGATGGAGCGGACGACCATCATCTGCAACACCTCCAATATGCCGGTGGCCGCCCGCGAAGCCTCGGTTTACACCGCCATGACCATTGCGGAGTACTACCGGAGCATGGGGCTGCGGGTGCTGCTGCTGGCCGACAGCACGAGCCGGTGGGCTCAGGCCCTGCTGGAGATGTCGAATCGACTCGAGGAGCTGCCCGGCCCCGAAGCCTTCCCCATGGACCTGGGTGCGGTGATCGGGGCCTTCTACGCCCGCGCGGGTATGGTTTATCTGAACAACGGTGCCAGGGGAGCGGTCACCTTCATCGGCACGGTGTCGCCGGCCGGCGGCAACCTCAGGGAACCGGTCACGGAGAACACCAAGCGGGCGGCTCGGGCCTTCTATGCCTTGGCCCAGTCCCGCGCCGACGGCAAGCGGTATCCGGCGGTCGACCCGGTGGACTCCTATTCCAAATACTGGGAGTACCCGGAGGTCCAAGAATCGCTCACCCGCGCGATGGGGCCTCAGTGGGTGGAATACGTCCAGGAGCTGCGGGACTGGGTGATCCGGGGACGCGAGGTCCAGGAACAGATCAACATCCTGGGTGACGACGGCGTCCCGCTCGACTCGCACGTGGTCTTCTGGAAAGCGGAGACCGTGGATTTCGCCCTGATGCAGCAGGACGCCTTCGATCCGATAGACTCGCTCTGTCCGCTGGAGCGGCAGCGGTACATGCTCGAGCTGGTGCGCGGTATCTGCTCCGCCGAGTATAAGTTCGGCGGCCACGAGGAGGTGGCTCCCTGGTTCAAGCAGGTCATCAACGTCCTGCGCCAGATGAACTACACCGAGTTCGAGTCCGAAGCCTTCCGCCGCTACGAACAGGAGTTGGCGGGGTTCGTCGACGAAAGGAGGGCTGCGGCATGACCGCCTTGGCCTTTCAGCGCATCCATACCGGGATTACGCGCATCACCAAGGCCACTTGCAGCCTGCGGGCCGAGGGGGTCGGCTACGAGGAGCTTGCCTTGGTGGACGGCCGCTTCGCTCAGGTCGTGCGGATTCATGGGGACGAGGTCACCCTCCAGGTCTACCAGGGGACGGAGGGGATCACCACCGACGCCAAGGTGGTCTTCACCGGGGCACCCCCGTCGCTGCGGGTCAGCGAGCAGCTCAGCGGTCGCTTCTTTGATGCCTACGGCCGGCCCCTGGACGGCGGGAGCGAGGTGGAGGGGGAGCTGCGCGAGATCGGTGGACCGTCGGTCAACCCGGTGCGCCGCAAGCAGCCGTCGAACTACATCGCCACCGGGATCGCCGGGATCGACCTGAACAACGCCCTGGTCTCGGGCCAGAAGATCCCCTTCTTCGCCGATCCCGATCAGCCGTACAACATCGCCCTGGCCACTGTAGCCCTGCGCGCCAAGGCCGACAAGATCATCCTCGGGGGGATGGGCCTGGCGCACGACGACTACCTCCTCTACCGGATGATGTTCGACAGCGCCGGGGTGCTGGACAAGATCGTCAGCTTCATCAACACCACCTCCGACAGCGCCGTGGAGCGACTGCTGGTCCCGGACATGTCCCTCACCGCCGCCGAGTACTTCGCGGTGGACCACAACCAGAGCGTGCTGGTGCTGCTCACCGACATGACCCTCTATGCCGACGCCCTGGCCATCGTCGCCAACAAGATGGACCAGATCCCGAGCAAGGACTCCATGCCCGGTAACCTCTACTCCGACCTGGCGCGGATCTACGAGAAGGCGGTGCAGTTCCCCTCGGGCGGCTCGATCACGATCATCGCGGTGACCACGTTATCCGGCGGTGACATCACCCACGCGGTGCCCGACAACACCGGGTACATCACCGAGGGGCAGCTCTTCCTGCGGCGCGATCTGGAGACCGGCAAGGTGATTATCGATCCATTCCGCTCGCTCAGCCGGCTGAAGCAACTGGTCATCGGCAAGAAGACCCGCGAGGACCACCCGGCGGTGATGAACGCCGCCGTCCGCCTCTACGCCGACGCTGCCAACGCCAGGACCAAGCGCGACAACGGATTCGAGCTGTCGGATTACGACCGTCGATGCCTGCTGTTCGCCGTGGAGTACAGCCGTCGGCTGTTGTCGCTCGACGTGGAGATCGACTCGGTCGCCATGCTCGACACGGTCTGGGAGTTGTTCGCCAAGCACTTCCAGCAGTCCGAGGTGGCCATCAAGCAGACGATCATGGACCGCTACTGGGAGGCCGCCTGACGGGGGTTCGGCATGGCTCTGGTCTATCAGTTCAACCGCATGGCCATCCAGGACCTGCGGCGGCGGCTCAAGGCCCGGCTAACGGCCCTGCCGACGCTGAAGAACAAGGAGACCGCGCTGCGAGCGGCGGTTCAAGAGCACCACCTGCGCCTGCAGGAGGCCCAGCGGACGTATGACGAGCGCTTGGGGCGAGTACGCGAGGACCTGACTCTGTGGGCCGAATTCCCCGCGTACATCTTCGTGATTGAGCGGCTGGTGAGCCGTCCGGTCAAGGTCACCGGGGTCGTGTACCCTGAGTTCGTCGAGGTCGTCTGGAACACGCGGGAGTTCTCCAAGTTCAACAAGCCAGCCTGGGTGACCACGGGGATCAGGGTCCTGCAGGACCTGGCCGCCGACCAGGCGCGGATCGCCATCACCGGTCAGGCCCTGGAGATCCTCGAGCAGGCCCGCAAGCGAACGACTCAGAAAGTCAACCTCTACGAGAAGGTCCAGATCCCCGCCTACAGCGAAGCTATCCTGCGGGTGAAAAGGCACCTCGAGGACGTGGACAACCTGACGAAGGCGGCGCAGAAGCTGACCAAGCAACGACTATCCGAGACCGAAGCCGCGCTGCTGGACGGGAGGTCAGAGCCTTGATCGAGGCGATGAAGCGGGTCGGTCTGGCGATCCACCCCGCGGACCGCGACGCCGTGCTCACCCGGCTTCAGGAGTTGGGGGTGTACCACCTGGAGACGGCCCCCGCCCAGCCGAGCGAAGCAGCGGCCGCCCGGCGCGAGGAGGTGGAGGTGGTCGAGCGGCGCTGCCGGGCGCTGGCCGCTTGCGCCGACGAGTTCCAGGTCTACCTGCCGCAGGTGAAGTGGCGTGGAGAGGCGGCGGAGCTGGGACGGGCCATCGACGACCTCCAGGTGCGCATCGACCGGCTGAGTCACGAGCTCGACGGCAAGCGCAGGGAGGAGACCCAGCTGATCCCATGGGGGGAGTTCGACCCCGGGGTGGTCGAGGCTCTGGCCCGCGTCCGCGTCAAGGTCTTCTTCTGCTCCTGCGCCAAGCACCGCTGGCCGCTCCTCCATCCCGAGATGCTACACGTGGAGCTGTTGTCCGAGGGCCGAGGCGGAGTCTACTTCGTGGCGATCTGGGACCAGCGCGAGAACCTGACCCGGGCCGACGAGGCGGTGCTGGCCCGCCAGGAGGCGGTCCCGACGACCAGCCTCTCCGCCTTGCAGGTCGAGGTCGCCCGACTTACCGAGGAGCTGGACGAGTGCCGGTACCGGCTGCTCGACCTGACCCGGCACCTGAGCTGGCTGAGGGGGGTGGTGGAGGTCGGACGCAACGAGCTGGCGCGCGAGCTGGCGCGCAGTGCCATGGCCGGCGAGGGACCGGTGCTGCAGGTCAGCGGATTCGCTCCGGCCCGGCGCACGGCGGACCTGGAGGCGGTCCTGGCCGACCTGGGCGCGGTGCCGGTGATCGAGGATCCCGGCCCGCACGAGCCGGTGCCGGTGATGCTCCGCAGCAGCCTGCTGTCCCGGCTGTTCGTGCCGATCACGCAGATCTTCAGCCTGCCGAACTACCGGGAGCTGGACACCACCCCGTTCTTCGCGCCGTTCTACACCCTGTTCTTCGGCCTGTGCGTCGCCGACTCCGGGTACGGCGTCCTGATGCTTGCCGCGGTGGTGGTGGCCCTGCTGGCGGTGAAGGGTCGCCAGTGGCGGCCGTACCTCGCCCTGGGAGCGATATTCTCGCTGTCGGTGATCCTCGCCGGCGTACTCCTCGACGACTTCTTCGGCGTGCGTCTGGTCGGTGAGGCCGAGCACCACGGCGGCGACGGCGGGGTGTTGCGGCATCTGGCTCTGTTCCGCCAACAGGGCGACGCCATGATGCTGCCGATCCTGCTCGGGGTCTGCCAGGTGCTTCTGGGTTTCTGCCTCCGCGTGGTCAACCAGGTCCGGCACCTGGGCCCGGCCGGGGCCCTGCAGCCCCTGGGCGTCATCGCCATGATCTTCGGAGCCCTTGGCGGGGCGCTGGCCGCGGTCGGGCCGGAGTTCCACATCGGACCATTGCTGCTGGGACAGCTTGGCGCCCGGATCGCGGCTGGAGCCTGGCAGGGGCTGATCGGGGGAGGGGTGCTGCTGGTGCTGCTGTTCAACGGCCTGGAAAAGCGGACGCCGATCTACCTGCGGCCGCTGACCGGCCTGTGGAAGCTCTACGAGCTGGTCACCGGGCTGCCGGGCGACATCCTGAGCTACCTGCGTCTGTTCGCCCTGGGTCTGGCCGGCGGGCTGCTGGCCGAAGCGGTCAACGAGATCGCCCACATGGCGGGTCAGGGCGGCTCCTTGTTCGGATTGATGGCGATGACCGCGGTGCTGATCTTCGGCCACGCCCTCAACCTGGGGATCGGCCTGTTGTCGGCCTTCGTCCACTCGCTGCGTCTCACCTTCGTCGAGTTTTACAAGGCCGTCGAGTTCACCGGCGGTGGCATCGAGTATCGCCCCCTGCGACGGACGGCACCGGAGCGTGCCGGCAGCAGGTAAAGGGCACGTGACCCAGTCGGTCGGCGCCCGCCGGGGGCCGGCTACCCAGGAAAGGAGTCGAGCATGGAGTCGGTTCTGGCGGCGGTCGGGCTCGGGCTGATGTTCGGCCTGTCGGGTGCAGGTTCGGCCATCGGTCTGGTCATCGGCGGCAGCGCGGTGGTAGGGGCGCTGCGCAAGCGGAGCGAGATCTTCGGCCTCGGGCTGGTGTTGGCCGGGTTGCCCGCGACCCAGGGCCTCTACGGGTTCGTCGGCTTCATCATCTACAATGCCAAGGTGGTGCCCGAGATCAGCATGTTCAGCGCCGCCATCGTGTTCGGCGCCGGACTCGGACTTGGCCTGGTCAACCTGGTCTCAGCGATCAAGATGGGGCAGGTCTGCGCCTCGGGCATCTCCAGCATGGGAATGGGACACAACGCCTTTGGCAGCACCCTCGTGCTGGCTGCGTTCCCGGAGTTCTATGCCATCCTGGGTCTGGTCGCCTCGATCCTGATGGCCGGCAAGGTGGGTTGAGGTGAGACGGGCGGTAATCCTCTCTCGATGATCTGGTAGACAGGCGATGGCCAAGGGTTCCGGAGGCAAACGCAAGGACGACGGCGGGTCTACCGTCGAGCTATCCGGCGGGTCCAGGACCGGGCTGGACATCGCCACCATCACCGGTCTGGCAGCGGCCTTTACCATGATCGGGGCCGCCTTCCTGATGGAAGGCGGCAGCTTCCACTCGCTGATGGGCCCGAGCGCCTGGATGATCATCATCGGGGGGACCCTGGGCGCGACGATGGTCGCCTTCCCTCTGAGCGACGTCGTTCACGCCATCGCCATGGGACGGATGTTGCTCATCAGCCGCGAGATCGACACCGTCGGCCTGGCCAAGGACCTGGTCGAGTTCTCCTCGATCGCCCGACGCGAGGGGATCCTGGCCCTGGAGACCTACGCCTCCTCCCATCCCCACCCGATGATCCAGAAGGGGCTGCAGCTCCTGGTCGACGGCACCGAGCCGGAGCGGATCGAGCAGATTCTCCACCAGTACGTGCGTGCCGAGGAGGAAAGGATCCACCGCGCGGCCCGCGTCTTCGAAGCCTGCGGCGGGTATTCGCCGACCATGGGGATCATCGGCACCGTACTGGGGCTGATCAGCGTGCTGGGCAACCTCGAGGGCGCCGAGGGGCTGGGCGAGAAGATCGCCCTGGCCTTCGTCGCCACGTTGCTCGGGATCGGCTTCGCCAACCTGATGTGGCTGCCGTTCGCCAACAAGCTCAAGATGAAGGCCATGGAGGAGAAGAACGCCAGCAAATTGGTGATCACCGGACTGGTCTGCATCCAGAACGGCGACAGCCCGCGGATGATGGAGCGGATGCTGAACATCGAGAACATCGCTCCGGCCGCCACGGAATCGGCAGCCTGACCGGGGGGAGTCGCCGATGGCCGAGGAAGAGGACGATTCCCCGCGCGAGGCCGAGAAGGACCGGTCCGAGCGCTGGCTGCTGACCTACGCCGACCTGATCACCCTGCTGCTGATCTTCTTCATCATCATGTACGTCTTCAGCAAGCAGGACGTTACCAAGTTCAAGGCGATGGCCACCTCCCTCAGGAGCGCTTTCCAGGGGACCTCGTACGTGGTAGGCAAAGCCCCTGGACCGGGATTGCGCGGTGGCGGGCGCCCTGGGCAAGGGACCGGTGCGGCCCAGGCCGAGGACCAGGCCCTGCAGCGGGTCCAGCAGGAGGTGCAGGAGCTGGCCAAGCAGCAAGGGCTGCAGCAGGAGATGTCGGTCTCGGTGGAAGAAAAGGGGGCGGTGGTCCGCCTGAGCGATCAGGTGCTGTTCGCCAGCGGCCAAGCCGAGCTATCGGGGCCCGCGCGACAGATCCTCCAAGGCGTCGGTGAGATCCTGCGCAAGGAGGGGGGGTTCTACCTGCGGGTCGAGGGACACACCGACGACGTGCCGATCGGGTCCCGCTACCCTTCCAACTGGGAGCTGTCCGCGGCTCGAGCCGCCAGCGTGGTGCGGCTCTTCGTCAGCGACGTCGGGATCGATCCGGGCCGTCTGTGGGTGACCGGGTACGGGGAGTACCGGCCGGTGGCCGACAACCGCACCGAGGCGGGACGGGCGGCCAACCGGCGGATTGAGATCGTCATGCTCAAGAGCAAGTACAACGCCACGGAGGACCGCAGACAGCGTTGATGAGCCATCCGCGGCTCAACCGCGTTTGCCCGGACCGACGTGCAGGCGGGTGGCGAAGTCCCCGCCGGTTACCAGGCGGGCTCCCTTCTTGCGGGTGAGGTAGTTCCATCCCCACTGGAACATGACCATCACCTTGCTGTCGAACTCGATCAGGTACCCGATGTGGACGAAGATCCAGGCCAACCAGGCCGGCCATCCGGCAACGTGGAGGGCGCCCAGATCGGCAACCGCGGCGTGCCTGCCGATCACCGCCAGGCTGCCCCGGTCTCGATAGTGGAACGGTCCCGTGGGACGGCCGCGCAACCGGCGCTGGATCAGCCTAGCCAGGTACCGGCCTTGCTGCATGGCTACGGGTGCCACGGCCGGCAACGGGGCGGTTCCTTGATGGGCGTAGTGGGCCAGATCGCCCAGGACGAAGATCTCCGGGTGGCCGGGAAGGCTGAGGTCGGGCTCCACCAGCAACCTGCCGCCGTGGTCGGTCTTGGCGCCGAGGCGCCTCGCGATGGTCGCGGAGAGGCCGGAGGCCTGCATCCCGGCGGCCCACAGCACGGTGTGGGCGTGAACCTCCTCTATGGTCTCGCCGCGCTTCAGGGTAACGCCGTCGTCATCAATGGCGGCCATCCGCGTTCCGGTGCGCACCTCGACCCCCAGCCGGCGCAGGGAGCTTGCAGCCCGGGACGAAAGCGACGGGGGGTACGGGGGCAGTATCCGAGGGGAGCCTTCGACCAGGATCACCTCGGCAGCCCGCGGGTTGATGCGGCGGAAGTCGTGGCGCAGGGTAGTGTGGGCGAGTTCGGCTAAGGCTCCGGCGAGCTCGACCCCGGTGGGCCCTCCGCCGACCACGACGAACCGCATCCAGGCCCGGCGGGAGCGCTCGTCCTCCTGGCGTTCGGCGGTTTCGAAGGCCAGGAAGATCCGGCGACGGACCTCCAGCGCGTCCTCGATGGTCTTGAGCCCCGGGGCCGTGCCGGGCCAGTCGTCGTGGCCGAAGTACTGGTTCTGGCCGCCCAGGGCCAGAGCCAGCAGGTCGTAGGGGAGCTCGCCGTCGCGCAACAGGACGCGCCGCCGCTCGGGATCGAGGTCGACCATCTCGGCCGCCAGCACGCGGGTGTTGCGGTGCCGCTTCAGCACCGCTCGCAGGGGCGAGGCGATGTCGCCGGGCGAAAGCCCGCCGGTGGCCACCTGATAGAGCAGGGGCTGGAAAAGGTGGAAGTTGCGCTTGTCGATCAGGGTCACCTCGGCCCTGGCCTTTCGGAGGGCCTTGGCCGCGTAGAGACCGGCGAATCCGCCGCCGACGATGACCACGCGGGACGGCATCGCTACGGTGCTGTTCATGTCTGCTTCCTTCACTGCTGTGTCTGCCGTGGACCAGATCGGCCGTGGATGACGAACAACGTTTACGACGATCGCCCCTTCCGTCAAGGGCGGATCGAGCCCCCGGTGAACGGAGTCCCGGTCCTTCGCCTGGCCAGAGTCCGGCGCGGTAGGAAGGGTCGTGCACCGGTCGCGAGGTTATCGAGGATCTAGCCGTGCCGGGATTCCTTGTCGAAGCGAGCCATCCCCCGCTGGATCCCCTCTACACGGGGTTCACCGTCGTCGCGGTGATCCTCGTCGTGCTGCTGGTGGTGCGCCTGGCGGCGCGTCGCCGCGTCCGCCGGCGGCAGCGTCAGGCCAACTGGCAGGGGTTCGGCCGGCTGGCCCGGTCTCGTGGCTGCAGCCGTGAACAGCTCGCCGCGCTGTCCGTCGTAGCTCGCCATGCCCGACTGGAGCGGCCGGTGCAGCTGCTGACCTCGATCCACGTCTTCGACCGCTGCGTGGCCAAGGCCCTCGAGGCCGGCGCGCTGAACTTTGCCCAGCAGAGCCTGGTGGAGTCGGTGCGGCGTCTGCTGGTGGCCGTTCCCGAGTCGCGCGAGCGCGGCCACGACCAGCGGCAGCTCGAGCGCGTGGGGTGCGCCTTGCGGGTGGGATTCACCCACGTGGCGCGAGGGGAGGCGGAACAGGCCCAGGCCGCCAGCGGGAGCCAAACCGACGACCCGAGTCTGAAGAAGGTCCTGGCGCAGTTGACCGCCGGGATGGAGCCGGCCGGGGCGCAGGTGCTCAACCTGAGCGCGGGCGGATTGGCCTTGATGGCCGGGAACACCATCGGCGTGGAGGAGGGAGACTACGTGGCGCTGAGCGGGGACGCGGCGGCGTTGCCGGTGAACCTGAACGACTTATACGGCCAGGTCCGCACGGTCCGCCCCCTGCCCGAGCGGGCGGCCCAGGTCCTGCACGTCAGCTTCCTCGCCATCGACCCGGCCCAGAAGCGCCAAGTGATCCAGCTCGTGTACGGGCAGCAGGCCGGTACTGCCGGGAAGCCCCCAGCACGGGAGGCCAAGGTGCCCGAGGGGGGTGAGCCGAAGCAGCCGGCTGAGCCGCCGGAACCACCTGACCCGAGGGGCCCCACGACGGAGTGAACGGGCGCGGTCTGGTGCAACCCGGACGAGGTTCCTACCTTTAGGCATAGGGCAGGCGGCGGCTGAAGCCGGGGGCGGGTGGACGGCGGGCGGGCCGCCTGCGGTAAGAGCCCGTTTCCCGAAGACAGGAGATCCCGTGAGCGTAGAGGGCCGCGACGCGGTCTTGGCCACGAAGGTGCGGCAGGTAACCGGTGTCGAGGTGGCGCGCTGCTACCAGTGCGGCAAGTGCACCGCCGGGTGCCCCATGGCAGCCTTCATGGACCTGACCCCGAACCAGGTCATGCGGCTGGTCCAGCTCAGGGATCCGGCCGCGGACGACGAGCTGCTGCGGAGCGGGGCCATCTGGAGCTGCGCCGGCTGCCTGACCTGCACCCAGCGCTGCCCTAGGCTGCTCGATCCCGCCGCGGTCATGGACGTCCTACGCGAAGCCTCCGTGCGGCAAGGCAAGGTGTCGGAGCGGCACCGCCGCGTGCTGGCCTTCCACCAGGCCTTCCTGGCCACGATCGAGCGCGACGGCCGGATGGGTGAGGTGGGGCTGGTGCGACGGTACAAGCTCGCCACCGGGGACCTGTTCAGCGACGTCGGCCTGGCCCCGCGAGCCCTGGCCCGGGGGAAGCTGCCCTTGCGCGGCCACCGGATCGCCGGCCGGGACGAGGTGCGGCGGATCTTCCGGGCGACGCGGGAGCGGCACCGGCCATGAACTGCATCGGCTACTTCCCGGGATGCAGCCTGGAGGGCGGCGGGATCGAGTACGCCATGTCGATCCAGGCCCTGTGCCGGGTGGCCGGGGTCGAGCTCCGCGAGATCGACGACTGGAGCTGCTGCGGCGCCTCGGCGGCCCACGCCCTGGACCACGACCTGGCCGTGGCCCTGCCCCTGAGGGTGCTCATTTTGGCCGCTGAGCAGGGGCTGACCGAGGTCTTCGCCCCGTGCGCGGCCTGCTTCTCGCGCCTCAAGGGGACGCTGGTGCGGCTGGAGCGGCAGCCCGAGCTCAGGGTCCGTGCCGAGGCCGCGGTCGGCCGGTCGCTGACGGCACCGGTACGGGTGGTCAACGTCGTCGAACTCGTCGGCCGATTGCTCGACCAAGGGCTGGCCGAGCGCCTGACCCGGCCCCTGACCGGCCTCCGCGTGGCCCCGTACTACGGCTGTCTGCTCAGCCGGGGAGACGGACTCATCGAGCACGACGATCCCGAACAGCCGAATGGGATGTCGGCGGCCATCCGGGCCGCCGGTGGCGAGGTGATCGACTGGGCCTTCGCCACCGAGTGCTGCGGCGGCGGCTTCAGTCTGCCGATGACCGACGCCGTGCTCCGCCTGTCGGGCGCCATCCTGGAGGATGCCCGCAGCCGCGGTGCCGAGCTGATCGTTACCGGGTGCCCGATGTGCCACAGCAACCTCGACATGCGGCAGCGGGCGATCAATGCCGCGGCCGGTGGCGCGGCCGCGGTGCCGGTCCTTTATCTCAGCGAGCTGCTGGGGCTGGCGGCCGGGGTGGCGCCGGCCGACCTCGGACTTGACCGGCACTACGTCGACGCGCTCCCGCTGGCCGGCAGAGCCCGACCGGCCGAGGCCGTCGCAGGAGGCGCGGCTCATGGCTAGGATCGGGGTGTTCATCTGCCACTGCGGCGAGAACATCTCCCGGACCGTGGAGGTGTCGGCCGTGGCCGAGGCCGCCCGCAGGATGCCTGGCGTGGTCTGCGCCGTCGACTACAAGTACATGTGCTCCGACCCCGGGCAGCAGATGATCCGACAGGCCATCGAGGAGCAGCGGCTCACCGGGGTGGTGGTGGCGGCCTGCTCACCGCGGATGCACGAGAGCACCTTCCGCCGGGCCGCGGCCGAGGCCGGACTCAACCCCTTCCGCCTGGAGATGGCCAACATCCGCGAGCACTGCTCCTGGGTCCACGAGGACCGGTCGGTGGCCACGGCCAAGGCCGAGGAGATCGTCCGTACCCTGGTGGCCAAGGTCCGGCGCAACCGCGACCTCCGCCCGATCAGCGTGCCGGTCGAGCCCACGGCCTTGGTCATCGGTGGTGGGATCGCCGGGATCCAGGCAGCCCTGGACATCGCCAACGCCGGGCAGAAGGTGATCCTCGTCGAGCAGAGCCCCTCGATCGGCGGGCACATGGCCCGGCTGAGCGAGACCTTTCCGACGCTGGACTGTAGCCAGTGCATCCTGACTCCGCGGATGGTGGAGGTGGCCAGCCACCCCAACATCACCCTGATGACCTACAGCGAGGTGGAGCAGGTCACGGGGTTCGTCGGCAACTTCGAGGTCACCATCCGCCGCCGCGCGCGGTACGTGGACCTCAACAAATGCACCGGCTGCGGCGAGTGCTGGAACAAGTGTCCCAACAAGAAGATCCCCAGCGAGTTCGACGCCGGGCTGGGGAAGCGCACGGCGATCTACACCCCGTTCCCGCAGGCCGTGCCCAACAAGCCGGTGATCGACCGCGAGCGCTGCATCCGCCTGACCCGGGGGAAGGGGTGCGGACTGTGCGAGAAGGCCTGCCCGCGCGGGGCCATCGACTTCGCCGCCGTGGACGAGCTGGTGACGGTGCGCGTCGGCGCCATGGTCGTGGCCACGGGGTTCAAGCTGTGGGACCACGCGGCCTACGGCGAGCTGGGCGCGGGGAAGATCGCCGACGTCATCGACGGCTTCCAGTTCGAGCGGCTGGCCTCGGCCAGCGGGCCCACGGCCGGCCGCATCCTGCGGCCCAGCGACGGTCAGGAGCCGCAGACCGTGGTCTTCCTCCAGTGCTGCGGCAGCCGCGACGAGAAGGCCGGGCAGCCGTACTGCTCGAAGATCTGCTGCATGTACACCGCCAAGCACGCCATGCTCTACCGGCACAAGGTCCACCACGGCCGGGCCATCGTCTTCTACATGGACGTGCGTGCGGCGGGCAAGGGGTACGAGGAGTTCGTCCGCCGGGCCATCGAGGCCGACGGCGCCGAGTACGTGCGGGGCCGCGTCAGCCGCCTGTACCGGCGGCCCGACGGCAAGATCGTCGTCCGCGGGGTCGACACCCTGGCCGGCCGGCCGATGACGGTGGAGGCCGACCTGGTGGTCTGCGCCGATGCCGTGGTGCCCCGCGACAGCGCCCGGCAACTGGCCCAGTTGATCGGTCTGGGGTACGACGCGCACGGCTTCTACAGCGAGGCTCACCCCAAGCTGCGGCCGGTGGAGACCGCCGTGGCCGGGGTCTTCCTGGCCGGGGCCTGCCAGAGCCCCAAGGACATCCCGGAGACCGTGGCCCAGGCCTCGGCCTCGGCCAGCAAGGTTCTGGCCCTGTTCAGCAAGCCGCAACTGGCGCGCGAGCCGGTGGTCGCCCGGACCAACCCGGCCACCTGCGTCCACTGTCGGGCCTGCATCCACACCTGCCCGTATCGCGCGGTGGAGGACCGCGAGATCACCGACCGCCAGGGTCGGGTCCTCCGGGTGGTGGCCAGCGTCAACGAGGGGCTCTGCCAAGGCTGCGGCACCTGCGTCTCGGTCTGCCGCTCCAACAGCATCGACCTGGACGGCTTTACCGATGAGCAGGTCTGCGCTCAGATCCTGGCCCTGGAGCCGGCCTGAGCCGGAAGCGGGCCGGTAGATCGCGATGGGGAAGAGAGAGCAGATGGAGACCAGCACGGCGCCACAGGCAGCCGACGCCACCGCCGACTTCGAGCCGCGGATCACGGCCTTCGTGTGCAACTGGTGCACCTATGCCGGGGCTGACCTGGCCGGCACCAGCCGCATGCAGTACGCCCCCAACCTGCGCCTGATCAAGGTGCCGTGCACCGGCAGGATCGACCCCCTGCTGGTGCTCAAGGCGTTCGAGGCCGGCGCCGACGGGGTATTGGTCAGCGGCTGCCACCCCGGCGACTGCCACTACACCAGCGGCAACTACCACGCCCGCCGCCGGTGGACGGTCTTCCGGCACCTGTTGGACTTCACCGGCATCGGCGAGGAGCGGCTGTTCTTCAGTTGGGTCTCGGCCGCCGAGGGGCGGAAGTTCGCCGACCTGGTCAACGAGGTGACCGGCGCGGTGCGGATGGCCGGCCCGTTCGCCGACGGCAACCCGGCGCGGAGGCGGCTGTGAGCGCGGTGGAGGCGATCCGGACCGACGCCCAGGCCCTGCTCAGCGATGGGCGGGTGCGGCTGGTGCTGGCGTTCCGCGAGCGCGCCGGCCGGCGGATCCCCTACGCGCTGGTCGACCCGGCAGCGGCCGAGGCCATCGTCTTCGACGACGGCTGCCGGCAGAACCTGGCGGCATACGTCACCAAGCCCGAGGTGCGTGCCGCCTTCCCGGTGGCGGTCCTGGCCCGGCCGGCCGTCCTGCGCAGCCTGGTCGTGCTCCACGCTGAGTCTCAGATCACCTCGGCCGACGTGCTGGTCCTGGCCATTGGCCCCGAGCGGTACCACGGCCCCATGGACCTGGCCGCCGCGGCAGCGCTGCTGCAGTCCGAGTACGGCGATCTGGCCCCGGACCCGGCGCTGTTGGCCAGGATGCGCGAGCTGGCCGGTCTGGATGCGGCCGGGCGGAGCGCCTTCTGGCGCGAGCAATTGTCGCGCTGCACCCGGTGCTATGCCTGTCGTGCCGCCTGTCCGGGGTGCTACTGCGCCAGTTGCATCGTCGAGCGCAACCAGCCGCAGTGGATCGCCGGCGCCCCGATCGACCACGGGAACTACGGCTGGAGCGTCATCCGGGCCTACCACCAGGCCGGACGGTGCACCCTGTGCGGTGCCTGCGAGGAGGCCTGCCCTCAGGGCCTGCCCCTGATGTTGCTCAACCTGGCGGTGACCCAGTGCGTCGAGGAGGCCTTCGGGCACCGCAGCGGGTACGACCTGGAGGGCCGGCCGCTGATCGGCTCCTGGGACGCCGGCGACGGCGATACCTTCATCCGCTGACGAGGAAGCGATGACCGTTCTCCCTGCCGACCAGTTGCAGTCTCTGGCCGTCGCCCTGGCCGAGGCCGGGTACCGCGTGGTGGCACCGGTGCGGCGGGGCCCCGTGGTCCGCTTCGAGCCGTGGTGCCCTGAGGACGTCATCGTGGCCGCCGGGGTGCCGGTCAACTCGGTCAAGGACGTGGTCTTCCCGCCGGCCGAGGTGATCGGCCGGGCCGGTCTGGAGGGGGACGGATTCACGCTGGAGGAGGTCGCGCCCGAGGCCACGCCGACCGTGGCCCTGCTGGTGCGGCCCTGTGACGCGGCCGCGCTGACGGTGCTCGACCGCGTCCTGGGTGGTGCCCCGGCCGACGTCTTCTACACCGCCCGCCGGGGGACGCTCACCGTGGTCGGCCTGGCCTGCGACACCGCCGACGAGCACTGCTTCTGCACCAGCGTCGGCGGCGCCCCCGGCGCCACGGTCAACCTCGACCTGCGCCTCCTGCCAGCCGCCGGCGGCGACAGGTACCTCGTCGAGGCCCTCAGCCGCAAGGGAGAGGAGGTCGTGGCCGTCGGCGATGTGGTCTGGGGCCAGGGCGAGGCCGATCCGGCGCCGCTGGCCGAGGTGCCGGTCCGCTTTGACGCCGCGGCGGTCACCGGTTGGCTGGCCGGCAACTTCGACCATCCGCTCTGGCGGGAGGTATCCCTGGAGTGCCTGGGATGCGGGGCTTGCGCCTTTGCCTGCCCGAGCTGTCACTGCTTCGACGTCCAGGATGAGGCCAGCCGGACCCGCGCGGTGCGCCGCCGGACTTGGGACGCCTGCGCCCTGGGGCTGTTCACCCTGCACGCCAGCGGCCACAACCCCAGACCCGACCAGTCGGCCCGGTGGCGGCAACGGGTCATGCACAAGCTGGCCTACCTGCCGGCCCGCCAGGACGTGCTCGGCTGCAGCGGCTGCGGGCGCTGCTCGCGGCTGTGCCCCAACGGGCTGACCATCGCCGAGGCGTGCCAGCGGATCACGGCCCTCGCGGCCCGCCCTTGAGGTCGACCCCGGATGAGCGAGAACGTCTACCAGCCCACGGTCATGGAGATCGCCGAGGCGCACGCCGAGGCCCCCGAGGTCCGCACCTTCCGCCTGCGGTTCGCCGACGAGGCGGCCCGGACGACCTTCTTCGCCCAGTACCGCGTCGGGCAGTTCGGCCTCTACGGTCTGCCCGGGATCGGCGAGAGCACCTTCTGCGTTGCCAGCCCGCCGACGCGACCGGAGTACATCGAGTGTACCTTCCGCCGCACCGGACGGGTCACCGGAGCGCTGCAGGACCGCGAGCCGGGCCAGACGATCACCTTCCGCGGCCCGTACGGGAACCACTTCCCGCTGGAGGACTGGAAGGGTCGGGACCTCGTCTTCGTCGCCGGCGGCATCGCCCTGCCCCCGGTCCGCAGCGTCATCTGGAACGTGCTCGACCGCCGCGGCGAGTTCGGCCGCGTCACCATCGTGTACGGAGCCCGCACCGTGGCCGACCTGGTCTATAAGCACGAGTTGGCCGCCTGGGCCGAGCGGGACGACGTCACCCTGGTGACCACGGTCGATCCCGGCGGCGAGACCCCGGAATGGCGTGGGCTGATCGGGTTCGTGCCCGCGGTCCTCAAGGAGGTGGCCCCGGCGGCGACCAACGCGGTCGCCGTGGTCTGCGGCCCGCCGGTGATGATCCGCTTCACCCTGCCGGTGCTGCTCGAGCTGGGGTTCGATGCCGAGGCGATCTACTCCACCCTGGAGAACCGGATGAAGTGCGGGGTGGGGAAGTGCGGCCGGTGCAACATCGGCTCGAGCTACGTGTGTACCGACGGTCCGGTCTACACCGCCCTGGAGCTCGAGCAACTGCCGCGCGCCGATCTGTGAGTCTGCACGGGCGTCCCATCCCCCCATTCCCCCCAACCAGGACTGGCGCATGACCGCTCTAACCCGCCGGCGCAGCGTGTCCGAGCTGCAGGACGAAGCCGATACCGACACCCGGCTGAACCGGGCCCTCGGCCCGCTCAACCTGCTGACCCTGGGGATCGGCGCGATCATCGGCGCCGGGATCTTCGTCCTCACCGGCCAGGCCGCGGCTCAGTACGCCGGCCCGGCCATCGCGCTTTCCTTCGTCATCTCCGGCCTGGGTTGCCTCTTTGCCGGGCTGTGCTACGCCGAGTACGCCGCCATGATCCCGGTGTCGGGGAGCGCCTATACCTATGCCTACGCCACCCTGGGCGAGTTCATGGCCTGGATCATCGGCTGGGACCTGATCCTCGAATACCTTTTTGCCTCGTCGACCGTGGCGGTGGGCTGGAGCGGCCACGTGCAGGGGTTCCTGCGCGAGTTCGGGGTCTTCCTGCCCCCGGCCTTGGCCCAGGCCCCGTTCGGCGTGGAGGACGGCTCACTGATGACCACCGGTGCCCTGATCAACCTGCCGGCGGTCGGCATCGTTCTCTTCCTGACCGTGCTGCTGGTCGTCGGCATCCGCGAGTCGGCCCGGTTCAACAACGTCATGGTGGTGACCAAGGTGGTGGTCCTGGTCGCGGTGATCCTGTTCGGCGTCTGGTACCTGCTGCGCGACCCGGCCGCGACGGCGGCGAACTGGACCCCGTTCATCCCGGACAACACCGGGACCTTCGGGGCGTTCG
>JBAZUN010000044.1:0-21993 GCA_041661365.1 Candidatus Latescibacterota bacterium
CCGGTTCGTCGGGGGCGGAGACCTGCCGGTCAGTCTGGGCGTCTCGGCCGCCATGGACGTGGAGCTGGCCCAGGAGCTGCTCGAGCATGCGGTGGCCGCGGCCGAGCTCCTGGGGATGGACCTCGACCGCCGGGTGCGGTGGCGCCAGATGCTGCAGCGGCTGCCGGCCCTGAAGGTCGGCCGGCACGGCCAACTGCAGGAATGGGCCGAGGACTTCGAGGAGGTCGAGCCCGGGCACCGGCATTACTCCCACCTCTACGGGCTCTACCCCGGGGACCTATTCGATCCCGAGCGGACCCCGGAGCTGTGGCAGGCGGCCCGCGTCTCCCTGGAGCGGCGGCTGGAACACTCGGGCGGCCACACCGGTTGGAGCCGGTCCTGGACCGCCTGCTTCTACGCCCGGCTCGGCGAGGCGGCCCCGGCCTGGGAGCACCTGCGCCACCTGATCCTCGACTTCGCCACCGACTCCCTGCTCGACCTGCACCCGCCGCGGATCTTCCAGATCGACGGGAATTTCGGGGGTACGGCCGCGGTGCTGGAGATGCTGCTGCAGAGCTACCGCGGCGAGCTGGACCTGCTGCCGGCCCTGCCGCCGGCTTGGCCCTCGGGTACCTGCCGCGGCCTGCGGGCCCGGGGCGGGTTCACCGTGGACCTGTGCTGGACCGAGGGCCGTCTGCGGCGGGCCGAGATCCGAGGGACGGTGGCGCGCGAGTGCGTCCTGCTCCACGCCGCGGACCGCTGGGTGGTGGTCGACGCCAACGGCCGAGTCCTGCCGACCCGCGTCGACGGCCACCGACTGCGCTTTCCCGTCGAGCCTGACCGGGTCTACGCCGTGGTGCCGTTGGCCTGAGATCACGCGACACCTGCACGTCCAAGCCCGGCAAAGCCGGGCCATACCAGAGGAACGCGATGGCTGAGATGACCATGCGGGAGAGGCTCCTCGCCGTGGTGCGCGGGGAGCCGGTCGACCGGGTTCCCTTCGTGCAGTACGAGAACCTCGCCGCGCCCAACGAGGAGATCTGGAAGGTGATCGGCCGCGGGCAGCTCGGGCTGCTGCGTTGGACCCGGGTGCACCGCGTCGAGCACCCCAACTGCCGCACCCGCACCGAGGACCTGGTCGACGAGGACGGCCGCCGCGGGCTGCGGACCATCCTGGAGACCCCCCGCGGGGCCCTGATCGAAGAGCGCTTCTTCGAGCCCACCTATGGCACCGGGTGGATCAAGCGCCACTTCGTCCGCGAGCCGGCCGACTACGACCTGCTGCTGGCCTATCTGGAGGATGGCCGGGTGGTCGAGGACCTCGAGCCGCTGGCCCGGGCGAGGCAGGAGCTGGGCGACGACGGCCTGCCCCTGGTCGCGGTCGAGCGGTCGCCGTACCAGCAGCTCTGGGTCCAGTGGGTCGGGATCGAGGACCTGGCGGCCCACCTGGTCGACTGCCCCGAGCGGGTGCAGGCCTGCGTCGCGGCCCTGGAGCGCGAGGAGCGCCGGATCTGCGCGATCGCGGCCCGGGCGCCGATCGACTTTATCGACTTCCCGGACAACATCACCGCGCCGGTGATCGGCGTGGCCAACTTCCGCCGGTACTGCCTGCCCCTGTACCGCGAGCTGGCCGGGATGATGGGAGAGCGGCCGGTCTTCGTCCACATGGACGGGGACCTGAAGCCGCTGTGGTCGGCTATCGACGAGTCCGGAGTGCTCGGCCTCGACTCCCTCTCGCCACCGCCGGACAACGATACCTCGGCCGGCGACGCGGTCTCGCGCTGGCCACGGATGCGGGTCTGGGTGAACTTCCCCTCCTCGGTCCACCTGCAGGACGACGCGGGGGTCTACGCCCGGGCCGCGGCGATCCTCGCGGAGGCCGGGCACACCGGCCGCCTGCAGATCCAGATCTCGGAGAACGTGCCTCCGGACCGCTGGCGGACCAGCTTCCCGGCGATCCTCCGCGCCATCCGCGACTTCGGCCGACCATAGGAGCGTCGCTCAGGAGGGCCTTATCACGCCTGGTCGCCGGGGCTCTCCTCGCCGTACTCCCGGAGGTACCGCTCCCGCCGCTCCTGGGCCGTGAGCAGCGGCGGGGCCGCCACGGTCACCGGGACGCCGCCGGCCTCGACAAAGGCGCGGTAGCGGCGCGCGTATTCGTGCCGGTACGCCTCCAGGACCAGCCGGAACGACAGCGGCTCGTGCTCGTGCCGGGACTCCTCCGAGTCGAGGGGAACCTCCGGCGCCGGCCGGTAGGTGATCCGGCCTTCCTCCATGACCACGGACGGCTCGGCCCGCAGGGCCTGCAGCAGGGACTGGAAGGTGCCGGCGTGGACCCCGGCCCGCTCGTGCCAGCGGAGCGTGACCCGCCGCGCCTCCGGGCTCAACAGCAGCCGACCCTCCTCCAGCCGCGAGCGGGAGGCATCGGTCTCGAACCCCTCCAACTCCACGAAGTAGGGCAGGTGCAGCACCAGCCAGCGCGGCGAACGCTGGAAGTCGCTGGCGACCTCCAGTTCGGCCCCGGCCGCGGTGAAGCGCAGCGTCGCTGACAGGCGGCCCATCTCGGTCACCGCGTGGCGGAAGGCGATCTGCTGTCCCGGCCTGGCCCAGGTCGGCGCGATCCCCGAGAACAGGTGCAGGTCCCGCTCCCCCTCCTCGATCCCGGCGCTCCCGCCCAGCTCCATCACCAGCAGGTTGCGGATGGTGAGGATCGTCCGCGCCGAGGCCCAGGTGTGGGGACCGGAGTGCTCCACCGATTCTCGGTCGGTCCAGGACAAGGCCCCCTGCTCCCAGATCTCGTGGGTGGAGCCGCAGTGCAGCAGGACGTGGTAGAGATCGGTCAGGGCCTGGGCCTGGTCGCCGCGCGCGATGAGCTGCCAGATCACGCTGTGTCCCGAATACCCGTGGATGTCGCCGGGGATCCCGCGATAGGCGTTGTGATACCCCAGCACCCCTTCCCGGAAGTCGAGGCGGTGGATCTTGGCCAGGGTGGCCGTCACCAGGGGGTCGAGCGGGGCCAGCACCTCGGTCGGCCAGACCAGGCAGGAGTTCTCCCACTCGTTGTGGAAGACGAGCTCGGGCACGTCGCCCCGGGTCTCCTGGCCGTAGCGGTAGTCGTACAGACCGGGCGGCACGTGGCCCTGGTCGCCGGCGCTGGCGGCGAGAGCGCGGCGGACGGTGTCCAGGTACCGGTCGTGCAGCTCGAGCCAGCCGGCCGCCGTCCCATGCTCGCCCAGGCCGCGCGCCAGCCGGATCGCCGACCTCAGCCCCAGGAGGCACCAGAGGTTGTGGCTGGTGTAGTGGCCCTGGATCATCTCGTTGTCGTACGGGCCGCACTCCGGGACCAGGCCGTACCGGTCCTCGTCCAGGGCCTGCTGCAAGATCTCGATCATGCGGCACAGGTGCGGAAAGAACCGCCGGCCGTGCTCCTCGTCCCCGGTGACCAGGTAGTGGTGCGCCAGGGAGTGGATGACCTGTCCCCAATGGGGCCAGGGGATGCCGCCCTCGCGCTGGCCGAGACCGGGACAGAGGGCGAAGGTCGCGTCGATGCAGGCGGCGTTGTACTCGGCGTGCCCGGTGACGTCCCAGGCCAGACGGATGTCGACGTAGTCGTTGCAGAAGAAGTCCGGGTAGTTGATGCCGCTGGTCTGACAGCGGCCGATGGCGGCGACCTCGTGGGTGGCGTACCGGAAGCGGGGGTCGGTTGCCAGGTCCCGGTTGGCGATGGCCAGGTGCACCAGGTTGGCTTGGAAGGCGTTCTGCACGCGGGGCTCGGGGATCTCGACCTGCATGCCTGACTGATACAGCGCCCGCCAGTAGTCCACGGTCTGCTGCCGGTAGGCGTCGTGGTCGGCCCGGCGGAGCTTGGTCAAGAACCCGGTCTGCTCGACCAGCACCGGAACCCGCGGCATCCGGAAGGTCAGGACCTTGGTCTCGCCCGGGGCCAGTTCGTGGGCGTACCGCGCCAGACAGGCCTCGGCCCGCGAGGTGAGGTGATACTGAGAACCGAGGAAGGGTTCGGCGTACGGCACCCCGGGCACGGCCTCCCGAACGGCGCCTGGGCTGAAGGTGTAGACCAGCCGTCCATCCCGGATCGCGGCGTCCTGGGTCATCTCGTACCGCCAGTCCGGACGGAAGTTCTGCGGCGGGCTCCACTGCAGCCAGCGCCCCTCCTCGCCGCAGTTCCGCAGGGCCGCGGTAAAGCTCGCAGTGGTCTTCGCCGGCCCGTGGTTCACTATCTCGACCCTGACGAAGTTCACGGTGTTGGTCGCGTCCTCGCCTTCGAGCGCAGCCGCGAAGAGCTCGATGGCGTACTGGACGCTGCCTTCCCGCCAGTCGTACTGCACGACGGGGATCCAACCCTCCAGATAGGTCTTCTGTCGGGCCAGCAGCGGTTGCGGCGGCCGGCCGTGGAAGAAGCACAGCTCGACCTGGCCCAGGCTGTACAGGGCGCCGTCGAAGGTTACCTGGGTCCAGTGCGGCTGGAAGGGGACGCCGATCCAGGTCAGGGCCTTCGGCGAGTACCCCCACTCCCGCGCCGGGTCGTCTCCTGCCGGGTCCACCATGCCCCGGACCGCGGGGCCGGTCTTGCTCTGCATCGGTCGTCCCTTCGGCTCAGCGGATCCGGTAGAGGTGCACTCCCCACGGCTCGAAGGCGTCGGTCCACTGACCTTGGGTGACCGACACGGTCCGCCCCTCGCCCATTACCTCGGCCTGGGTCTGCGCCGGCAGGCCGCTCACCGTGAAGGTGGCGGTGGTGGCACTGCCGCGCATGCCCACGGCGAACAGGTAGGTGGTTCCCTCAACCCGCTTCACCATGGCAGCCACCGGCGCCTGCGGGTCGCTGCTGGTGGCCGTGGCGCCGTCCTCGACCGTGGCCGAGTTCAGCACCGGCGCCAGTTCTTGGATCTGCCGGTTGACCGCGGTCACGGCCGCCAGCATCTCCGGGTCGTCGAGCAGGGCATGCTCGTTGAACTTGGGATACCACTCGTGGACGAAGTAGATCAGTCCGTTCGAGCCGTGGATCAGGGCCATCCAGACCTCGGCCTTGACCTGGGCCGGGGTGGCCTTGCGCTCGTTGTAGATCCGGCTGCACTCGATGCAGTTCCACACCGGCTGCTCGGGTGCGGCCCAGCCCCTCAGTCGCTCCACCCCGTGGGCCACGTACCACAGGTTGCCGGAGACCTCGCCGCGATCCGAGGCGACCGGGTAGATGTCGAAGGAGACGACGTCCGCGCCGCGGACGTACTCGGGGTAGTCCTCTGGATGATTGGTGCGCACCCCCCGGCCGACCCAGCCGTCCCAGGCCACCCCCTGGCCCAGGTTGAGCAGGATCGGACGGGAGGGGTCGGCCGCCCGGAGTCGGGCGTACGAGGCGACGATGGTATCCGGCAGGATCGGCGGTCCCCACCCTCCCGACCCGTCGGCCTGGGCGTTGTCCGGCTCGTCGCCGTGCATCCAGCCGACGATGGTCGGGTCGTCGAGGTGCTGCAGGGCGACCTCGCTCTGATCGCAGACCACCTGCATCCCGGCGGCGCGCAGGCCGGCGAGCTGCGCCTCGGTCGGTCCCTCCCACAGCCCGACGTAGAGGTTGATCCCGGCCTCGCGGTACCGGGTCGCGTTGGCCGGGTCCTGCAGCCAGACCGCGATGGGGAAGTAGTCGGAGCCGGTGGGCGGGCCGTGCTGCCAGCGCGCGTACATGGTGTCGTTCCCTTCCGAGGCGGTGGGGACCGGGTCGTCGGAGGCGCAGGCCCCGGCCAGGCAGGCGACGACGGTCAGCAGGCACAGGATCGTTCGCATGGCACCCCCCTCCCGCGGGGCGCGGCGGTCAGGCCGCCGCCGGATTGATCGGCTCCAACAGATACGTTATTCTCTGCGGGCCGGCAACCGACTTGATCGTGCACGCGGTCCGGCCGGCATCCGGATGGAGGAAGGAAAGCGGTGATGACGGCGTCGGAGCGACTTCTGTACCTCGATCCCGACCTCCCCCTGGCAACGCGCGTCGAGGACCTGGTCGCGCGGCTGACCCTGGAGGAGAAGGTCGCGCAGATGGTGCACGCGGCCCGGGCCATCCCGCGGCTGTCCGTGCCCGAGTACAACTGGTGGAACGAGTGCCTGCACGGGGTCGGCCGGGCCGGCGTGGCCACGGTCTTTCCCCAGGCCATCGGCATGGCCGCCGCCTTCCATCCGGAGCTGCTGCAGCGGGTGGCCGAGGCGATCTCGGACGAGGCGCGGGCCAAGTACCACCAGGCCCTGCGTCAGGAGAACCGCGGCTGGTACTTCGGGCTGACCTACTGGTCGCCCAACGTCAACCTCTTCCGCGATCCCCGCTGGGGCCGGGGCCAGGAGACCTACGGCGAGGATCCGTACCTGACGGCCCGGCTCGGGGTCGCCTTTGTCCGCGGCCTCCAGGGGAATGACCCCCGGTATCTCAAGGTGGTCGCCACCCCCAAGCACTTCGCCGTCCACAGCGGCCCGGAGCCCGAGCGCCACCACTTCGACGCGCGGGTCAGTCCCCGCGACCTGCGCGAGACCTACCTCCCCGCCTTCCGGGCCTGCGTCGAGGGGGCAGGGGCCTTCTCGATCATGGGGGCGTACAACCGCACCAACGGCGAGCCCTGCTGCGCCAGCGAGATCCTGCTCCAGCGGGTCCTGCGGGAGGAGTGGGGGTTCGCCGGGTACGTGGTCTCCGACTGCGGTGCCATCGACGACCTCCACGCACGTCACCAGGTGACTTCGACCCCGGCCGAGTCCGCGGCCCTGGCGGTCCGGCACGGGTGCGACCTGAACTGCGGTCAGACCTACGAGGCCCTGCTGCAGGCGGTGGACGAGGGACTGATCGGCGAGGCCACCATCGACCGCGCGGTCAAGCGCCTCTTCGAGGCGCGGTTCCGGCTGGGGATGTTCGACCCGGAGGAGCGGGTACCATACGCTCGCATCCCTCCGGAGCGGGTCGACTGCGCCGAGCACCGGGCCCTGAACCGACAGATGGCCCGCGAGTCGATCGTGCTGCTGAAGAACGAGGGCCGCCTGCTCCCGCTCAGCCCCACCCTGCGGTCGGTGGCGGTGATCGGCCCCACGGCCACCTCGTCGCGGGTCCTGCTGGGGAACTACCACGGCTTCCCCTCGCGCTCGGTGACCTTATTCGACGGGGTGGTGGGCGCGGTCTCCCCCGGCACCCAGGTCTACTACGCCGAGGGGTGCAGCGTGCGGGCCGAGGACCAGCGCGGCTTCGCCGAGGCCCTACGGGTGGCCGGCCAGGCCGACGCGGTGATCGCCTGCTTCGGGTACTCCCCCGAGCTGGAGGGCGAGGAGGGGGAGGTGGCGGCTACGGTGGGGACCGGCGACCGCGCCGGGATCGGGCTCCCCGGCTTGCAGGAGGAGCTGCTGCTGCAGTTGCACGCCACCGGTAAGCCGGTGGTTCTGGTTCTGACCGGCGGCTCGCCGATCGCCTTCCCCGAGGTTGCGGCGCGGTTGCCGGCCATCCTCATGGCCTGGTACCCAGGGGCCGAGGGCGGCGCGGCCGTGGCCGACGTCCTCTTCGGCGCGGTCAGTCCCGCGGGTCGTCTCCCGCTCACCTTCGTCCGCTCCCTCGACCAGGTACCGCCGTTCGCCGACTACCGGATGCAGGGCCGCACCTATCGCTTCCTGCGCGAGCCCCCGCTCTATCGCTTCGGGTACGGGCTGAGCTACACCACCTTCGAGTACGACCAGCTCCAGATAAGCCCGAATCCGGCGCGGGTCGACCAGGAGGTCGAGGTGACCGTCCGGGTGCGCAACGCCGGAGCCGTGGCCGGCGACGAGGTGGTCCAGCTCTACGTGACCGACGCCCAGGCCTCGGTGCCGGTGCCGCTCCTTCACCTCGAAGGGGTGCGGCGGCTGCACCTGAAGCCCGGTGAGGCTCAGCAGGTATCGTTCCCCCTCACGCCGGCCCAGCTCGTTGCGTACGACGACGAGGGACGGCCGTTCATCGAGCCGGGAGAGTTCGTCGTCAGCGTTGGGGGCGGCCAGCCGCACGACCCGGCCAGTCATGCCGCGACCGCGTCCCTGTGGGTGAAGTGAACCTGCCCGTCGGTCTCCGACCACCGGGGCCGACCAAGAATCGGAAAGGAGATCGCAGATGAATACCCTAGGTGCCCCGGTGCCGAACGGCGCCGTGCAGCTCTTCAATGGTAAGGACGTGAGCAACTGGACCACGCGGGACGGCAAGCCCGCGGGGTGGAAGGCCGAGGACGGGGTCCTGCACGTGGTCCCCGGCACCGGCGACATCATGACCCGCGAGCGGTTGGCCGACTTCGCGCTGCACCTGGAGTTCCGCTGTCCTGACATGCCCGAGGCCAAGGGCCAGGCCAAGGGGAACAGCGGCGTCTTCCTGCAAGGGCGGTACGAGATCCAGGTCCTCGACTCCTACGGCTGGGCCGCGCCCGGTCTGGGCGACTGCGGCGCGATCTACAACCAGTTCGCGCCTCTGGTCAACGCCTGCCTGTCCGCCCTGCAGTGGCAGACCTACGACGTGGCCTTCCGCGCCCCGAGGGGGAGCGAGAAGGGGCCGCGGCTGACCGTCCTGCACAACGGGGTGCTGATCCACAACAACGTACAGCTCCCCGGGGTGACCGGCGCGGCCATCGACGAGCGCTTGGGCGAGCCGGGACCGCTGCTGCTGCAGGACCACGGCAACCTGGTCTGCTATCGCAATATCTGGGCCCTGCCCCTGCCCCTCGAGGGCTCCACCATCTACGATCCCCGCTGAGCGGAAGGAGCCGAGGTGATCATCGACGAGCTGAAGCACGCCGCGAGCTACTACGGCCTGAGTCCGCGGCTGGAGGCGGCCCTGCGCTACCTGGAGCGCACCGACTTCTCCCAGGTGGCCACCGGCCGGTACGAGATCGAAGGGGACGCGGTCTTCGCCCTGGTGCAGGAGTACCAGACCAAGCCCCGCGAGCAGGGCGCCTGGGAGGCCCACCGGCGGTACCTCGACGTCCAGTACGTGGTCTCCGGCGCCGAGTCGATGGGGTTCGCCGCCATCGACCGGCTGCAGGCCGGGGCGTACGACGCCGAGCGGGATTTCGTCAAGCTGGACGGGGACGGTGAGTTCGTCAAGCTGCGCGCGGGGAGCTTCGTCGTGCTGGCGCCGCAGGACGCCCACATGCCGGGGATGGCCATCGCGGGGCCGCTGCCGGTGAAGAAGGTGGTGGTCAAGGTCCGCGCGTGAGCCCGACATCGACCCCTTCCTCCACCGCGGCAACGCCCGGCGGCGGTCTGCTGCGCATCCTGGGCGTGGGGTTCGGAATCGCGGTCACCATCGGCGCGACCATCGGCGGGAGCATCCTGATCACCCCGGCCCAGGTGGCCGCGCACCTTCCCGATCCCCGCCTCTACCTGGGGGTCTGGCTGGTCGGCGGTCTGTACGCCCTGGTCTGCTCGGTCTCCTTTGCCGAGTTGGGGACCCTGTTGCCGCGCTCCGGCGGGTTGTACGTCTTCACCCACCGGGCCCTGGGCGACTACGCCGGGTTCGTCGTCGGCTGGATGGACTGGCTGCAGAGCTGCGGCACCATCGGCACCGCGGCCCTGCTGGCCGGGGGCGTGGTCGCCGGTCTGGCCTCGCTCTCGCCGGCCGGCGGCCAGGCTGTCTCTCTGGGGCTGGTAACCGGGTTCGGCCTGCTCCAGTGGGCCGGGATCCGCTGGGGCAGCCGGACCCAGGAACTGGCCAGCCTGCTCAAGGTGGTGGCCGTGGTCGGCCTGGGAGCGGCGGCCTTCGCCTTCGGGGGCAGCCTGCCCGGCGCCGCTTCTGAGCCGGCTTCGGCGCCCTCGGGGATGGCCCTGCTGACCGCCGCGGTCGTGGCGTTGCAGGTGGTGATCTACGTGTACGACGGGTACTACGGGTCGGTCTACTTCGGCGAGGAGGTGCGTGCGCCGGGACGGGACATCCCGCGCTCTATCTTCGGCAGCGTCTTCCTCACCATCGGGATCTACCTGTTCATCAACCTTGCCTACCTCTACGCGCTCCCTCTGTCGCGCATGGCCGGGGAGGCCTCGGTCGGCGGGGCCGTGGCCCGCGCCCTGTTCGGCGCCTCCGGCGAGGCGCTGATCGCCGGGATGACGGTGGTGATCCTGCTGGGCAGCATGAACGCCTACTACCTGAGCGGGCCGCGGATCCTGCTGGCGATGAGCCGGGACGGGCTCTTCTCCCGCCGGGCCACGCGGGTCAGCAGCCGGGGCACGCCGACCGTCACCCTGTTCCTGTCCCTGCTGGCCTCGCTCCTCTTCGTCCTCAGCGGCACCTTCCAGAAGGCGATCGCCGTCCTGACCTTTCTGATCGTGGCCAACTACGTGATGACCTTTCTCTCGGTCTTCGTCCTGCGCCGGCGCGAGCCCGACCTCCCCCGGCCGTACCGGGCCTGGGCCTACCCCTGGAGCACGGGGCTGGCCCTGGCCAGCGGGGTGGCCTTCCTCGCGGCCTCGGTGGCCGGTGACACCACCAACTCCCTCTACGCCCTGGCCGCCCTGGCGGCCAGCTACCCGGTCTACCGCCTGATCCGCCGTTGGGCGGCCCGCTGACCCGGCGGGCCGGAGCCATGCCGGGACCACCTGAAACGAGCCCCGGCTCAACAGGAGGAAACGTCATGTCCAGTGAAACCTTGATCGTCGGGGTCGCCCTCGGGGCGGTCCTTGCCGTGACTCAGGTCGGGGCCCAGACCGCCCCGCGCCGTGAGCCGGTTCCGGCCGCGGAGTTCGCCGTGATCGCCGACCACTTCGGGTACGACCGCGGCCTGCCGCTTGAGGCCGCGACCATCGGGGTGTGGCCCCACCGGACCCCGTACATCCTCGAGAAGGTCGAGTTCGCCAGCATCCACGGCCAGCGGGTGTCGGCCTACTTCACCCATCCCAAGGACAGCACCGCGACCCGGTACCCGGCCGTCCTCCTGCTGCACGGCTCGAATGACTTCTGGGGCAAGAACGAGGACTGGGTCCGTGATTGGATGGATCTGCTGTCCAGCCAGGGATGGTGCGTGCTGGCCGCGGACTTCCCCGGGTTCGGCGAGCGGAAGCGACCGGGCCAGGAGGATCCGTGGGAAGCCGGTCCGTACACCGGCCGCGACGCGCTGATCCAGGCAGTGACCGACCAGCGGCGTGGCCTGGACTACCTCTTCCAGCGCGCCGAGGTGGACACCGCCAGGGTGGCGCTCATGGGCGGGAGCATGGGCGGGTACTTCGGAACTTTGGTGGCCGGGCTGGAGAACCGCTTCATCGGGGTGGTCCTCACCGTGACCGGCGCCTGGGGATCGGACGCCACCGACGACCCGTTCGGTCGCTTCGGTCATACCCTGAACTTCGCCCCGCACCTCAGCGCGCCGGTCTTCATGGTCAACGCCACCGGCGACGGCAAGGAGTCGGGCGAGGAGCTGTTCCGCTGGATGCCCGAGCCCAAGGAGCAGATCTGGTTCGAGCACCAGCACTACCTGCCGCCACGGGAGTACAACAAGGAGATCCTGGCCTGGCTGCACCAGCGGCTGGACTGAAGGCCCGTCGGGAAGCCGCTTTGCCCGGCGAGATGGAACCGTCGCTGCTGATCGCCTCATGATGGAGGGGCTCGATGAAACGGCTGTATCGCTCGCGTACCGACAAGAGTATCGCGTGGATCTGCGGGTGAATAGGCGAGACCTACGGCCTCGATCCAACCTTGGTTCGGCTCGGGATGTTCTTCCTCGGGATCGCCACCGGAGGGGTACCGCTGTTGTTCACCTACATCGTCGGCTGGATCATCATCCCCAAGGCGACTGGGGCCGAGGAGCCGCGCTGAGATAGCGCGCTGTCGCGAGGATCGTCCGGTAACAGGCCCTTGGGTCATCCCTGGACAGATCCGCGTCGAGGCCTACCTTTCTCCGGCTCGTGGTCGGAGAGCGGCCAAGACTGCCGTCGGGCCGCAGGTGACGCGCTCTAGTCGGGGATGACCCAGGATCGGTTCATGCGGCGAAGGACAGGGGGAGTTATCGGTAGTCGCCTTACGGCACGGGTAGGTGGGTGGCTGGCAGGGATCCTCGTCGGCAGCGCGGCAATGGCCGCGGAGGAGCCTTCGCCGCCGCGCGTCGCCACGGCGATCCGCGCCGAGATTGCTCCTCGCGTCGACGGCGTGCTCGACGACCCTGCCTGGCAGGGGGCACCGGTCCACGGCGGGTTCGTGCAGCGCGAGCCGGTGCAGGGACCGCCGGCCACGGAGATCACCACCTTCCAGGTGGCCTACGACGACGCGGCCCTGTACGTCGCGGTCCGTTGCCTGGACTCGGCACCGGACCGCATCGTCTCGCGGCTGGCGCGCCGGGACGACTACCCCGAGTCGGACTGGGTCTGCGTACAGCTCGACCCACGCCTGGACCAGCAGACCGGGATGTGGTTCACGGTCTTCGCCTCCGGCTCGCTGAACGACGGAGCCTATGCCTGGGACAGCGAGTTGGACTCGGCCTGGGACGGCGTCTGGGAGGCCCGCACCCGGATCGACGATCACGGGTGGACCGCCGAGTACCGCATCCCCTACCACGTGCTGCGCTTCGCCCCGCGCGCCGAGTACGAGTGGGGCTTCAACGTCCAGCGCCGCGTCACCCGCAAGCAGGAAGAGGATCACTGGAACCTGATCCGCGAGGATCGGCCCGGCCGGGTCTCCCAGTTCGGCCGTCTGCGCGGGATCCGCCAGATCCACCCGCCGGCACACGTCGAACTGCTACCCTACGCCATGGGCCGGGTCCTGGCCGACGGCGACGCCGACTGGCTGGGGCGCCTCGGCGGCGACCTTCGCTACGCCCTGACTCCCGGGGTCTCGCTCAACGCCACGGTGAACCCCGACTTCGGCCAGGTCGAGGCCGATCCGGCCCGGCTGAACCTGACCGCCTTCGAGGACTTCTTTCCCGAGCGCCGACCCTTCTTCATCGAGGGGGCGGCCATCTTCCAGAACAGCGGCGATTTCGAGCTGTTCCACTCGCGCCGCATCGGCCGTCAGCCGGCCTACTTCGAGCTGCCCGACGACGCCGCGGAGGTGAGCGGGACCGAGGCCACCACCATCCTGGGCGCGCTGAAGCTCACCGGCCGCACCGCCGGGGGGACGACCTTCGGACTGCTCGACGCCCTGACCGCCGCGGAGCACTCCACCGTCGAGCGCACGGTCGGTCCGGTGCGGTACCAGCGGATGCTGCGCGAGCCGCTCACCCACTACCTGGCCGGCCGGGTGACCCAGCAGGTCGGACCGAGCCGTTCCCTGGCCGGGGCCCTGGTCACCGCGGTCAACCGACGCGACGGCAGCCCCGGGTACGTGGGCGCGGTCGACTGGCACCTCAAGTCCCGGGACCAGGCGCACAACCTGGTCGGGGTGGTGGCCGCCAGCCGGACCGGGGATGCCGATGATCGCCAGCAAGGGTACCTGACGCACTTGGAGGCGTACTCGACGGGCGGGTGGCTGGAGGGCTGGACCGGTGTCGTCGCATATTCACCGGGGGTGGACCTGAACGACCTGGGGTACCTGCGGCGGGCCGACCTGGTGCAGACCTGGGTCGGAACCAAGCTTCGGCGCCACGAGCCGGTCGGTCCGTTCCGCCAGTTCGACGTGGAGGCCACCGGGCTCCTGGAGTGGAACTACGACGGGACGCCGCTCGGTCGCTCGGTGGAGCTTTCCTCCTGGGCCTACCTGCTGAACAACTGGGAGCTGCACGCCGAGTTCGGCCGGGGCTTCGCCGCGATGAACGACGACGACGTGATCCGAGACGGCCCGGTGATCGAGCGGCTGGCCAGTTTCTTCACCCACGGGCAGGTGGCCACCGACCGGCGCCGGGCCGTCAGCTTCAGCGTCCGACCCGAGCTACGGCGGACCGACGGCGGACGCAGCTTCAGCCGCAATCTGACCCTCGGTCTGCAGTGGCGGCCGGCCGCCAGCCTGCTGGTCAGCGTGTCGCCCTACTACGAGCACGGCCGGATCGACGCGCAGTGGGTCGACCCGATCGCGGAACAGGTGGCCGGAGCCACCGTGGTCCATCCGGTCTACGGTGAGCTGGACGGCCGCACCCTCGATCTGACCACGCGGGCCCAGGTCAGCTTCACCCCGCACCTCAGCCTGGATTTCTTCCTCCAGCCGTTCGTTACGGTGGGCGAGTACAAACGCTTCAAGGAGCTGGTCGAGCCCGAGACCTACCGGTTCCAGCCGTACGACCTGGCCGAGAACCGGAGCTACCACCAGCGCTCGGTGCGGAGCAACCTGGTCCTCCGATGGGAGTTCCGCCCCGGCAGCGCCCTCTTCCTGGTCTGGTCCCAGTCGCGTAGCGCCGACCTGGAGGATCCCCTGGGCGAGGAGCTGGAGTTCCGGCCGTTCGACCGGCTGAGGCGGGCCTTCACCGACGAGGGGGACAACGTCCTTCTGACCAAGGTGAGCTACTGGGTGGGCGGCTGATCCGGCTCGGCCCATCCTGCCTGCTCGAGCGATCGTCGGTCAGGCCGGCGTTCGCTTCTATGCTCCGCTACCCGGTCCCGACCAGGACCAGCCCGGCAAAGACCACGACCACGCCGGCCAGCTTGGGACGGTGGGCCGGCTCCCGCAGCAGCGTGATCCCCAGCAGTGCCCCCAACGGTATGCTGAGCTGGCGGAACGCCACCACGTAGGAGACGTTGGTCGCGTAGGCCATGGCGATGAGCACCAGGGCGTAGGTCGCGTAGATCATGGCCCCGGCCACGAGCAGACCGAGGCGGTCGGTCTTCAGGTAGGTCAGGAGTTGTCTCCGGGACGCCGGTCGGAAGAGGTTCATCGCGATCAGCCACAGGGTCGAGGAGATCGCCTCGAAGCAGGCGTAGATCAGGGTGAGTCCGATCACCCCGCCAGCGGTCAGGGCCGGCGAGGCCCGGAGGGTGCGCAGGGCCTGGTCGTCGATCAGGGAGTACCCGGCCGTGCCGCAGGCCGCCACCAGTGCGAAGCCGCAGGTGGGGTTGAGATAGTTGCTCAAGCGCAGGTCGGTGAAGTGCCGCATCGGGATCAGGAAGCAGCCGGCCACCACCAGCCCGATCCCCAGGACGCACTGGCCGCTGACCTGATGGCCCCGGCCCAGCAGCAAGGTCACCGCGGTGACCAGCAGGACCGGCGAGGAGCGGGCCAGCGGGTACGCCACCGAGATATCGCCGGCCCGGTACGCCCGGCCCAGGCCGCCGTAATAGGTCGCCTGGAACAGGCCGGTGATCGCCAGCAGGGCCAGGACCGGTCCGGCCAGGTGGGGCAACACCGCGCGGTAGAGGTAGAGGAAGGGGCTGAGCAGAACCGCTCCGGCCACGTTGGCCAGCAGGAAATACCCCGAGGAGGGGCGCCGCCGTTTGCTCAGCAGGTTCCAGGTGGCGTGCATCCCGGCGGAGAGGACGATCAGGATCACCGCCGTCGGGGTCATGGCCGTCCTGCCGTGGTTCCCGGACTCACAGCACCACCCAGACGCCCAGCAGGCAGCAGGCCATGCCCAGGCCCATGGGTAAGGTCAGCCGCTCCTTGAGGAAGACCGTGCCGAAGAGGACCCCGAAGAGCGGGGCGCTCGAGCTCAGGGTGACCGCCGTGGCCACCCCGGCGTGGCTCATGGCGTAGAGGAAGAGATAGGCCCCGGCCCCCATGCCCAGCACACCGGTGGTGGCCACCACGAGGAAAGCCCGGCGGTCGTAGGCCCTCAGGCCGTGGCGCTCGCTGGGCAGGACTCGCAGCAGGTAGAGGAGAACCGCCACCATGGTCATGCGGGTGGCGTTGGCCTGCACCAGGCTGAAGTGGGCAATCGCCGGCTTCAGCAGGACCGAGGCCAGGCCCCAGAAGAGGGCGGCGAAGAGGGACAGGACGACCCCGAAGCGCAAGCGGACCGGCCGTCCCCCCGCGAACGCGGGCGCACCGGTCGGCCGGGAGAGCAGGACGACCCCCAGGACCACCAGGCAGCTCCCCGCGGCCAGCTCCCAACCCGGGGGATGCCCCAGCAGCAGCGCCTCCCAGGCGATGGTGGTCAGCGGGAAGACGCCGCTGAGGGCCATGGTCAGGGAGAGCCCGATCTCCTTGATGGCGATCAGGTACAGGGTGTCGCCCACCCCGATCCCCGCCGAGACCGAAAGGAGCAGCAGGCCCCACTCCGACCACGGCACCTCGAGCAGTTCGGCCGACGGTCGGTCGAAGGGGAGGAGGCACCAGAACAGCAGGGCCGCCACGGCGCAGCGGACCACCGACATACTCGCCGGCGGGATGCGGTCCGCCTGCGTGCGCAGCAGCAACCCGTTGACGGCCCACAGCACGGCGCACAGCAGCCCGGCCAGCTCGCCGGTCGAAACCGGGAGCGTCACCGATGCGCGTGGTGCGACTCCGCCGGCGCCTGGTAGACCACGGAAAGCTGGGGGGTCTCGAGCCGCTGGTGATCCCGGACCCGCGAGGTCAGACAGGCCTCGAGGATGCCGCTGACGATCAGGGTCCGCTCGGCCGGGAAGGGGGCCTTCCCGGTGACGAACATCTCCTCGATCTTGGCCACCAGACAGGCCGAGTAGGTGACGTTCGGCGTCGGGGGCAGGAAGAACTGGGTCGAGATCGGCTCGGTCTGACCGCTGACGCGGCAGGCAACGCAGAAGTCGCGCACCGCGCCGTTGAGCATCAGCAGGGTGGCGCGCAGGCCGTCGCGGTATTCGATCAGGTAGGCGGCCGGCTTCTCGACCACCCGCGGCAGCTCGCCGTTCCCCAGCATGTCCTGGGTGCGGCCGTCCTCCAGGGTCAGGCCGCAGGGGGAGTCGCTGCGGGACAGGGCCGACTCGAGCAGCTCGCGGGACCAGCGGCCCTGCTCCAGGGCCCGCCAGACCTCGTCCCCCTCGAGCATCTGCACCGCCTTCACCCCGGTCTCGCCGCCGGCCCGGCGCTCGATCATGCACTGCATGGCCTCGAGGGCGTGGTAGTCCATCGGGTCCGAGCCGCCGCACCCCACCATCACCGCTTCCTCGACCGGAGCGCCCAACGGCAGCTCCACGTCGGGCAGCCGCCAGGTCACCGGCAGGGAGGAGCCGGCGAGGATCGGGAAGCCCAGGCGGTGGCCGTCGTCGACCATCTCCCTGGCCTTGGCGAAGCTGTAGGAGAGGTGCTTGTCGTTGTAGACCGGCACGCTGCGGCCGTCGGCCTCGAAGACCTTGACGCACTCCTTGAAGAACTCGTACCGCGGGTAGAGGATCTGCCCCAGCTCGTTGTTCGGGTAGCTGCCGTGCTCGGCGATGATGAGCACCGCGTCGACGGCCAACCGGTCGCCGCCGCAGCGGAGGGCCTCGGCGATCGTGGGATAGACCGGGAAGCCGAACTCGCGGCCGCGGTCCTCGCTCTGGTCCCCCTCGGGCCGCTGGTCGACGAAGAGCGAGACGACCTTGGCGTTCGGGCGGTGCCAGCGTCCCTCGTAGGGGTACCCGACCATGAACCGGTCGGCGAAGTGCTGGGCGTGCGACAGGTACTTGTAGATGGAGGCAATAACGGCGAGGCGCTGGGGGGCGGCGGTGGTCACGGCTCAGGTCCTCCAGAAGGTAGACTCGGTGGTCGGCTGGTACGCCACCTTCAGGTGGGGCGTCTCCAGCCGGGCCTGGTCCTGGTGCAGGCTGTCGGCCCCGGCGATCACCAGGCCCGAGGTCAGCAGGGTCCGCTCTACGGGATAGCTCGGGCGGCCGGTCAGGAACATCCGCTCGACGTTGTTGACCTGGGGAGAGAAGAAGTTCGCCAGGGTACTGCGGGCCGGCGGCATCGGCAGGTACATCTGGGTCGAGAGCGGCTCGGGCTGCCCCTCGATATGGGCGGCGAAGTTGAAGTCCTGCACCAGGCCGTTCATCATGATCATCGTCGACTTGAGCCCGTCGAGGTGCTCGTACTGGTAGGCGATCGGGTCCTTGACCGTTTGCCGCAGCTCGTCGATGGTGGGGAAGACGTCGTTGAACCCGGCCCGTGCCGGGGTGAGGGTGTGGCTGCGGCAGAGACAGGTCTCGAACAGCTCGCGCGACCAGCGGCCGGCGTGGTGGGCCTCCCAGAAGCGGTCGCCGCGCCAGGCCTTGAACCACCGCACCCCGCTCTCCCCGCCGGCCCGGCGTTCGACCATGCACTGCAGGGTCTCCAGGGCGTGGAAATCGTAGCTGTCCACCCCGCCGTACCCGACGCACATCCCCTCGGTCACCGGGGCGCCCAGGGGCATCTCCAGCGACGGGGTGCGCCAGGTCACCGGCAGGGACGACCCGGCCATGAAGGCGAACCCCATCTCCCGGGCCGTGTCGTACATCTCCCGGCACCACTCCCAGTTCCAGGACAGGTGCTTGTCGTTGAAGAGGGGAACCGCCCGACCGCTCTGGCGGTAGACCGCGACGATCTGGCGGAACATCTCGTACCGCGGGTAGAGGTGCTGCCCCTTCTCGTTGTGGGCGTACTTGCCGTGCTCGCCGACCAGGAGCACCCCGTCCACGGCCAGCTTGTCACCGCCCAGGGTGAGGGCATCGGCGATCGTGGGATAGATCCGCAACGGGGGGAAGCGGCGCTCGCGGTCGCGGCTGAGGTCGCCTTCCTCGACCTGGTCGACGTAGAGCGACACCAGGTCGATCTCCGGCCGGTGGTGCCGGCCGTTCCAGCCGTACCCCTCGAGGAAGCGGTCGACGATGTGCTGGGCGTGGGAGTACTTGTGATAGGTGGTGACGATGGCCGCGATCCTGGGACGCTTGCTCATGGCGCGGAGTCCTCTGCGGTGGACGGGAGATCCGGGGTGTCGAAGCCGTGGCCGGGAAAGCTACGGCAGAACCGGGGCGTGGGGAAGGGGGCGGCGGCGGGGCAGAACTGCTCAGAGTCCGATCTCGTCGGCCACCCCCCGCATGGCCTCGATCACCTGGCCGGTCAGCTCGTCCAGGTCGATCCCCAGCAGGGCCGCGCCTCGCTCGACCACCTGGCGGTCGACGCCGGCGGCGAAGCTGGCCTGCTTCCACTTCTTGCGCACCGACCGCGTCTCCAGGTCGCGGACGCTCTTCGACGGCCGCACCAGGGCGCAGGCCGTCACGAAGCCGGTCAGCTCGTCGACCGCGTACAGGGTCTTCTCCAGCTCGCTCTGCGGCTCCACCTCGGTGCAGATCCCCCAGCCGTGGGACAGGGTGGCCCGCACCCAGGACTCGGGCCAGCCCTCGGCCCGCAGGATCGCCGCGGTCTGATGGCAGTGCTGCTCGGGGAACTGCTCGTAGTCGAGGTCGTGGACCAGGCCGATGGCGCCCCACATCTCCTCGTCGCCGCCCCGCAGCCGGGCGAAGTGGCGCATGGTCGCCTCCACGGCCCGGGCATGGCCGAGGAGCGAGGGGTTGACGTTGTACCGGTGCAACAGAGCCAGGGCTTCCTCGCGGGAGGGGGTGCGGTCCGGCATGGAATCCTCCGTTCGGATAAGGTCGACAGCGGCGTCCCGGCGTCAGCGCTCGACCGGAAGGGCCTGTCGCGATGAAGTAGCGCAATCGGGTGGCCGCGTCAACCCACGACAGGTCGCTCCGGTACTGACTTGTCGAGCCGGCCGACGCCGGTTATCTTGACTCTTCCGCGAGGTACGGAGACCGCGGGGGCGCCACGGGGGTACGGCGATCTCCCGACCCGGGGACGCCGCGGGTCGGGGAACCCGGCGTTATCACAAGGAGAGTCGGTTGGCGGTGGTGGAGAGTCCCTACGGGGACCTGGTCGGCGGCCGGTGGCTCATCGGCAATCTGCACGCCCACACGACCCGCAGCGACGGCCAGCGCGACCCGCAGGCGGTGGTGGCCGACTACGCCGGACGCGGTCACGGCTTCCTGATGATCTCCGACCACGACGCCTGGCTGAGCGCCCAGGAATGCGCGGCCCTCGATACCCGGGGATTGATCCTGATCCCGGGGAACGAGATCACCGCCAACGGCCCGCACCTGCTCCACGTGGGAGCCGGCGGTCCGGTCGAGCCGGTCGCCGACCGCCAGCAGGTCGTCGACGCGGCGGCGCGGGCAGGCGGGTTCGCGGTCTTCAATCATCCCAACTGGTTCGCCGATTTCGACCACTGCCCGCAGGAGTTGCTCGAGCGGGTGCAGGGGTACCTCGGCCTGGAGATCTACAACGGGGTGATCTCGCGTCTCCCCGGCTCTCCCTACGCCACCAACCGCTGGGACATGCTGCTGAGCCGGGGCCGTCGGCTGTGGGGGTTCGCCAACGACGACAGCCACGCGGCTCAGATCGACGTGGGCCTGGGTTGGAATGCCGCCTACGTCACCGAGGAAACCCCGGCCGGGGTGGTCGAGGCCCTGCGGCGCGGCCGGTTCTACGCCTCCACCGGGGTGGAGATCACCAGCATCGAGGTCGACGGGCCGCGGATCTGCGTGGAGACCGAGAACGCCCACCGGGTGGTGGCCCTGCGGGAAGGGGCCCAGCGGTTCGCCCAGGTCGATGCCCCCTCGATCGAGGTCGAGGTTCCCGCGGACGCCCGGTACGTCCGCTTCGAGTGCTGGGGGTGCGGCGAGGCCTTCGCCTGGACCCAGCCCTTCTTCGTCGTGCCCTGACGCGGGGCAGGCCGGTCCCCGGGCGCGGATCGATCACGTTCCATAGGAGCAGAGCATGAGTGCAGCGCAGGTTTCCGCGGTTCAGGAGCAGCAGGCGCGCAACCGGACCCTGATCGACGGCTGCCGATACCTGGGTCGGCGTCACGAGGCCCGGGTCTTGCCGTTGTCGATCGACGTGCGGACCACCCCCGACCTGGGGCCGACCGAGCTGAACCTCCTCGACGGACTGCAGCTCGAGGCGGCCGAGATCGCCATCCGCGCGGTCGCCTCGCTGGCCGAGCTCGGGGAGGCCGACCACCTGGGCGGCGGCCTGGAGCTGATCCCCGCCCTTATGCTCACCCTGGCGGTCACCGACTACGAGCGAGTCGAGTACACCATCGAGCACGCCCACACCAGCGTGGGATACTTCGCGGCGCTGGCGGCCCTGGACTTCGTCGACCGGAAGAACGTGGTCGAGGGGTTCCGCCGCGGCCTCGACCTGCCGGGGCACGTCTCCTGGCTGCCCGGCGGCACCCAGCTCAACGGCGGGCGGCTGGGGGTGATGATCCCGGTCGCCGTGGGTCAGGCCCTGGGCAAGCGGGCCACCGTCGGGAGCGACGCCTGGGTCCTCTGCCACTGCGGCGACGCCGGCTGGATCTCGGGTCAGGCCCTCAACGGCTTCAACGCCGCCGACGCCCACCGGGCGCCGATCACCTTCGTCATGCACCGGAACGGCATCCAGCTTTCCGGCAGCACCCGCAGCATCATGGACCGCGATCCCCGGCCGATCATCGAGGCCCTCGGGGTGGAGATCATCGAGATCGACACCCTGCACGACGCCCAGGTCCTGTACGCCGCGTACCGCGAGGGGTACGACCTGGCCCAGCGCGGCCGGCCCAGCCTGATCTACCCGACCGGTTTCCGCAGCACCGACGAGCAGCGGATCGACCTGGCTTGGTTCGGCCGCACCTATGGGGTGACCGCCGAGCTGGAAGCCTTCGCCTCGCACCAGGGGGTGCCGCTCGATCGGGAGGTCTGGGTGCCCGGCTCCCTGATGAGCTTCCGCGACGTCGAGGGGATGCTGGAGTGCCTCTTCCTGGTCAACGAACTGCCCGGCGGGAAGGGCCACCACGACGGCCACATGAAGGGCCGCGACGCCGAGCGGTTGCTGGCCGGGCCGATGTTCCGGCGCACCTCGGCGCACGACCAGGCGATGGCGGCCCTGCGGCACCAGACCCCCCGGCTGGTGGTGACCACCGCGCGGCCTGAGCCGGGGACCCCCAACCTGGTGCTGCCGCGAGCGGTGCTGGCCGAGGCCAAGCTGGCGCCGGTGGGGAAGCAGGAGAGTCCACGCTCGGGGTCCGAGGCGGCGTACGCCCTGATCGCCCGTCAGTACCCGGACCGCGTCTTCATCGTCAGTTGCGACCTCGATCCTTCGACCAAGCTGGGCAAGGCCCGTTCCTTCCTCGGGCCTGACCACCAGTTCGAGATGAGCATCGA
>JBAZUN010000045.1:0-21977 GCA_041661365.1 Candidatus Latescibacterota bacterium
CGGCGCGCTGGGCTGCAAAGGCCATGTGTCTCGTCAGTCGGCCGAGGTTATGCAGATTGGCCACCCCCGGCACCCTTTCTACGGACGCCGCGATGACCGGTCCCAGGTCCGGGTCGAGCTCCACCCCGATCCCGTGACGGCCGCAGGCCGCGGCGGCCACCAGGGTCGTCCCGGTGCCGACGAACGGGTCGAGGACCGTGTCTCCCTTGACCGAGAACATGCAGACCAGGCGGCAGGCCAACTCGAAGGGGAAGGCCGCGGTGCGACGGCTGGCCGATCGATCGGCCGCGACCTGGGTGGTTCCCTTCAGGTCGAGCCAGAGGTCGGAGAACCACAGGTTCCGCTCCTCCCAGAAGAAGGCGCTCTCCCGGCGGCGGCGGCGGTCGGCCTCGGTGCTGAACCGCCGCGGCGGTCCCTTGCGGGCCACCAGGATGTACTCGTGCTCGTAGGTGACGTGGGCGCCCACCGGCAGCATCCCCGAGCCCATGAACTTGGTCGGGGCATTGGTCTGCTTGCGCCACAGGATATCGGGAAGGAAGGCGAAGCCGAGCCGGATCAGGTGGGCCAGCACGCGGGCGTGGTTCGGGTAGAAGCCGAAGGTGCCGGCCAGCGACCGGGTGGCGTCGCCGAGGTTGAGGCAGGCGATCCCCCCTGGACGGAGGACCCGCCGGAGCTCGTCCCAGCAGCGGTCCAGCTCCTGGTGCATCAGCTCGAAGGCGGCGGCGCCGTCCCCCTCGGCAAGGGCCGTTGCCACGCGGGGCTCGCGGCCGGCGAAGAGCCCGTCCCACATGGCGATCATGGGGTACGGAGGTGAGGTGACGACCAGGTCCACGGTCTCATCCGCGATCCGGTCGATCCGGTCGGCGCTGCCGCAGTGGGCCGTGACGGTCGTCTCCATACCCCTCCTCCCTTGCCGGCCCTCAAGAGCCTGCTTAGTACTACCACTACGACTCGGGCACCAACCGGTCAACCGGCTGTCGGTCTCCTGACGGCGGTGCGGTCCCAACGATAACCCCCAGCACGGGAGCGGTCATGTCCAGGATGACTCGCCGCGAGCGGCTCACCACCCTCTTTGCCGGCGGCACGCCGGACCGACCGGCGGTCAAGGTCTGGGGCGCCGGCACCCGGCAGGACGCCTGTATTCACCCGGCCTTCGAGCCGGTCCGCGATCGGGCCGTCGACCTCACCGACCTGATGCGCGGTGCCGGCTCGCCCTTCCACCTCTACTGCGGCCGGCACCATGAGCGCCTCATCGAGACCCGCACCGAGGCGACCGCCTCCCCGGACTGGGTCCACTTGGTGACCGTGTACCACACCCCGGAGGGGGACCTGCGTCAGGTCTTCCGGGCCAGCACCCGCAAGCGGCCCGGGTACATCGCCGAGTATCCGCTCAAGGAGCCGGCCGACATCCACCGTCTACTCTCCCTCCCGTACGAGCCGTTCCCGTTCTCGGCCGATGACTATACACGGGTCGACGCCGAGGTGGGCGAGTCCGGGATCGCCACCTTCGGCCTGGACCACGCCATGTACGGGCTGCAGCGGCTGATCGGCTCGACGAACTTCGCCCTGTGGAGCCTGGAGGCCGAGGAGGGGCTGCTGGAGGCGATGACCGTCTTCTCGCGCCGCCTCCTCGACCACGCCCGGGCCGCCCTGGCCGCCGGGATCCGCGGGGTCTTCGCCTGGGTCGGGCCAGAGCTGTGCATCCCGCCGCTGATGCCGCCGGCCGCCTTCGAGCGGTACGTCTTCGCCCTCGACCGGCCCCTGATCGACCTGATCCGGAACCAGGGCAGCCGGGTCTGGGTGCACTGCCACGGCCGGATGCGGCCGGTGCTCCGGCGGTTCGCCGAGATGGGGATCGACGTGCTCAATCCGATCGAGCCCCCGCCGATGGGCGACGTCACCCTGGACGAGGCCTTCGACCTGGTCGGCGACCGCATGGGGCTGGAGGGGAACCTCGAGACCCACGACTTCATGACCGCGACCGAGGAGGAGATCCGGGCCAAGATGGAGGCGGCCCTGGCCGTGGGTCGGGGCCGGCGGCTGATCCTCTGTCCCAGCTCGGGGTACATGGAGAACGTCGAACCCTCGCCGCAGGAGATCCGCAACTGGCTGGTCTACATCGAGGAGGGGGTGCGCCTGGCCGACGCCATGGCCGCCTGATCGGCCCTCGGTGATCGGGGAGGCAAAAGAGCGGGCGCACCCCGCGAGGGATGCGCCCGGTGAAGCTCCCAGGTGGTCGATCACCTGGAGTTGATCAAGCGATCAACCTCCCTGTGGGGTTACTACATGCCAATGGACCACCTCCTTCCCTTTCGCGCGCATTCATCGGCTCAACCCCTTGCGCGTCGTTCACTCCGCGCCAGGACAGGACCTGTCCGGTACTTCCCAGGCCCTGGAGGCGAGCGACAGAGCCGGGCCGAAGACCGGCTCGCCCCGAATATACGCGGGTCGTACAGGCTCGTCAACCAGCGAGTCGGGGCTCGACGACGGCCTCGTCATTCCCCCGTCAACAGCCCGTCACCGACTCAGGCGCGGCTCTTCTTGACCTTGGCCGGCCGGCCGGTGCGGGCCGACTCCCAGGCCGCCTCGGTCAGCTCGATCACCCGCAGGCCGCAGACCGGCGGTACCTGCACCGTGTCCCGTCCCAGCACCGCGTCGACGAAGTTGCGGTCCGGGGTGCTGGCACCGGGCAGGCCGGTCGGCTCAAAGGCGTCGTTCGACCCGGCGGTCTTCACCGTCAGTTTCCCCTGGCGCAGGTAGATCACGGCCTTGGTCCCCCACAGGGTGAGATCCTCCCACATCCCGCCGGTCGGCGAGTTCCCCACCACCGAGAGGTTCCCCATGGCGCCGTTGCGGAAGCGCAGGGAGAGGGCCGCGTTGATGTCGACCTCGGACTCGAAGTTCTCCAGATAGGCGTGCACCTGCTCGACCTCGAGGCCGGTCATCCAGAGGATGATGTCGAGGAGGTGGCTCCCCGAGTCGTTGAGCTGACCGCCGCCGGACAGGGAGAGCTGCTGCCGCCAGCTCCCCCGCGTGCCGCGGTACCAGGCCTGGTCCTGCAGGGCCGAGATGAACTGGATCTCGCCCAGCTCACCGGCCATGATCTGGTTGCGGATGTAGCGGTACTGGGGCATCAGGTGGCGCTGATACGCCACCATCAGGACGCGACCGACCTCCTCGGCCTTGGCGATCACCTGCCGGGCGTGCTCGACGGTGCAGACCATCGGCTTCTCGGTGAGCACGTGCAGGCCGCGGCCCAGGGAGTCCATGATCTGGTCGAAGTGCAGGGTGTGCGGCGTGGAGATCTGCACCGCGTCCATCGGCACCCTGGCCAGCAGCTCGCGGTAGTCGCCGAAGGCCGGCAGCCCGGCCACGGCCTGGTGCCGCTCCCGCACCCGGCCCAGGCTCGTCTCGCTCGGATCGCACAACCCGACGACCTCCACCTCGTTGGCCATCTCCAGGCAGCGGCCGATATGACCGCTGGCGTTCCCTCCACAACCGATGAATCCCATCCGTATCTTGCCCATGATGTCCGACTCCTTTCCCGATCAGGTGAAGGCGCGTGCTGTCCCGGCCGTCCGTGGCCCGATGGTCAGCGGACCACCGAGCCGGGAGGGAGGGCCGGGTCGGTCTCGACCAGCCTGAGGTCGTTGTCCGGCCCGATCACCGCCAGCACCATCCCCTCGGACAGGATGCCGCGCAGCTTGGCCGGCTTCAGGTTGGCCACCAGGACGATCCGCTTCCCCGGCAGGTCGGCGGGGGCGTAGTGCGCCGCGATCCCGCTGACCACGGTCCGCCGTTCGTTCCCCAGGTCGACGGTCAGCTTGAGCAGCTTGTCGGCCTTGGGCACGGCCTCGGCGGTCAGGATCTCGGCGACGCGCAGGTCGATCCGGCCGAACTCTTCTATGGTGATCTGGGTGATCTGCTCGGCCGCGACCGGCGCCACTGCCGAAGCCGGCGTTGCCGCGGGCGGCGACGAGGCGGCGATAGAGTCAGCCGTTGATCCCGTCGGCTCGAATTCGGCCTTGGGGAAGAGGATCGCCGCCTCGTCCGGGATCCGCGTCCCGGGCAAGGCCCCGCCCCAGGTCTGGATCTCCGCCAGGGTGGCATCGGCCAGGCCGAGGCTGGCCCGCAGCTCGCGGGACTTACGCGGCATGGCCGGCTCGAGCAGGACCGAGGCCACGCGCAGCCCCTCGACGACGTTGTAGAGGACCGTGCCCAGACGCTCGCGCTGGCCCGGATCCCGGGCGAGCTTCCACGGCTCCTCCTCGCTGAAGTAGCGGTTCAACGAGCGGACGAACTGCATCACCTCTTCCAACGCCGCGTAGAAGCGCAGCTCCTTGACCAGGGCGCGGACCCGCGTGACCAGCCCCTCGCCCGCAACGATCACCTCGCGGTCCCCCGGTCCCTGCACCGGCAGCGGCAGCACCCCGCCGAGGTGACGGCCCAGCAGGGCCCGGACCCGGGCCAGCAGGTTCCCCAGGTCGTTGGCCAGATCGGCGTTGTACCGGTCGACCAGGGCCTGCTCGCCGACCGAGCTGTCCTGACCGTACACGGTATCCTTAAGCAGGTAGTAGCGCACCGGATCGGGTCCGTACTTCTCGGCCAGGGCAAAGGGATCGACCTGGTTCCCCAGCGACTTGCTCATCTTGCGGCCGTCGTGGCCCATCAGGAACCCGCCGACGTTGAGGCGCTGGTAGACCGGGATCCCGGCGGCGCGCAGCATGGTCGGCCAAAAGACCGCGTGGGCCTTGAGGATGTCCTTGCCGATCAGGTGCTCGGCCGCGGGCCAGTACCGGCCGAACAGCTCTCCATCCGGAAAGCCGAGGGCCGAGACGTAGTTGATCAGGGCGTCGAACCAGACGTAGGTCACGTGGGCCTCGTCCCAGGGCAGGGCGATCCCCCAGGGCAGGCGCTCGCGCGGCCGCGAGATCGACAGGTCGCCGATCGGCTCGGAGAGGAGGGAGAGGATCTCGGTCCGGTACCCCTCGGGACGGATGAATCCTGGATGCTCCTGGAGGTGGCCGCGCAGCCACTCGCGGTACCTCTCCATGCGGAAGAAGTAGTTCCCCTCGCGCCGCTTCTCGGGGGGGCGTCCGTGGTCGGGACACTGACCGTCGACCAGCTCCTTGTCGGTGACGAACCGCTCGCATCCGACGCAGTAGAGCCCCTCGTACTCGTCGTAGTAGATCTCGCCCTTGTCGTAGACGGTCTGCAGGATGCGGCGGACCACCTCGCGGTGACGCTCCTCGGTGGTCCGCACGAAGTCGTCGTTGGCGATCTCCAGCATCCGCCAGGCGTCGCGGAAGCGCCGGCTGACGCGATCGACGAAGGCCTGCGGCTCCACCCCGGCGGCCTGGGCCGCCCGGTAGATCTTCTCGCCGTGCTCGTCGGTGCCGGTGAGGTAGTAGGCGTCGGCGCCGTCGAGCCGGCGGAACCGGGTGAGGAAGTCGCCGACCACGGTGGTGTAGGCGTGGCCGATGTGCGGCACGTCGTTGACGTAGTAGATCGGCGTGGTGACGTAGGAGATCTCGCGCATGGCACCTCCGACTGCGGGCGGATAGCGACGGAGGGGTATGATAAGGTCCGGTCTGTATCGTCGCAAACCGGATATCGGTCGGATCAGTCCGACTGTGCCAGACGCTGCGCCAGGTATTGACCGGTGCGCGACTCGGGGACGCGCGCCACCTCCTCGGGCGTGCCGGCGGCGACCACCCATCCTCCCTCGTCCCCGGCCTCGGGGCCCAGGTCGATGATCCAGTCCGTGGCCGCGGCGAACTCCAGGTGATGCTCGACCACCACCACGGTCGACCCCTCGTCGACCAAACGGCGCAGCAGCTCCAGCAGAAAACGGACGTCCTCCAGGCGCAGCCCGGTGGTCGGCTCGTCGAGCAGGTACAGGGTCCGCGCCAGTCCCGGTCGCCCGAGCTGTGCGGCCAGCTTGATCCGCTGGGCCTCGCCGCCGGAGAGGCGCGGGGTGGAATGCCCTAGCCGCAGGTACCCCAGGCCGACGGCCTGCAGCAACCGCAACCGCGCCGCTATCTCGGGCACGGCGTCGAACCGGTCCGCGGCCTCGCCCACGGTCAGGTCGAGGGTCTCGGCGATGGTGAGGCCGCGGTACCGGACGTCGAGCACCTCGGTGCGGTAGCGGCTGCCGTCGCAGGTGGCGCAGGGGATCTCCAGGTCCTCGAGGAGTCCCTGCCGCACCGCCTCCATCCCGCTGCCGCCGCACTCGGGACAGGCCCCGTCCGCGGCGTTGAAGCTGAAGTGAGAGGGACGGTAGGCCCGCAACCGGGACTCGGGCATCTCGGCGAACAGCCGCCGAACCGGGGTGAGCAGACCGGTGTAGCTGGCGAGGTTCGATCGAGGAGTGCGACCGATCGGTCGCTGATCCGCGGCGACCACCCGCTCCAGGGACTCTGCCCCCAGGCAGGCGTCGTGGGGGAGCGGCCGGACCTCGGCGCCGTGGAACCGGCCGGCCAGGGCCGGATACAGGGTTCCCTGGACCAGGGTGCTCTTCCCCGAGCCGGAGACCCCGGTGACGCAGGTCAGGCTTCCCAGGGGGAAGGCCACCGAGATCCCCTTGAGGTTGTGGCCCCGGGCGTTCTCGAGCCGTAGCCAGCCCCGCGTGCCGGCGGGCCGAGCCGGCCGAGGGGGCAGCCGCCGCGCGCCGGCCAGGTATTGACCGGTCAGGGAGTCTCCGGCCGCCACCTCGTCAGGGGTGCCGCGGGCCACGATCCGGCCGCCGTCCGGGCCGGCCCCCGGTCCCAGGTCGACCAGCAGATCGGCCCGCCGCAGGATCGCCGGATCGTGCTCGACCACGAGGACCGTGTTCCCCGCGTCGCGCAGGGCCTCCAGCGCGGTCAGCAGTCGGTCGGTGTCCCGGGCGTGCAGCCCCAGGCTCGGCTCGTCGAGGACGTAGAGGATCCGGGTCATCCGCGAGCCGAGGGCCGCCCCGAGGCGGAGGCGCTGATACTCGCCGCTGGAGAGGGTATCGCCCGGCCGGTCGAGGGTCAGGTACCCCAGCCCCAGGTCGCTCAGCAACGCCAGGGATCGACCGAGCTGTCCGGTCAGGGCCTCGACGACCACCTGACCGGGTCCGTCGGCGCGGATCTGTCCCAGCAAATCGGGGACCGCGGCCAGCGGGCGGGCGCAGAGCTCGGCGATAGTCCGGCCGGCCACCGTGACCGCGAGGGCCTCGGGACGCAACCGCGCGCCGTTGCAGGCCGCGCAGGCCGCCTCGCCGACGAAACCGTCCAACCAGGAGCGTTCGGCAGCCCGGGCCCGACGCCCCAGACGGTCCAGCCAGCGGCTCAGGCCGGGAAAGGTGGCGCGCTCCGGAGGGCCGTCCCACAGAGCCGCCGCGGCCGCCCCAGGCCAGGCGCCGACCGGCAGATCCGGGTCGAGCCGCCGCTGCCGACAGAACCGTTCAAGGTGCCGCTGCAGCTCGGCGTGGCCGAACTCGCGCCAGAGCGGCCCGAGGGCCTCCTCGAGCGTGGCCCGGCCGTCGGCGAAGAGCTGATCGAACCCCAGGCCTTGCTGCACCCCCAACCCACGACAGGTCGGACAGGCGCCGCGCAGGCTGTTGAAGGAGAACAAGGCCGGCTCGAGCGGCCGGAACGGCGCCCCGCAGGCCGAGCAGGCAGGCCGCACCGCAAAGGAGCGCTCCCAGCCGGTGCCGGGATCGACCAGGCAGACCCGGCCGTCGCCGGCCTGAACCGCGGCCTCGAGCGATCCCTTGAGCCGGCGTCCGGTGTCCGGACGGATCACCAATCGATCGACCACCACGGCCAGCGGCTTCCCCCGCAGGGCCTCGGGCGTGGCGTCCTCGAGGGTCATCAGCTCGGTGCCGGCGCGGATGCGGCGGTACCCCGAGCGGTCGGTCCAGGCCAGGAAGGCGGCCTCGTCCTCTCCGGGCTGGAGCCAGCGCGGCGCCAGGATCAGCAACTGGGTTCCCGCGGGGAGCCCCAGGGCCGCGTCGTGCAGCTCCTCGAACCGCTCGGAGCGGACCGGGGCGCCGCAGGCGACGCAGTGCGGCTCGCCGACCCGGGTCCACAGGAGGCGCAGGAGATCGTGGACCCCGGACAGGGTGGCCACCGTGGCCCGGGGGCTCTGCGGCCGACCGGTCTGGGCGATGGCCACGGCCGGGGCCAGTCCCTCGAGCCGCCGGACCCGGGGCGGCCGCAGTCGCCGGGTGACGGCCTGCTCGGAGCGATCGAGGGCCACGAGGAAGCGACGGCGGGCCTCGGCGTAGATCGTGTCGAAAACCAGGGAGGTCTTCCCCGAGCCGGAGACCCCGCTGAAGGCGATCAGACGGCCGTGGGGCAGGTCGAGGTCGACCTCGCGGAGGTTGTGCTCGGTGGCCCCGCGCACGACGAGTACCGGTTCGGCCATCTCGTTCATGGTCGTCCGTCCCGGCGACGGCGGCCGATAGCGGCCGGCAATCGGCGCTTGACATCGACCGGAGAACCGGTTAGTAAAGGGAAAACCAACCTTCCCCCCGAACCGCAGAGAGTCCCATGCGCACGCACCCCGGTCCCGGCCTGCTCCTCGCGCTCTCGCTGGCGCTCCCCCTGTCGGCGCAGATGACCATGACCGGAGCCGCGCCCGAGGGCCGTCGCCTGTTCTACTCCCCCACCTTGAGTACCAACGGCCTGGCCTGCAGCCATTGCCACGCCGACTTCGACGAGAAGCAGAAGGACGACGGCCTGATCCGGGCCGGTCACAGCCTGGCCAACGCGGCGCAGCGCGAGACCTGGTGGGGGAAGGATCCCAAGCGACCGAACGCCTACCGGCAGATCGCCGCCGCGGCCGTGGTCTGCGTCGAGCACTACCTGCGTAACCCGATGAAGCTGACCGCGCAGCAGATGCTCGACCTGCAGGCCTATCTCGAGGCGATCACGCGGCGGCCTGATTTCGCGCCCCTGGCCATCGCCCCGGCTGCCGACCAGTCGGGCGAATACCAGGGGTACGAGGACGGGAACCGGCTGGACGGCCAGCCCCTCTTCTTCGCGGCCTGTCACGCCTGTCACCCGAACGGCAACGCCGGGATCGCGCCGGCCATCCCCCGGGACCGGGAGCCCCTCTTCTACGCCAAGAAGGTGCGAGAGGGCGACGGCCTGGGCACGGTGCTGTCCGGGATCGATCCGGACGCCTACGATCCCGCGGCGGGGAGGTTCATGCCCTTCTTCGGCGCCGACCGCCTGAGCCGCGGCCAGATCCGCGACATCATCGCCTACATCAAGAGCCTGCCGCCGCTCCCCGCCGCCGAACCAGCCAAGAAAACCGCACGGCGTGGAAAAGCAAAGTCGCAACCGTCCACGCCGCCGCGACCGTAAAGGCCCACGCCACCCGGTCGGCCAAGGCTCCGAGGGTCAGCAGCACCAGGCTGACGTTGCGGCGGGCCGCCACCAGATGGAAGGCGGCGTCGAGCGGCCGAACGTCGAACAGCTCCCGCCCGGTCAGGGACCGGAACCCGCCGGTCACCGCCTTGTCCGCCAGGAAGGCGGCCAGGAACCCCCAGGTCACCAGCGCCATCGGCAGCGTCGTCAGAAGCTGGCTACCGCTCAGGTGCCAGCCGGTCGCCGCGTACCACAGCCCCAGCCCGGGCATGGCGGCCAGGTGCTCGAAGGCGCCCATCGACTCGCTGAGGTGCAGCCTCAGCCGGGCCAGCTTGCCGTCGACCGAATCGAGGAGAACCCCGACCCAAGCCACGGCAACCCCGAGGCCGAACCGGCCCGCGGCGAAGCAGGGCACGGCGGCCCAGACGGCCACCACCGAGAGCACGGTGAACAGGTTGGGGGTAAGGGAGGTGCGACTCAACCCGCGGGTGATCCAGCGCACGAGGTGGTAGTAGCCGTACCGCGCGACCGCGTCGATCACCCCTTTGAAGGTGCGGCGGTACATCAGCCGCTCGAGCCGACCGAGCGAGCCGGTGCCGGGGACCCGCTCGAGGAGCGGGACCATCACCAGGCGCAGGGAGGGGACGTATTGCTCGAGCTCCTCCGGACGGCGCCGACGGCATCCTGCCTCATCGGCCAGCTCGGCCAGCGGCCTGCCTGCACCAAGTCCGGCGCCGAGGGATCGGGCCTGCGCCGGTTCCAGGTGCACCGCGCCAGCGCCGTCGACACCGATCACGGCGATCCCGGGCCCGGTCTGCACCAGCTCGGCCAGCACCCGCTCGTCGTACACGACGTCCCCCTGGAGGAGGAGCACCGGCTCATCGACCTCGGCCAGGGCCCGGCCCAACTCCTCGGGTCCGGATGCCAGGGGAAAGCGGACCTCCACCGTATATAGGTCGTGGAAATCGGCGCGCAACCGGCGCACGGTGGGAGCAACCGCCTCGGAAGTCCACACGGCCACGCGCGCGATACCCAGCCGCGCCAACTCGCGCACCTGCCGTTCGACGACGGTCATCCCCCAGAGGATCCGGCCGCTCCCCGACCGGGTCGCATCGACGAAGGCCAGGGTCGGCCGGCCGGCCAGGGCTCCGGCGGGGATCGGGGACGCGGGGTTCACGGTCCGTCTCAGGCCGAAGGCCCGACCCCAGGCCCGTCCAGGCGCGGGGCCACCTCGGTCACCGCCCGCTCGTGGTCGGCCAGGGAGTCGATCTCGCCCCAGGCCAGGCCGGCCCCGTCGACCGCGAAGAGGGTGCCCGCGGCGATCAGCGGTCCATAAGCCGAGGTGGGGAAGACGTCGCGCCGGCGCTCAGCCACCAGCCGCTCCACCTCGACGCGCACGGCCCGGGCGCCTTGGGCGCTGAACCTGGCGAGCTGCATGCTCACGGCCTGGGCCGCTGCCGGATCGAGCTCCTTGCTGATGACCGAGACGCGGCCCGCAACGTCGAAGGCCACGTTCATCTCGCCGGCCATCCTGGTCGCACCGCGGTCGACGGCGATGGCGTTCGGCCGGTCGCCGGCCAGCATCCGACGCAGGATCTCGGGATCGAAGAGGATGTCGCAGTTGAAGAGGAAGGTGTCGGCGTCCAGCGCGTGCCGGGTCAGGTAGAGCGAGTAGATGCTGTTGGTGGTGAGGTAGTCGGGGTTCTCGACGTAGCGCACGGTCGGGCCGCAGTAGTCGCGGACCTGCCCGGCCTCGTACCCGACCACCATGACGAGGTCGTCGACGCCGACCGAGCGCAGGGCGGTGAGCTGATAGTCGATCAGCCGCCGACGCCCCACGGCCACCAGGCATTTCGGACAGCCGTTGGTCAGCGGACTGAGCCGCGTGCCGGCCCCGGCCGCCAGGATGATCGCTCGCATGCCCAACCCTTACTCCCTTCCCAGGCGCCGCGCCCGACTCCAGAACCGCGTCAGCAGCCGACGATCGTCCGGCTCCGGCCCCAGCACGGCGAGGAGAAGAACGTAAATGGCGAGGAAGGCTGCCAGCGCGCCGAACATCGCGGCCAGGCCTCCCGCCAGCCCGTGGTGGATGCACCAGCCGACGACGGCCGCGATCGCCGCTGCCAGCGCCGGCTTGGCCAGGGTCCGATCAAAGGGATGGATGCGGTGGATGAGGTAGACCTGGAGGAGGCGCAGGCCGTTGACCAGGAGGATCGCGACCACGGCCCCGATCGCCGCGCCGAGGAGCCCCAGCCGATCGATGAGCCACAGGTTGAGGAGGAAGTTGGTCGCCAGCCAGAGGCCGTTGTTCAGCAGGTTGAGAACCGGCTTTCCGGTCATGATGAGCAGGGGCTCGGCCAGGGCAAAGGCGCTCTGCACCATGGTGCCGGCGCAGAGCAGGAGCAGCACCTGCAGGCCGACGGTCATCTCGGCGCTGCCCAGGCTGGCCAGCTCCTTCCCTGCCTGCCAGCCGAGGAGCTGGTCGGCGACGATGAGGATCCCGGCGCCGATCGGCAGGTTGATGATCAGCACCCAGCGCGAGATCGCCACGAACCGGTGCTTCAGCTCGGTGAACCGCCGCTGAAAGGCCAGCTCGCTGACCACCGGGCTGAAGATCGGATCAAAGGCCTGCGGCGCCTTGAGCAGCACCGAGGCGATGAGCCGGGCCAGGCGGAAGAGTGCCACGCGCTCATCGGCGACGAACCACCCCAGCATCAGCGCGTCGAGCTGGGTGAGGGTACTGGACAACAGATCGGTGGCCGTGACCGGGATCGAGAACCGGATCAGCTCGCGCCACACCGATCGAGAAGGCAGCCGCCGGAAACACCGAAGCAGGGAGAAGTGACGGGTAAAATAGTAGAGCCCCAGGGCGAAACAGGCGATCGCCATGGCGAGCTGGGCCCAGGCCACGCCGTCGAGACCAAGGTGGAACGGGCTGGCGACCAGGGCGCCGAGGAGGAGGACCAGGGGGCCCCAGATCGACATCGCGTAGACCTCGTACCGCATGATGCGCAGGGCCCGGGTCGCGGCCAGCAGAGCCCACCCCAGGTTCATCAGAGGGCAGGTCCAGGCCATGATGCGCAGGGCCGAGGTGCTCGGCAGGTCATACGCCGCGGCGATCCAGTCCGCGGCCAGGTAGATCCCCGCCGTGGTGAGGAGGCTCATCACCAAGCACAGGCTCAACCCCGCGGCCAGGACCGCCTCGACCCGCCTCTCGTCGCCGGCGGCCCGACCCTCGACGACGAACCGCAGCACCCCCCGCTGCATGCCGAATCGCCCCAGGCAGCTCAGCACCGCGATCACGCCCCAGGTGATCGTATACTGTCCCAGGACGTCGAGCCCGTAGAGGACGGGGACGATCCAGAGGAAGGCGCCGCGAGAGATCCGACCCAGCCTGCCGACGAAGCTCATCAGGGCGCCCTGGGCCAGGTCGCGCATGTCGCGCTCGGTCTCGGCGCCGCGGTCGGATGGTCGGTCGAGTGGTGCCGGAGGGTATTCGGCCAAGGGGGTCTGCCGCCAGGTGGGAGGGATCGGACCGCCAGAAATATATCGCTCACCCCGCGTATTGTCCCGTCTCGACCGCCGCCGCGCGACGGCGACCGCCTTCGTTGACGTCCCTATCCTTTGTTTCTATATTGCCCAAGGTTCACCACCGATCGCGGCCGGTCCGTTACCGCTCCTCCCCGACGCGGTGCTCAGGCACCGGCCGCGGCGCGCGCATCCGCACCCTGGCCCGCCTCCTCTCCGGCAGCCTGCGCTGGTCGAGAAGCCCCATGCAAGCCATCATCCTCGCCGCCGGCCGCGGCCGGCGCCTGTGGCCGTTCACCACCGATCTGCCCAAGTGCCTGCTGCCGCTGGACGGACGCTGCATCCTGGAGCAGCAGCTCCACGCCCTGGAGCAGGCCGGGGTCACCGAGGCCCTGGTGGTCTGCGGCTTCGGCGTTCAGCGCGTGCGCGAGACCCTGGCCGGCCGTTCCGGCCCCCTGCGCCTCCAGCTCCTGTACAACCCCCTGTGCACGATTACCGATAACCTGATCTCCCTATGGACGGTTCGCCGCTTGATGGCCGACGAACTGATCCTGATCAACGGCGACGTGGTCTTCCACCCCGATCTCCTCGCCGGTCTGCTGGGCACGACCGGAACCGGTTGCCTGGTCGTCTCCCGCAAGGCGGCGTACGATGAGGACGACATGAAGGTCAAGCTGCGCCAAGGGCGGGTCGTGCGCGTGGGCAAGCACCTCGCGGCCGAAGACACCGACGCCGAGTCGGTGGGGATGATGCGGTTCTCCGGAGCCGGGGTCGAAGGCCTGCGGCAGGCTCTCGAGGAGGTGACCCTGGAGCCTCAGGCCTGCCGCGGCTACTTCCTGGAGGCCGTGCAGCGGCTGGTCGACCACGGCCTGCCGATGGTCGCCTGGGACTGCGGCGAGCTCCCCTGGGCCGACGTCGACACCCCCGAGGACCTGCGCCGGGTGCGTCAGCGGGTCCATCTGTTCGCCCCCGCGGCGCCGCGATCCGGAGCGGCCGAGGGAGGGATGCGGTGATCCGGCACGGACTGCTGGTCTTCGAGGATCGGCCCGACGCGACCCGGGCCACGGCCCGGCGGGTGGCCGGTCTCCCCCTCCTCGACCGGGGGATCCGCACCATGGCGCGCACCGGGATCAAACGACTCACCGTGCTGGTGCCCGACCAGGCGCCGCTCCCGATCTCGAGACTGGCGCGACGACTCCCCCTGACCCTCGAGATCGTGGTCTGGAGCCAGGCCGACGCGGTCCACTTCGCCGAGGGAGAGGCGGTCCTGGTGGTGCTGGGCGACCACGTGCACCACGCCTCGTCCCTGCAGGAGCTGGTCGCCGGCGGCCTGGATCAGGCCGGGCTGGCAATGCAGACCTCGGAGGCTCCTCCCGGCGATCACCCCTGGTCGTCGGTCAACGCCGGCCCCGGGGGAGCGACCTTCGTCCCGGCCGCTCCCGGCGCCCCGGTCAGCACCGGCGCCTTCCTCTGCAGCGCGGACCTGCTGACCGGCGAGCCCCTGAGGCAGGCGGCGGCCGGCCTGCGGCCCTTCCTCGAGCGGCGATCGGCAGGGGAAGCCGCGGTCGTCCGTTACTCGGCACCGCCCCGCTGGCGGCCGGTACCCGACCGGCGCGGCGCCCGGCGCGCCAAGGCGATGCTCTTCGGCCAGGTCACCAAGCCGACCAGCGGCTTCGTCTCCCGCCACCTCAACGCGCGGGTCTCGATCCCGATCAGCAAGCTGCTCATCGACACCGGGATCAGTCCCCACCTGGTGACCGTGCTCCTGGTGCTGACCACCGGCCTGGCCAGCGCCTGGCTGATCGCCCACGGCGACTCGTATCCCCGTCTGGCCCTGGCCGGATTCCTCTGGCAGATGGCCGCGGTACTCGACCGCTGCGACGGCGAGATCGCCCGGGTGAAGCTGTGCGAATCGAAGTTCGGCGCCTGGTTCGACACGGTGACCGACAACCTGGCCTACCTGTGCGGGTACGTCGGCCTCCTCTTCGGCATCCAGCGGGTTCACCCCGGGGAGTCGCTCTACCTCGGGCTGTGGCTGTCGGCGGCAGGGGCGCTCCTCCTCACCCTGGCCACCCTGTACGCCTACGCTCGCCGGTCGGGGAGCGGCAGCCTGCAGCACTACCTGCGGGACCTGGCCAAGGAGCTGCCCGACAGCGAAAAGGGATGGATCCAGCGGGCCATGCAGCGGTACGGCTTCGTCGCCAAGCGGGACTTCCTCTCCTTCGTGCTCTTCCTGGCCATGCTGGCCAACAGCCTGGACGCGGTCTACTGGATCCTGATCACGCTGCTGCACGCAGCCGCCGGCGGCGTCATCCTCTCCCAGGGCAAGATGCTGCAGCGGGCGCGCGCCTTGGCCTTGCACCAGGAGGCTCCGATCGCCGTCGAGGAGCCGCGGTGAGACTGCTCCGGATCCTGATCCCCGGCCTCGGCCTGCTCTTCCTGGGGTACCTCATCGGCCGACTGGGTCCGGGGGAGATCTGGCGCAACCTCGTCGTCCTCAAGGGAACCTTTCCGCTGGTGCTCCTGGTGGCGCTGGGCTGGCACCTGACCAATTCGGCCGCCTGGGCCTTCGCCTTTCCCCCGGGTCCGTTCCGCCCGCGCTTCCACTCCCTGTTCATGGCCAAGCTGGCCGGCGACGCGGTCAGCCAGCTCACCCCGCTGGCCAACCTCGGCGGCGAGCCGCTCAAGGCCTACCTGCTCAGGTCGCAGGCGCCGACCTCGGCCGGTCTGGCCTCGGTGGTGGTCAACAAGGCGGCGCAGCTCATCACCGGTCTGGCCTTCAGCGCGCTCGGTCTGGGCCTGGTGGTGCTCTACTGGACCCTGCCCCTGGCCCTGCCGGTGACGGTGAAGGCCGGTCTGGCCATCCTGCTCCTCCTGGCCATCCTGCTGGCCCTGGTGCTGTGGCGTCAGCAGCGGCGGTTGTTCTCCTCGCTGCTCGGCCTGCTGTCCCGGCTCGGCATGCGCACCGACCAGTTCGAGCGCCGCCTGGCCAAGGCCACGCGGATCGACGAGAACATCGCCTCGTTCTACCGGAACTGCCGGGGACGCTTTCTGCTGGTTCTGGGGTTTCACAGTGCGGGATGGCTCCTCGGAGCCTGGGAGACCCACCTCATCCTGCGCGCCCTCGGGGTGCACGCCGACTTCTCGGTCTCCTTCCTCATCACCGCGCTGACGGTCATGATCAACTCCCTGTTCTTCTTCATGCCGTCGAACATCGGGGTCCTCGAGGGCGGCCAGGTCTTCCTGCTCACGGCGCTGGCCCTCGACCCGGCCACCGGCCTGTCCCTGGGCATCGCCAAGCGGATGCGCAAGCTCTTCTGGATCCTGGTCGGTTGGCTGTGCCTGACCCACCTGAGCCACGCGGCGCTGCAGACCGAGGCCGGAGCGGTCCGCGAGACCCTGGCTCGGCGTCGCACGGGGATGCCCTGAGATGCGCGGTCGAGTCCTGCTCTGCTCCTGCTCCCTGATGGCGGCCCTGGCCGCGCCGGTCCGCGCCGAGGAGCCGACCGGTCGCGTCTACACCCTCGAGGAACTCGTGGACAGCGCCATGAGTCGCAACGCGGAGATCGCCCAGGGCGCGTGGAAGGTGGCCGGCGCCCGGGCCGTGCTGCGGCAGGCCAGGGCCGCCCGCCTGCTGCCCCGGCTGCGGCTCGACAGCGAGAACGGCCTGGTGCCGGACGCCCGGGGAAACGTCTTCGGCACCCTCGACGACTCGACCGGGTTTTTCCGGTCGCTCGGGCCGTTCAACCGCACCGAGCTGGAGTTCGTCCAGCCCCTGTACACCTTCGGGCAGTTGACCAACCTCGGTCGGGCCGCGACCGGTGGCGTCGCCGTGGAGGAGGCGGCCCTGGACGAGAAGCGGGCCGAGGTGACGCTGGCGGTGAAGAAGCTCTACTACGGTCTCCTCCTGGCCCAGGACCTGCGCGACTTGGCGGCCAAGCTGGCGACCAAGCTGGCCGAGAAGCAGGCCGAGCTGGCCGGCCGTGAGTCCCTGTCGCTGGCCAACGGGTACAAGCTGAAGCTGGCCATGATCGAGCTGGCCGAACGCCGGCGCGAGGCCGAGGAGAAGGTTACCCTGGCGCGGGCCGCGCTGGCCTGGCAGACCGGCCTTCCCGAGGACGCACCGCTGATGCTGGCCGATGAATGGCTGGCCCCGGTCGAGGCCGCGGTTCCGCCCCTGCCCGAGCTGATCGCCGCGGCCGAGGCCAACCGTCCCGACTGGCGACGCCTGCAGGCCGGTCTGGCGGCCCGGCAGGCCCAGTACCGCGCGGCGCGCGGCGCCTTCTACCCGCAGGTCTACCTGGCCGGCGGGGTGCGGTACGCCACGGCGCCGGGCCGCACCGACCAGCACAACCCGTTCGTCAAGGACGAGTTCAACTACTTCAACGCCGGCCTGTTCGTCGGGGTGAGGCAGTCGTTCGAATGGGGACTGCTCGGGGCCGAGGCCGACAAGACCCGGGCCGCGTACGAAGAGCTGAAGACCCGCGAGCGCGACGCCGGCCGGGCCCTGGCCCTGGACGTCCGTCGGGCCTACGCCGAATACCAGCGGGCCGATCTCGATCAGGCGTCGGCGGACGAGTCCCGTCACCTGGCCCGTCAGTGGTTGCAGGAGGCGCAGAGCGAATACGAGCTGGACCCGGACACCCTCAAGGATCTCGTCACCGCCTTCGAGACCTGGGCCCGGCTCGAGCAGGCCTTTCACGAGGCCGTGTACCACCGCAACCTCAAGCTGGCCGAGCTGGAGAAGACCGCCGGCGGGGTTGCCCTGAAGAGGCCGTGATGAAGAAGCGGAGTGCGACCATCGGGACGATCTGCTGGCTGCTGCTGTCGGTCGGAACCGCCGGGGCCGACGCCACCGGTGAACTACGCCAACAGCTCGAAGCCGACCTGACCGTCCTCCAGGGCCTGGTCGGATTGGAGGAGACCGAGTTGCGGCAGGCCCTGGAGTCCCGGATGACCGATCGCCTCGACGCCCGAACCCTGACTCGTCGGGCCTTCGGGTCGTACGTCGAGCGCTCCCTGGCCGACTACGACCGCGCGCTCCGTCCGAAGGACCTACGTCAGCTCGTGACGATATCCGAGGAACAGCTCGCCGCAACCTGCCGCCGGCGCGCCTTTGCCGACCTGGCCGCGCATCTCCGCGGCGGGGTGCGGGAGATCCGGCTACAGGGAGTGCAGGCAGAGGCCGACACCGGGACCGCTTATCTCGAGGTGGACCTCTCCTCCGGTCCGGTACCGGCCGTCTCCACCTGGTCGCGGAGCGAAGACGCCTGGAGGCTGGTCGACCTCGAGGTCAACGGTCAGCGCCTCAGCCACCGCCTCCGCGAACTGGCCGGAGAGGCCGTGACCAGGGAGCTTTCCCTCCCGGTGGTCGTCGCCCGCCTGACCGGCAGCGAGTACATCGTGCTCGAGGACTTCACCACCACCCCGCCGGGCAAGCCGCCGGTCGGCTGGAGCCTGATCTGGAAGGACAAGGACGAGGGTAAACCGCGACACTACCTGGTCCAGGAGGCGAACGGGAAGCGGTACCTGGAGGCCCGCGACGAGGGAAGTTCGGTCATCATCGGCAAGTTCATGCGCTGGAACCCGCGCGAGTACCCGATCATGACCTGGTGCTGGCGGACGACGGTCCTCCCCGAGGGGGCCGACGAGCGACGCAACGAGCTGAACGACAGCGCCGGCGGGATCTTCGTGGTCTTCTCCTTCAACTGGCTGCTCCACACCCCGAAGCAGCTCAAGTACGTCTGGAGTACCACCCTGCCCGTGGGCACGGTGGACCGCCGCAACAAGCCTTTGCGGCCGTGGTTCTTCGTCGTCGAGAGCGGCGGGGAGCGGCTGGGGAGATGGACCTTCGAGCAGGTCGACCTGCTCCGCGACTACCAGTTGAAGCTGGGCGACCAGCCGGCCGAGCGCACGGTGAGTATCCAGGTGCTCACCGACGCCAACTCGACCCACTCGCGGGCCGCGGCCGACTACGCCGACCTGCGCGTCTGGCGGCGCGACGCCGCGGAGCGCGGCTTGATCCACGACTACTGCGACTGCCTGGAGGCCGGTCCAACCCGGCCTTGAGGATTTCGTCATGCGAAGGGATGGCACCATGAACCGCTTCACCGGATCGATCCTTGCCCTGCTGCTGGCCGTGGCCGTGGCCAGCCCGCTTTGCCCGGCGACCGCGGCCACCGAGGCAGTGACCGCAAACGCCGAGGGAACGGCCGCGAACGCGGATTCGACCTGTCAGGACACCGCGGTGGTCCTGGGCACCGGGGTCACCGCTGATACGACCGGCCCTGACACTGCGACGGTCGCTGCCCCAGCGCCTCCGGCGGCCGCGGTTTCACCTTCCGGTCCCACCGAGTTCCTGCGGGCCAGGGACGCGGAGATCCAGCGCATCCTGGCCGAGGCTCCGGGGGATTCCCTCTCCGGGCCGTTGCGGACCAGGCTGAAGGAGCAGATCAACGCGGCCTTCGACTTCCGCGAGCTGAGTCGGCTTGCGCTGGGAACCAACTGGGAAGGCCGGGCCGAGGCCGAGCGGGAGCACTTCGTGCGCACCTTCAGCGGCATCGTGCAGGAGCGGAACTTCGACAGCTTCGTCCGCTACTACCGCGAAGGCCGGTTCAACTACCGCGAGGAGAAGGTGGAGGGGAAGAAGGCCGAGGTCCGCGCCGCGGTGCCGCTGAAGAAGGAGGAGGTCAGCGTCACCTACCGGCTGCACCTGGTCAACGGTCAGTGGCGGGTCTACGACCTGGTGATCGACGACGTCAGCACGGCCGAGGGGAACCGCCGGCAGTACGCCCGCTACCTCGAGAAGAACCCCTACGAGAAGCTCATCGACCAGCTCGACCGGCAGCTCGCCCGGCTGCTCAACGCCGGTGGCTGAACCGGGGATCGTCGAGGGTATGAGAGTACAAGGGAACAGCCCGGTCGGGATTGCCGACCGGGCTGTCTGCCGCGACGGCTGAGGTCGCGCTCAATCGCAAGAAGTGGAGCGGGAGACGGGACTCGAACCCGCGACAACCACGTTGGCAACGTGGAGCTCTACCAACTGAGCTACTCCCGCCCGCCATGCTGTGGGGGCGAAATATAGCCATGGCCCGGAATCGCGTCAAGGTCCGTCGGCAGCCCGGTCGCACCCCCTTCCCGCGCTCCCTGCGCGGCTGGGTTCTGCCGGCCGCGGTGGCGCTGCTGGCGAGCCTCCTGCCGGCCTGCCGCCAGAGCCGCGGCCAGGGGGATCAGACCGCGCGCCGGCTGAACAACCAGGGCGTGGTCTACATGGACCAGCACAACTACACCAGGGCCCGCGAGGAGTTCGCGGCTGCCCTGGCCCTCGACCCGCGGTACGCCCTCGCCCACGCCAACCTGGGGATCGCCTACTACAGCCTGGGGAAGTACGACAGCGCCGGGGTCTCGCTGCGGCAGGCGCTGAGCCTCGACTCCCACCTGCTGCAGGCCCACTACACCCTCGGGCTGATCACCAGCGCCCAGGGCCGCGAATACGAGCAAGCCCTGCGGTCGCTGGAGACCGTGCACGCGGCCGCTCCCGAGGACCCCCAGGTGCTCTACTACCTGGGCCAGGCGCAGGCCAAGCTGGGCCAGACCGACGCGGCCGTCGCCAGTCTGCAGGAGGCGATCCGGCTAGATCCCTTCAACGTGTCGGCGTACTATGCCCTGGCCGGCCAGTACCGTCAGCAGGGCCGGATGACCGAGTGGCGGAATGCCCTGCAGGAGTTCAACCGGCTCAACCAGGCCGGCCATCGCGGCGTCAGCTCGGGATACCAAGGTCAGGGGCGGTACGCCGAGGCCGTCATCGACGCCGAGGGGATCGAGCCGACGGATCAGGTTCCGGATCGGGCCATTCGCCTCTCCACCGCGGTGGGAATAGCGGGAGCGTCCAGTCTCCGCGATGCCCTACCGGTGGACGACGACCGGGACGGCGACGACGACCTGCTCCTCCTCACCGACCGTCTGCTGCTGCGTTCACAGGAGAACGACGTCCTGGCCTCTCCCCGGGATCTGGGGCTGAGGCTGCCGGTGACCGACGGTCCGGTCCGCGCCTGCGCCGTCGACCTGGACAACGACGGCGACACCGACCTGGTGCTCAGCGGCGACCCGGTGCGGGTCTACCGGCGCCAGGGGCCGGCAACCTGGGACGAGGGCGTGCCTCTGCCGCTGTCAGCCACGGCCGCCTTTGCCGGAGACGCTGACCACGACGGCGATCTGGATCTCCTCCTGGCCACGGCCGCGGGAACCCGCCTGTGGACCAACGACGGCCGGGCCGCCTTCACCGACCGCACCTCGGCCGCCGGACTGGACCCGGCCCTGGCGGCCCGCAAGGCGATCTTCTCCGACCTGGACAACGACCGCGACGTGGACCTGGTCCTGCTCGGCAACGCCGGTCTTCAGGTCTGGACCAACGACCGGGACGGAACCTTCAGCGAGGTGGCGGCCGATCTTGGCCTGACGGGGACGACAGGAGCCCGCGACCTGTGCGTCGAGGACTTCGACCAGAACGCGCAGATGGACCTGGCGGTTCTGGCCGCCGATGGCGCGGTCCGGCTCTGGCGCGGCCAGGCCGGCCAACGCTTCGCCGAGGTCGCGGTGATACCCACCGGCCTGGAGGAGGCGCGGGGCCTGGCCGTCGCTGACCTCGACGCAGACGGCGACCTCGACCTGATCGCCTACGGACGCGGCGGATTGCGGGTGCTGCAGGCCCGGAACGCCGGCCTGGAGCCGGTCCTGTCCGAGCTGGACCGGACCGGCGACTTGTCCCTGGTCCACCTGGCCGACTACGACGGGGACGGCCTGCCCGACCTGTGGGCCGACGGCATCATGCGGTGGAACGAATCCGGTCCCGGCCACTGGCTGCGGGTGCAGACCCAGGGACTGGGCAGCAACCGGGACGGCCTGGGAACCAAGGTCGAGGTGAAGACCGCCACCCGCCTGCAGAAGCTGGAGGTCCGCCGCCGAGGACCGCTCATCTTCGGCCTGGCCGAGGCGGACACGGTGGAGTTCGTGCGGTTGCTCTGGCCGGGCGGTGTGAGGCAGACCGAGCTGGCCACCCCGGTCGACCGGACCCTGACCATCGCCGAGCTGGACCGCAAGGGAACCCCG
>JBAZUN010000046.1:0-21962 GCA_041661365.1 Candidatus Latescibacterota bacterium
CCCCCCCCCCCCCCCCCCCCCCACTGCTGGCATCCCCTTGCTTGACCGACCGCCCAAAGAGCTGCTTCGTTCTTCCTGCCATCCTCACCGCCCCGCGGACCTGAGGCTCTGGACTCCTGCCTGGAAGCGGCGCATGCGCGTTATCCTCCCGGTCATCGCGGTCATCCTGTGCCTGACCGTTCCGGCAAGGGCTGACCGGTTCCTCTGCGCCGGCCCTGCAGCTCCACGGATTGTGCCTGGTGCGGCCTTGGCGGCGGCCAAGCCTGCCCTCAGTCCCACCACCGGCACCCGCCAGGCCCTCGTCCTGTTCGCCCGTTTCCCGGAAGACGCCCGGGTTGAGATACCGTCCTGGGCCGGAGAGCTGCTCGCCCCTGACCGGCCGGGCTCCCTCAGCCATTTCTACGACGCCATGTCCTTCGGCCGGCTGCAGGTGCGCGGCCAGGTGGCACCGCGGGTATACACGGCGGCGCAGCCGGCATCGGCCTACCTCGCTGCCGAGTCCACCCAGCCAGGGGAGTACGGACGGCTCGCGCTGGAGGTGCTGCGGCAGGCCGACGCGGAGATCGACTTCGCGCGCTTCGACAACGACGGGGCGGACGGGAAACCTGACTCCGGTGACGACGACGGGGTGGTCGACGCCCTGTTCCTGGTGCTGGCGCAGGTGCCGACCCGTCTCCTGCTGGGCCCGGCCACCGGGATCGGTAACCTGGGGTTTGAGGAGGAGATCGCCACGGCGGATACCGGGGCTTCCGGCCAGCCGATCCGGATTGCGCCGACCCAAGGCACGGTGCAGCAAGGCCGGATCTTCGTCGAGGTCGCGGGCGCGATCTGCCACGAATACGGCCATGTGCTGGGGGTGTCCGACCTGTACGACACCGATTACCTGAGCAGGCCCGGCGCACCACCCGAAGAAGACTCTGCCGGGGTGGGAGCGTGGGACCTGATGGGGTGGGGGGCACTGGGATGGAACGGGGACGACGGCCCGAACAGCCTGTCGGTCTGGAGCCGGGCCCGCCTGGGCTGGAGCGAGGTGATCGAGCTGACCGAGCCCGTGCAGGAGGTTCGCCTGGCGCCGGTGGGCGCGGGTGGGGCGATCCTCCAGATCCCGCTGACCGCCCGCGAGTATTACCTGCTGGAGTACCGCACCCGCGCGGCGACCTGGTACGACCGCCACCTCCCGGGCGAGGGGCTGCTGGTCTGGCACGTAGAGCGGACCTTGCCGACCGATGGCAGGGGACCGGGCTGGCGGGTGGACCTGGAGTGCGCCGATGGCCGGTACCTGGACGCCGGATATCCCCTGGGGCAGGAGGCCGACGCGACCCAGGGAGGGGACAACCTCGACTTCTGGGCGCACGACCCGGCCTACACCGAGGCCCACGCCGGCAACCTCGGCGATGCCACCGATCCCTTCGACGGGGTACGGTACCGGGCTTTTTCCCCGGAGACCAACCCCGCCTCGGTCAGCGTCGATGGGACGCAGAGCATCCGCCTCACCGACTTACGCTTCGAGTCCGGGCAGGCCGTCGTGCAGGTGGAGGCTGCACGGCCCTTGCTCCAGGCCACTGCGGTGGACCTGGAGGATGCCAGCGGGGACGGCATCGTGGTGGCCGGCGAACAGGTGACTCTGACCTTCCAGCTTGCCAATCTGGGCGGGTTCCCGGCGCGGCAGGTCAGCGCGGTCGTGCGGTGCGCCGATCCGCAGGTCGAGATCCTCCGGGAACGGGCGACCTTCGCCGATCTCGAGGTCGGTCAGCGGAGCTTCGGTGCCCTGGTCCAGGGGAGTGCCTGGCCCGCGATCCGCCTGACCCCCGGCTATACCGGTTCGCACACCGCCGAGGTTCGCCTCGACCTCTACAGCGGCGATCTCCTCAGCGGGACGGCGCGGATCCCCGTGTCCGGATTGGCCGCCCGCCAGCACCTGCAGGCGGCGGTGGTGGTCGATTCGCTGGGGAACCGGGACGGTCTGCCCCAGGCCGGGGAGTTCTTCTGCTTGAACCTTGCCCTGGCCGACACCCGGCCCGAGCTGCTGGGGGCGCTGCGGTTCTCGCTGCGCTGCCTGCACTCGCGGGTCCAGGCCTACGGAGGATCAGCGGTCCTCTTCGGGGAGGCCGGGCCGTCCCTGGCGCGCAGCACCCAGTCGCCGGAGTTCCTCCTCGATGCCGGTCTCGAGGCAGGAAGCCGCCTCGATTTCGAGCTGGCTGCCGACAGTGGATATGAGACCTGGCAGGACACCCTTTCGGTGCAGGTAGCGCCGGGCACGGACCAGACGCCTCCCCGGATCACCCTGGTGCGCGCCCAGGCCACGGCCGCGGGCGTAGCCGTGCTGGTGGCCGACCGCTGGATCCAGGACGGCAGCAGGATTCTAGTCGCACAGGCCCGGATCTGCAGCCTGCCGGACACCCTGCCCCTGGCCCTGGTTCCGCTGGCGCGAGGCGTGGACGGCTTCGAGGGGGTGTGGGCCGATCCGCCGCCCGGCACCTATCTGGTCGTCGCCGAGGTCGAGGATCTGGCCGGCAACCAAGGCCGCAGCCCGCCGTTCAGTCTGACCGTGCTCCGGCAGGGAGAGGTTGACCCGGGGGGCGCAGATTCGGCCGGGCCGTCGACCCCGGTCGACCTGCCCGAGGACCCGCGTCAGGCGGTGATCTCCGGCATCGCCGTGGCGCCCGGCGATCCGCGGGTGTGGTATGTGTCCACCACCACCGGCCTCTGGCGCACGACCGACCGGGGCAATACCTGGACCAGGACCGGGTTGATGAGCAACGGGCTCCAGGGTCCTCCCGAGATCTACATCGATCCCCAAGACCCAGCGGGATACGGATTTTCCACGGCGGCGAGCTGGACCTATCCCCAGCTTCTCGCAGTACCGGAGCAGGCGGGCCTCTACTATGCCGGCGACGGCGGCCAGGTATGGCGGAGCCAGGACTACGGCGCCACCTGGGAGATCCATCGACCGGTGGCCGCCAGCGGGTTTGTCATCACCAGACCCCAAGGGCTGGCGGCGGATCCCCACAACCCCGTCTGGCTGTGCACCTCCGTCGACGAGGATCTGTGGACCAGCGACGACGGGGGCGTGCACTGGTCGCCGGCCGGCGCCGTGGCGCCCAACGAGCCGGTCCTCGCCCTGGAGTTCCACCCGAGCTATGATTCCACGCTCTATGCGGTCACCAGCCGTGGGGTGTACCGGTCAAGGGATGCGGGAACGACTTGGCAGCCGCTGCTGCGGTCCGATTTCGGCGACTGGACCAATGTCCGGCTGCGCTTCAGCCCGGCCGACCCCAAGCGGCTCTACCTGGTCACCAGCCGCGCGCTCTACCAGAGCCGGGACGCGGGCCACTCCTGGCAGCAGCTCGACCCGGGCATCGGCGGGTACCCCTGGTACTTCGATGTAGCCGTGGATCCGTTGGCGCCGGAGGCGCTCTCCGTGGCCACCACCTGGGGCGTGTACCGGCTGGACACCCGCGATCCGGCAACCGTGGTCCACTCGCTGCCCGAGGCCCGCCCCGCAGCTCCGACCCTGCGGCAGAACTACCCCAACCCCTTCAATGACCAGACCCTCATCCCGTACCAGCTTCCCGCGCGCGCTCGGGTGGAACTGACGCTCTACAACCTTGCCGGCCAGGCGGTGCGCCACCTGGTGACCGGCGAGCAGCAGGCGGGCGTCTACACCGTCCACTGGGACGGCCGCGACCAGCAAGGCCGGCCCGCAGCCTCGGGGATCTACCTGCTGGATCTGCAGGCCGGCGGCCTGCGGCAGGTGCGCAAGATGCTGCTGCTGCGCTGAGGAATCGGGCGCACGATTGCCGCGCCCTCGGCTACTCGAAACGCTGCCCGAGCGAGCGCCGTAGCGGCGAGGACACAGGCCTGCGTGCGGGGCGCTGCAGGGCCACCGCCGGCGGCTGGGGGACCAAGTCAGGTAATAGCCGGTTCAGGCCGGCACAGCCTTGTCCCCGCGCGACCGGAGGAGGCTATCGAAGCCTTCCGCCACATCATGGAGACGATGGCGCCTGAGGTGGTGGTGGTCCCGATACTCGCGGTGCGGCCGGAGGACCGACCGGCCGAGGCGTACGGCGTCATGCACCGGATCGCCGAGGAATAGGCCCGCTGGCTGACCTGGCCCGGAACCCGGAGACGGTGCGGCGGTGGCAACGCCTGAGATGGCCGTCCGCTACAAGGTGTCCGGCGAATCGTCTTTCTGGAGGGATCGAGCCAGGATTTGCAGCGCCTGCGCCTGCTATCGCCATGAAAGCCCGCTGGTCCTGGTGATCCGGCCATGCTTACGTTATCTTGTAGACGTAAGAGACATCCGGAACAGCGGGATCAGGAGAGCGTCGATGGACAAGATCGTGTCCGCCAGGATCGATGAGGGCGTAGCCCAGCAGATCGACTGGCTGGCCAGGCAACTGAAGACCAGCAAGAAGGATGTGCTGGAGAGCGCTATTCGTCAGTACGCCCAGGCCGTGAGCGCCGGGGCGCAGATGGACGTGTTCGCGCAGACTCAGGGAGCGTGGAAGCGGGAGGAGTCACCCGACGTCACGGTGGGGCAGGCGCGACAGGCGTTCCGAGCGTCGTTGGAGCGGGGTCACGGATGAGAGCGTACGTGGACGCGGATCTACTGATCTGGCAGCTCAGGGGAGACCCGCGGGCGACGGAATGCCTGCGTCGGCTGGCCGGCGATCCCGCGTATGAGATGTGGCTGGGTGCCATGCAACGGGCGGAGATCGTCTGCTTCATGCGTCCCGAGGAGGAGGCGGCCACGGTGCTGCTGCTCTCCCAGCTCCGTACGGCGCCGGTGGACCAGGCTGTCGTGGATGACGCCGCGCGGCTGTACCGCCAGTGGCATGCAAGCCATGGACTGGACCTGCACGATGCACTGCTGGCCGCGACGGCCATGCGCAGTGGCGGCCGCATCTACACCCTGAACCTGAAGCACTACCCCATGCCTGAGGTGTCCGTGGAGCGGGCTTGGCCGGAGGACAGCGCCTGACCAGGCGGCGGTCGGGCCCCCTGCCGCCGCACCCCTCATCCTGGTTGACGCCAACTCCCTGAGCCGAGGAGTCCTGCCCATGTCGTATCCCGGCAAGATGCTCAACGGCAGTCTGTGCGATGCGGCGGCGGTTGAGATACCCGCCCGGCAACTGCTCGGCACGGTGTGCGTGGCCGGCGGAGCGGCATGCCCGTTGTTGGGGAGCCGGGAGGAGGCGCTGGCCGTGCTGAAGCTCGTGAAACGGGACCCGGCGGCCTGCATCCGTCTGGTTTCGGACGCGGACCGTGTCCCCCACTACACGATGCTGCAGGAAGGCGACTACGCCCGGATCGATCTCGAAGGCGTGCGCAATCGCAAGCGCGATCTCGACGTGCTGCAGCGCCTCGGGCTGAGCCCCGGCGACACCCGTCGCGCGCGGTATCTGTATGAGCTGCTGCTCCAGCGCGTCGAGACGCCCGCGGGCATCTGCGCTCACGACACGCCGGGTTGGGAAGGCTGCCCGCTGGCCCGCAGTGGCGCCTACGAATCCGTGCGCGCCAGGGGCTGGCAGGACCTGGTGTTCGATCGGCCTGGTGAGGAGTGCGCCACGGCCCGCCGCCTCAGCGTCGACCGAATCCGCAGCGACCCGGTCCTGCGCATCCGTCCCCACCACCTGATGTGCATGTCCTGCTGGTACGGGGCCACGGGCGGAGAGGGCACCCGCGATAACGACACGCTGGATGAGGTTTACCACCGCATCTGCCGCGACCCCGACGCAGAGATCATGCTCGTCGAGGGGAACTGCGAAGCATGCCACTGCTGCGACGGCTTCCACCCCGAGAGCACGCGCTGCGTCCATGCGGGCGGCCTCATCAGGGACTACAAGAAGGACCTTGACGTGCTTCAGAAGATAGGCCTGATGCCGGGCGACCGGATGAACGCGCGCGCGCTGCTCAGGTTGATCTACGACCGCATCGCCTCGACCACCGAAGTCTGCGGATATGGTACCGGCCAGGCCACAGCCCAGGAGTGGGCGGTGTGCAGCGGGCCGCAGGGGAATGCGGGTTACGCGAGGGCGCGGGAGGTGCTGAGGTTCTGACGGACGGTTCGCGGTACCGCGGCGAAGCGCGTCACGTCTAGAAGCCGAACAGGCGTGCGGCGTTGCGCCAGCCGATCGCCTCCCGCTCCTCCCTGCCGATGCTCGAGAGCTCGAGCTTCTTCGCCGCGGCCCGCGGGTACAGCCACGGCGCGTGGCTGCCGAAGAGCACCTTGGCAGCCGGCGCTTTAGCGCAAAGCTGGCCGAGGGTGTCCAGGATCTCGGCGTACGAGATTTCCACGAAGACGTTCGGGATCGCGGCCAGGCGGACCGCTTCGGCGAAATACGGGCACAGGGCCACGATCGACAGCTTCGGGAGCCGCGCCGCTAGAAACTCGATCTCCTCCACCTTCACCCCGGGAACCTACAGGAGCTCGTAGTGGCCGCGCTCGTCTTCGACGCGCATCTGCACGAGCACCGGGATACCGAGCTCCGCCACCCGGGCGCACAGGGCCACGGCCCGCTCCTCGGTCAGGGAATAGGCGTGGTAGTTCGGGATGAGCTTCACGGCCTTGATGCCGGGCCTGGCCAGGATGGCGGCGGCGCTCTTCACCCGCGGGCTCGCCACCGGAACGGGCACCAGGCGCGGGAAGCGCGCGAGCTTCCGCACGAGCTCCCGGTTGCACTCCTCGGGCTCCTCGTACAGGACGGCCTCGGCGCTCGAAACGAGCGCCTGGTCGATCCCTTCCTTCGCCAGCACCCTGTCGAGCTTGGCCGGGGTATCCTCGGCGAAGCGGGCGAAGGGCCAGTGACCGAAGCCAACGCTGCAGTCGATGATCATCGCCGGGCCTCCTCCAGCACGCGCAGGGCGTTCAGCCCCAGGAGCTTCTCCTTGGCGCGGTCGGGTATCCGCGCTGCCTCGATGCACGCGAGCTGCGACGAGTAGTCCCGGCCGTCGGGGTAGTACGCGTCCGAGCCGTAGAGCACCCGGTCCGCGCCCAGCAGCCGCACCGCGCCCTCGATGACGCCGGTGATCGGCTGCCCTCCCGAGGTGTCGAAGCAGACGTTCCGGTGCTCGCGCACCTCCCAGACGCCCCGCAGTCCATTCGGACGGAGGTGCGCGGCGATGATCCTGACCTTGGGGAAGCGCGCGGCCAGAGCCGCGATGTCCGTCGGGTCGGACTGATGACAACCCGGCGACGAGATCCTGCCCATGGACCAGGTATTCCACGAGTGGTGCAGGAGCGGCAGGCCGAGCTCCTCCAGACGCCGCATGATGGGGTTCAGGCGCGTGTCCGAGGCGAAGGTCGACACCTCCATCTTCACCCCTACCGCGCCGCGCGCGCGGCAGCGGTCGAGCTCCTCCAGGCTTGCGCGGGGCTCATTCGTCGCGTTCAGGAAGCAGAACCCCTCGCACCAGCCGCGATGCTTCTCGACCAGGCCGAACTGGTTGTCGTTGATCTCCCTGACCTGCTCGATCGTGGGGTCGTACCCCCGGCCAAGAACGTCACTGAGCAGCACGATCCGGTCGATGCCGCATCGCTTGGTGTAGTCGAGCCAGGGCGTGAGGTCGTCCACGCCGAGGTGCGGATGCGTATGGAAGTCGATTACCGTCATCGGTGAGTCTCCTCCTCGTGCACGATCAGCATGGTCACGACCGGAACCGGGGGCAGGCATCCCGAAGTGGGCAAGCCGCGGCCTTCACCCACGCCACCCGGTGTCCCGGCGCCGCAGCTCAGATCTGCCCCTCGATCAAGTCCTGACTGGCCTGATCGAGCTGTCGGTAGTCCTGGATCTCGTAGGGGTTGCCGTCGGCGTCGCGGATGAGGACGCGGCCGGCGGTCAGCACGCGGACATCGCTGCGGCCGCTGCGGATCTCGAAGACTCGCGGACCCCGATCGGTCTCCACCTCCCAGCGCGGGACGTGGAAACGCTCCTCGATGCGGAGCACCCGCACGATCTGCGGCACGAAGTAGAGCTTCTCCAGCTCGGTGGCCAGGGCCCGGCGGCTGACCGGATCCAGCTCCGCCAGGTGGCGGATGATCCCCAGCTCGCGGCCGTCGCTGTCCCGCAGGGAGAGGTACTCCTCCTGGGCGCTCAGCGGGAAGCTCCGCCGCACCTGGACCTCGTGGTTCGTCTCGCCCCCATCGAGCTCGAGGACCAGGTCCTCGTACTCGTCGTGGCGCAGACGCACGCGTCCGGCCTCCAGCAGGTTGAGCTCTCCGTCCAGGGCCAGCGGTTCTTCCATCGGGCGATCCCTCTACACGGCGCGGATGCGGGACATCTCCATCTGCATGCGGCAGAGCCGGGCGTAGATCCCGTCGCGGGTGATCAGCTCGTCGTGGGTGCCGATCTCGGTGAGCCTGCCCTTCTCGATCACCAGCAGTCGGTGGGCGTTCTTCAGCGTCGACAGCCGGTGGGCGATGGCGAAGGTGGTCCGCCCCTTGACCAGCCGGACCAGGGCTTCCTGGATCTTGGCCTCGGTCTCGGTGTCCATGCTGGAGGTAGCCTCGTCGAGGATCAGCACGCGCGGATCGCGCAGGATGGCTCGGGCGATGGAGAGCCGCTGCCGCTCGCCGCCGGACAGACGCACGGCGCGCTCGCCCAGGACCGAGTCGTACCCTTCGGGCAGGTCCATGACGAAGTCGTGGGCGTTGGCGGCCTTGGCCGCGGCCACGATCTGGTCGAGACCCGCTGCGGGATTGCCGTAGGCGACGTTCTCGGCCACCGTGCCGTTGAACAGGAAGGGGTCCTGCAGGACCACGCCGATCTGGTCGCGCAGGGACTTCAGCTCCACCGACCGAAGGTCGTGTCCGTCGATCAGGATGCCCCCGTCCTGCACGTCGTAGAACCGGCAGATGATGTTGATGATGGTGCTCTTGCCGGCACCGCTGTGGCCGACCAGGCCGATCATCTCCCCGGGCGCCACGGTGAAGCTCAGGTCTCTGAGCACCGGCTTCCCCGGCTCGTAGGCGAAGGTGACCCGGCGGAACTCGACCTCGCCGCGGATGCGGGGCATGGGCACCGCGTTCGGCTCGCTGTCGACGTCCGGGGTGGTGTCGAGCACCTCGAAGACCCGCTCGGCCGAGGTGGCGGAGTGCTGAAACCGGTGGTTGAGGCGGCACAGGCTTTCCACCGGTCCGTAGAACTGCCAGAGGTACCCGGTGAAGACCACGAAGTCACCCAGGGAGAGATCACCGGCCAGGATCTCCCTGCCCCCCACCCACCAGACGATCAGGGTTCCCAGCGAGGTGAGGAAGGCCATGATCGGCGTGAACAGGCTGCGAATGCGGGCGGCCTTCAGCTCCCCCGTCAGCAGCTCCCGGCTGCGGTCCTGAAAGCGGTCGACCTCGCGCTGCTCCTGGGCGAAGGCCTTGACCACCCGAACCCCGGGAACGACGTCGGCCAGCAGGGTGCTCAGCGCCGCGGTTCGTCGCCAGAGCCGGTGGAAGATCACGTGCAGGCGATAGCCGAAGCGCAGGGTGACGAAGACGATCACCGGGGTGGGCAGAAGGACGAAGGCGGCCAGTCCGGCGTTCCGGTAGAAGAGGATGGCGCAGATGATGCCGATGGTCAGGACGTCCCGCACCGCCTCCTGCATCCCGTCGCTGAGGAAGTCCTGCAGCCGCGAGACGTCCTGGGTGACGCTGGACATGATGCGGCCGGTGTCGCGGTCGTTGTAGAAGCTCAGCGAGAGCCGATGGAGGTGCTGGTAGACCTAGCGCCTGAGGTCGAAGGTGATCTGCTGGCCGAGGCGCGCCAGCAGGTAGGAGCGGACCGCCCCCAGGGCGTTGCGCGAAACCTGGACCCCGAGCAGGATCAGGACCAGGTAGGCCAGTGCCCCGGTGGGCGTGACCTCGCCGAAGGCCGGCAGCGAGACCCTCTGCAGCCAGGCCCCTGACCGCCGAGCGTCGGCCACCGGGGTGAGGACGTGGTCGATGAGGGTGCCCAGCAGGAGCGGCGGCGTCAGATCCAGGAAGGTGGCGCCCAGCAGGATCAGCAGGCTGGCCGAGGCCAGCGGCCAGTAGGGTAGGGTGTACCCCAGGAAGCGACCGAGCAGCCGGCGCCTGTCCAGGCAGGCCGGACAGACGCCCATCCAGTTCGGGATTACCTGGCCGCACTTCCCGCAGCGCTTCTTCGGCACGTGACCGCGCTGCCCGGGGTGCCGCACCAGACTCTCTGCCTGGGCGGTCGGCCGGACCTGCCGGACCAAGGCCTCGATCCGGTCCGGGACAGCGGTGAACTCATCGGCCAGGGAGTGCGAGAAGATCGCCACGGTGGTGCCTCGGCTGGCGGTGCGCACCCTGAGCGCCCCGGTCCCGAAGCGCTCCTGCACCTCCACCCCGGTGATCTCGGCCAGCGACACCTCGGTTACCTCGGACCGGCCTCCGTTCGGGCTGATGGCGAGGAGACGCTGGTCGGTGGCCAGCAGGTACGCCGGGCCGAACCGGCCGTCCAGCCGGATGTCGCTGGTCTTGGTGAACCGGAGCTGCTCTCGCGGGGCCAGGAGGGCGTCCAGCGCTCCCTGCAGGTCGGCCGGCAGGGACTCGCGGGGCTCAGGCAGAAGGGAATCGTCGTCGGCCAAGGGGGCGGAGATCTCCGGGAAGGCGGGGCTGACCGGTCAGTGCCGCGAAGATACGCGCAGGCCTTACCTCGGGCAACCTGGCCGTCGGTTCCTTTGCCGGGCGTCTGCCGCGAGGCGTCTGCAGCGATCATGATCGCGGCCACGGGGCTGGTTGCTGCAGGTGAGGCCAGATTTCGCTTGGTGGTGGGATCCTCGGCGCCGTACAATACCGATCGCACCACCAACGCACGCGCACCAGAGCAGGGACGTCACCCAAGGAGGCAGCCCTATGGCAGCGAAGAAGGCTTCACCCAAGGAGCTCGTCCAGCAGGTGCGTCAGCTCGAGGAGCAGGGCCAGCTCACCATCGTCCGCGGGGACGCCTGCGACGTGTTCGTCTGAGAGGAGGCACAGAGAAATGGCTGACACCGTCACTCCCTACGACTTCAAGCACCCGGCGCGGGTCAACAAGGACCAGCTCCGCACCCTGGAGAGCCTGCACGACAACTTCGCCCGGTTGCTCAGCTCGACCTTCTCCGGCGCCATGCGCGCGGTGGTCGACGTCGACACCGCCTTCGTCGACCAGACCACCTACGCCGAGTTCATCATGTCGCTGTCCAATCCCTCGTGCTCCTATCAGTTCACCCTGGGGCCGACCCACGGCCAGGCGATCATCGACATCGCCATGCCGGTGGTGTCTTCCTTCGTCGACCGGACCTTCGGCGGCCAGGGAGTCGCCCAGGGGATGAAGGCTCGGCAGTTGACCCCGATCGAGATCGGCGTCATCAACCGCATCGTCAAGCGGGTGATCGAGGATCTCGAGGCCTGCTGGGAACCGATCCTGCGGGTGGAGATCAGCGACATCGAGCTGGAAACCAACCCGGAGTTCATGCAGATCACCGCGGCCAGCGAGATCGTCATCCTGCTGGCCTTCGAGGTTAAGTCGGCGCACGCCACCGGGCTGGTCAGCCTGTGCTACCCGTTCTTCACCCTGGAGTCGATCCTACCGCGGCTCGGTCAGCAGAGTTACGTGCGGAGCGACCGGGCCAATCAAGAGCAGCGGCGAACCGCCAACTGGGCCCGGCTGGCCCAGGCCGAGGTGCCGCTGCGGGTCGAGCTGGGTCGCGGACAGTTGACCCTCCGCGAGGCGCGGCAGCTCCAGGTTGGCGACCTGGTGATGAGTGAGGCCCACCGCGATGATCCGGCGGTAGTCTTCGTCGGCGACGAGCCCAAGCTCCTCGCCCGGCCTTGCGCCGGCCGCAACGGGCACCTGAAGGCGCGCGTGGCCGGGGCCATCCCCCCGGAATGGGAGGAGCATTACCGGAACCGGTGCCGGCCGATCCGGGACTGACCGGACTGCCAGGGTGGGATGCAGGTCGCTGCGGACCGGCTGAAACTCGTGGCCGGCCTACTCGGGCGATGCCGGTCGCCCGTCTATTCGTACTCCTCGACCCTCCATTCGTCGTGCCAGTCGAGAAGGACCATCTCGCCTTCGAAGCGGAGCGGCAGCCAGACGTAGCCCGCCAGGGAGGTGTTCTGCGCGGTGATGCCGTCCAGGGCTCGCATCGGCGTGGGGTCGGGATGCTCCGCGGAGAAGGCCGCGTCGAAAGCCCGGTCGATGTCCGGCAGGTCAGGGGGCAGGTCGGTCAGCCAGCGGTCGGCCAGGGCGATGTAAAGGGCCTTCCTTTTGGGGTGGCGGAACACGCTGCTGATCTGCGAGCGAAAGGAGCGATGCTCGGGATCGCCGGGATGCGGGTCGCCCAGCAACTTCCACGGGCCATGGTAGCTCCAGGCGCAGGCCACCTCGCTGCGGTTGGGGAAGTAGCCGGTCGTGCCGGAGGTGAAGAGGTAGTGCTGCCGCCCGCGCCGGAAGTACGCCGGAGCCTCGCGCACGAACGGCGGATTGGAGCGCGGGAAGTGGGTCGAGTAGAAGCCGGTTACCGCGGTGTAGTCGTCGGTCAGGTCGGCGCAGATGAGCTCGCTGTGGACCCGCTCGAAGTAGAAGTAGGCCTTGCCGTCGGAGGGCTCGACGACGAGGTCGAAGTCGCCGCAGCTCATGCCCAGCGGTCGGTAACGCTTGAGTACGGAGTACGGCCCGGTGAGTGCATCCGCGACGGCGATGGTCTGGAACTGGATGCCGTCCTTGCCCATGATCTTCGTCCAGAGCACGTACTTGCCGGTATGGGCGCAGAAGAGGATGTGCGGGCGGTCCATGTACTGCCCGGGGTGAAGCGGATGATCGGGGTCGTCGAGCACGGGTGGCAGGACGAGACCCAGATCTTCCCAGTTGTACAGGTCCTGCGAGCGGTACATGCGCACGCCGTAGTGCCAGATGCCCGAGCCGGGCACCGTCTTCTCCTTGTTCTCGCCGTACCAGTAGAAGGTGTCACCGACGGCGATGATCGAGCCGCCGTGGGCCTGGATGCGCCTGCCGCTGGTATCCAGCCAGATCCGGCCGGGCCGAATGCTGCTGTAGCGGGCTCCCTGTGCCATGGTGTCCACAACCTCGGTCAGGTCGGCGATGGGCTGGTGCGGCCGGGCCGCTGCCGATTCTCTGCTGCCGACCTTGGACGTCGGCCCTCCTCAAGGTCGCCCAGGTACGGGCTCAGGGCAAGCACAGGCACGGGCGACACCCGGGCGACATCTTCTGTAATGAGCCCCGGTATGCGGCCGTCGGTCACGCAAGCTGCGCGAGCGCCTCGGCCTCCAGATCAACGATCTGGAGCAGCACCATGCAATAGGGACGCAGCCGCTCGCGGTCGCTGAAGATATCGGTCGCCGAGAAGTCCTGCGGGATGAGCTCGCCCAGCATGGCGCAGCAAGCGGCGATCCGCTCGTAGATCCATGCCAGGTCATCGCGGCCCTGGTTGCGAAGGAACCTTACGGCATACTGGCGGTCAAGGTACTGCTTGTAGTTGCACATCACGTTCAGATAGGGCTCGAAGTTATCGTCCCAGCCATAGGTGAGCAGCGCGTTGGCGAACGCTTTGTGGGCAGATTGGCCGTTGTGCTGACCGGGTACCAGGTTCTCCTCACCAATGAGCCGCGCAGCCAGCTTGAGCGTCTCCTCGAGCACGGTGGCGCTGTCCGGCTTCTCGCCCCTGCCCTCGATGATCAGGATGCGGCTCAGATCCCCCTGAGCGAAGCCGCCGTCGTGCCAGTCCGTCTTGCGGAAGTAGCCGGTATCATCCGGAGCCTCGTCGTGGTCGTGCTCGATGTGCATGAAGGGGCTATAGCCAAGCAGCACGCCTCCGTCGTTGTCGTATCCTGAGATCACGCACGCGTCCGAGCATCTAATCACGCCTTCCAGGGTGATGACGGGCACACTCCGATCGATGCTGTCCATGACCAGCCTGCTGTCAGTGACGAAGTCACTCCGCGCGTGTTGCGTCACCCGGTACCCCAGCGCCCAGAACGTATGCTCGATGATGGGCGGTGCGTACACCACGTGGTAATTGCCGTGGTTCCAGCGCTGCGACGACGGCATGGAGAACGAGGTGCGGAACGCACTCCCGGAGACGGCGCAGACCGTGTCGTAGTCCAGCCTCTCGCCCAAGGCGCCGAGGGCAGAGACCACGCTGTTCACGAACTCGTTCTGCCGCTGTGTATCGGACCAGTCGACCTTCTGCAGGCCTGGGATCAGGTTCCTCTTCATGGCAAAAACCCCCTGAAACGCGGATGTCGACTGAAACGGGACCGAAGCGGAGCGAGCCGGATGCCGACGCGGGTGATCACGATAGCCTCCTGCTCGGCCTGCCGTAAAAGGGCTATTGTTCCTTCTATCACCTGCGGTCGAATCGACGCTATCCTGACCCAGCAGGTGGACCGGAGCGTTGACCCGGGATCCCCGGGCTGCTAGGCTCGCCAGGGCCTGGAGATCACGTCGAGCCTGCGATATCGGTCAGGTCGTCTTCCCCCCCGGTGGTCCCATGACGTAGTCGCCGCCCCGCTGCTTGGCTTCGTACAGACGGTCACAGAGCTCCAGGTACAAGCGCTCGATGGTCTGGGCGATCTTGCTCCGCTCCACGGTACCGTCGACCTCGGCCACCCCGGCACTGCAGGTCAGGTTCCGCAGCCGCACCTCGCCGATGGTGAAGCGCTCCTTCTTGAACTGGCTGATGACCAGTGCGGCGCGCCGTCGCCCGCGGCCCTCAGAGCTGGCCGGCATGAGGATGGCGAAGTTGGCGCCGTCGCAGTGGTAGAGCTGCTCGCTGGATTCCACCTGGTGGCCCAGGAAAGCACCGATGTTCTTGAGCAGCTGGTCGCCGATGGCGCGGCCGTGCTGCTGGTTGATCTCCCCGATGCCGTCCGGACAGAGCAGGACGCAGGCCACGTGGATGGGCGTATCGGTGGCCTTGGCCAGTTCCCTGGGCAGCATCACCTGATACAGCATCAGGCTGTTGGGCAACCCGGTGATGCGATTGACGCCGGCCAGACGCATCCACTTGCGGTTCTCCTCCTCGAGCATGTGGATGCGCTTCTGGAGTTGTTCGATCTGTCCCTGGACAGAAGTGTCGTCTGTCATGTTGCCCTCCCCGACCCAGCGGGTCTGCCTCCGCGTCGCCTCCCAGGCTCAGGATGTGCGCGGATGAGAGGATCTGTCCCGCGCGGGGTATGACAAGAATAAGGGTATCGCGCGGGGGGAGAGTCAAGCGGCGTGGTCACTCTGGCAGAGACTGGACGTCGGGCGACCGGGCCATCTGGGGCCGCGCGCCATGGTCGAGCGGCTATGCCTCCTGATGCAGCGTGGCGAAGAAGTCCTCGGCTGGCCGTCCCTCGGAGGCCCGGGTCATGCCGTGGCGGCGCGCCAGCTCAATGTACCGCTCCACGATGCAGCGTTGCTCCGCGGCATCTGCCCAGGCCTGCGTCTCGATGGCGGCCCGGTGCGCGCTGATCCAGGCCCGCTCCACCCGGCCGCGGATCTGCGCGTCGGGCGCAGCGGCCAGGGCGCGGTCGAAGTGCTCCATGGCACGCCGAACGAGCTGAGCATCCAGACCTACCTCCGTCGCCGAAGGAAAGCAGTTGGGATGCACGCCGCGCGCCTCGGCGTTGTCGTGGAGCATGGCGATGTAGTCCAGGATCGGGCCGCTGGCCGGGCCGTAGTGCAGCTCGGCGAACTGGTGCAGCAGGGCCTGGTCGTCTGCCTCCGGATCCCACAGCAGTCGGCCGATCAGGTAGTTGCGCAGGTCGCACAGCTCCCCGGTGCGGCCGTCCCCGTTGGCCTGCATGAAGACTCCCTTGGCGCCGCTGCGGAGGAAGTAGCGCACGTTCGGACCGATGCTGCGCAGGTTGGGGAGCGGCAGGTCGTAGGCCCGGAAGTTGGTGTTGTAGTTCCAGACCCAGATGTCCTGGCAGACCTGGGCCCACTCGTCCATGTCGCGGCAGAATTCGCGGTTGCGGGTACAGGCCGGGTCGTCGATGGCGTGTACCGTGCAGCACTCTATGGAGCACAGTTGGATCTGCACGTTGGGGTGCGGCCGCAGTTGCCGGGGTCGTTGCCGCGTGTACCAGTACGCCAGCGTGCCCACCTTCACCCGCGGGTGCACCGGCTCGACGAGCTCGGCCACCGCGTTGACGAAGAGCAGATTGGCGCCCATGGGGGTGCCTTCGCGCTCGTTCACCGCCTCGCAGGCCTCGCAGTGGCAGTAGCGCGCCGTGTCCGCCTGGCTGACGCTGATGTTGCGCAGGTGCGGGTGGGCGTCCAGGTGCGCGATGACCGCCCGCGCCGCCACCTCCGCCACCTCCGGGTTGGCGACGCACAACTGCGGCCCGCCGCCGTGGGTGTCCGTGTCCCGCTGGCCTTCGAACAGCGCGTAGTACTCCCGGTGGCGGTCGCCGTAGCGCTCGAAGGGCACCCAGTCGTGTACCGAGTGGTTTATCAGGTTCTGCGGCGTGCGGCCTCCCAGGCGGGCTTCGTCGGAGACCGTGTTGACCCGCAGCCGGGCGGCGAAGTCGGGGTAGTCCGCGTTCTCGCGGTAGAAGCTCCAGCGGAAGGAGAAGGGCGGCGAGTAAGCCCAGGTGCCGCAGGCGATGCGCGCCGGCGGACCCGGCACGTGGGTGTGGTGCCACGCCAGATAGCGGATCCCCAGGACGTCTTCCAGGAACTGGTACACGCCGTAGAGCACGCCGCGCGGGCGGCCACCCGCGATGTGCAGTCCCTGCGGACCGAGGTCGATGCGGAACTCCTCCTCCCCCATGCGGTCCGATCCGGCCAGCACGATCTGTGCTCCCTCCGTGCTGCCGGTCGCTGCGGCTGCCGGCCGGCAGCCGAGGCACTGGCCGATGCCGTCGCGCAGCTCCTGCGCCGCGTACTCCTCTGCCGGGGTGGCGCCGGCGGTTAGCGCCACGCGCCAGCCGCCCAGGGCGCTGGCCTCGATCTCCGCGCCCGATACGGTTCTCTGGATGCCCATCTGTCCTCCGATCGGTCTGCCGGCGTGCTCGCGCGCCGCCCGCCACGGCGCCGGCAGGGGTTGGGGTGCAGGGGGGGCGGCCGTCGCCGGCCCCGGCGGCCAAATATAGTGCATCTGGAGGGGCCACCCGGGTTCGCCATACGCATGCCGCTTGTCCGCCTGCGGTCCCATGCCGGTATTATGCGGGCGATGGGCGCGACCCATGGCCCAAAAGGAGCGGTATGACCGCGCCAAGCGAAGCCTGTCTGCCGTCCGCCTGGAGGTCCGGGATGAAGAGCGCGACGACCTGGTCGGCTTCCCCCATGGCACTGGCCTTGAACGAGGACAACAGTCACTTCTTCTGCTGGCATCCTCGCGAGGAGATGTCCCTTGCCGGGCTGGATACGTGGCTGGACCAGTATGTCGGGACCCAGGTGGCCGATCTGCTGTTCTGCCCCAACGGCCAGCGCAGCAGCGTGCCCAGCCAGGTGCGACAGACCGTCTGGGACGGTTTCGACCCTGAGCAAGGCAACGACCAGCCGTTCTTCCAAGGCATGCGGGACCAGCCTTTCCTCTTCCCCTGGGGCGCGCGCGCTCACATGCGTCGCTGGGTCGAGCACGCCTGGTTACTCCACCGCCAGGGCATCGACCCCTATGCCCGCTGGTTCGCCCGCTGCCGGTCGAGCCGGATACGCCCGTGGCTCAGCATGCGGATGAACGACGTCCATTATGTGGACGAGCCGAACCATCCCATCCACGATCGGTTCTGGAAGGAGCACCCCGAGTGCCGGCGTGACCCGGCGCGCGATGCCTACAATGGGAACTGCCTCGACTACGGGCTGCCCGAGGTGCGGACCTACCAGCTGGCCTATGTCCGCGAGCTCATCGCGTGCTACGACGTGGACGGCTTCGAGCTCGACTGGATGCGCAATCCGTTCCACTTCAAGCCCGGTACCGAGGCGGCGGGGTGCGTGATCCTGTCGGACTTCGTCGGCCAGGTGCGAAGGCTCCTCGACGCGCGGCAGCGCCAGGTGGGCCACCCCATTCGACTCAGCGCCCGGGTGCCCTCGCGACCGGAGACGGCACTCGGCCTGGGCATGGATGCCGTCACTTGGGCAAACCGCCGCTTGGTCGACAGGCTGGTGATCAGCCCTTTCTTCAGCACCACCGAGTTCGACATGCCGGTCGAGCGCTGGAAGGCGTTGCTCCAGGACACGGGCACCACGCTTGCCGCCGGGCTGGAGATCTCGGTGCGCATGGGGGCGGGTGCCCACACCTCGGCGCACACGCTGGAGACCCTGCGCGGGGCGGGCAGCTCGCTGCTGGACCGCAGGGCCGACCAGATCTACCTGTTCAACTTCATGGACAACTACCCGGCAGGCATGATGGGGGACGCGTATCGTCGGTCGGTCCCGGCGGCGGCCTATCGGCGCATGCTGGGCGAGATCGGCGACCTGGACACCATTGCCTGCCGGTCTCGCCGGCACGTGGTCACCTCGCCCGACGTCTGGGCGCCGGACGAGAAACCGGTCTCGCTGCTGCCGCGCGACTGCCCTGCTGGCGGGCGCGCTGTCTTCCGCATTCCCGCCGGTCCTGCCCCACGGGAGCTTCAGGAGGGACAGGTTCGCCTGGCGCTGGAACCGCACGAGACGGCCGGGCAGACCGCCTGGGCAGTCGAGGTGAACGGCGTGCCCTGCCGCGGGATCGCGGACGTGAGGCTGGAGCCCGATGGGGCGGAACCCGTGCAGGCCTTTGCCGTACCGGCCGGCGCCTTGCAGCGGGGGGATGCCCTGGTCGAGCTGCGGCACGACGGGCCGACGGCCAAGCGCCTCATCTGGGTGGAGCTCGCCGTCAGCGACGGCGAGGGCCACTGGCCCGTGGCCGGCGTGGAGGTGACGTCGCTGTACCCCGGCTGGGGACGATGGTGACAGGGGCGTATTGCGCTGAAAAGGACCACCTGTTCCGGTCCAAACCCGGAGATGGCAGGGGGGCGACGGGTCGCGAGGCACGGTTGTAGCCAGCCGGCGCCCCGGGGCTCGGGGCCAGCCCGCGCTTGCGCCCAGGGAATGGGGGACGTACGGTGACCGGGGCTGCGGCCGGGGTTGGGCATCCGGACCGCCGCCGGGGTGCGGTCCGTGAACGGAGGTCCGGGCGTGAATCCAGCCGATCTGCTCGAAGCCCTCGATGAGCCCCAGGCCCTGGCGGCAGTGGCGCCTGGCTGGGCAGAGTCGCAGGCGGCCATGCCGCCCGACGGGCTGCCGTTCCTGGAGTCCGATGCGGTGCGGCACGGCCGTGACCTGGCCGGATTCGGCGCCGATGTGGACCCGACGCTGCTGCGGGTCGCGGCACGGGTGCAGGCCGATCCGGCCCTGCGGCGGTTGGCCTGGCACTGCGTCTGGCGCCTCCTCGACGCGTCCGAGCCATCGTCCTTCGGCGACTGGCCCGAGCTGGGGTCAGTGCTGGGCGAGGACCACGGCGTGTTCTATCTGCTGGTCGGGCTGGCCGGCGTGCCCCGCGTCGAGCGCCACCACCGGGCGCTGGGGATTCCCCTCGGCGTCACCCGCGAGACCTGCCAGCAGGCGCGCTGCTTCAGCCTGAACTATCGCGCGGCCAGCAACGGCCGGCTGGGACTGCCGCGCCAGCAGCTCTACTGGCTGCGGCATTATACGCGGGAGCCCTACTTCCGACTGGGTCGCCTCGAGTACTGGCTCCGGCCTTACCCCGGTGGGGTCCACGTGTACCGGCACCGGCACCGCGGCCAGACCCTGGCGCTGGCCGAGCGCGGCGCCCGCTTCGACGCAGAGGGCTACCTCCCCCGGGTCGCCGACGTGCCCGACCCGGCGACGCTGTGGGAAGCACCCTACATCCTGGGGGACGGAACGGTCACCGGCGTGCCGATCACGCCGTGGGGACGCGCGCTGCGGCAGATCCACACGCTCCCGCTGTCCGAGTGGGAGGGTGTGCTCACCCAGGGCGACTCCTGCCTGCAGGTGCACATCCCCGCCGGCGGCGGCCTATCGCCGGCGGCCTGTGCCGACTCCCTGCATCGGGCCGTCGAGTTCTTCGCCCGTCACTTCCCGCAGGAGCCGGCCCGGGCCATCGTCTGCGGCTCGTGGATCTACAACCCGGACCTGGAGCGCTTCCTGCCCGGCGACGCCAATCTGGTCCGCCACCTGCGCGAGCTCTACCTGTACCCGATCCCTTCCGGCGGCAGCGACGGTCTATGGTTCGTCTTCCTGCAGGATCCCTTCGACCCGGCCACGGCGCCGCGCCAGACCAGCGTGCAGCGGGCCATCCTGGACTTCCTCGCCCAGGGGCATGGCTGGCGCTGCGGCGGCATGTTCCTGCTGCTCGATCACGTGCGCCACTACGGCACCCAGCACTACCGCGCCCAGTGGCCGGTGGCCGGCCTGGGCATCCCCCCTGAGCCACCCCTCGGCCAGGTCCACCCAGTTGAAGGAACTCCATGGAGCGACTCACCGACCGCGAGCGATTCCTGGCCGTGACCCATGGCCAGCAACCCGACTATATCCCCATCTTAAGCTTCCCCGGGGCACCCGGCATGAGCTGGGGCCGCTCGCGCCTCGCGTGATCCTGCACGTGGTGGCGGGCGCTGGGGCTCTACCGCAACGAAGGAGGAGATGAGCATGGTCAACGTGGGCATCGTCGGCATCGGCTTCATGGGCGTGACGCACTTCAAGGCTCTCAGCCAGGTCAGGGGCGGCCGCGCCAGCGCCATCGTCTCGCGCGATCCGAAGAAGCGCCAAGGCGACTGGCGCAGCATCCAGGGTAACTTCGGCGGCAGCGGCGGCGTGCAGGATCTGAGCCGCGTGGCCGGCTACGAAACCCTGGATGAGCTCCTGGCCGACCCCAGGATCGATCTGGTGGATATCTGCCTGCCGACCCGCCTGCACGCGTCGTCGGCCGTGCAGGTCCTGGAGGCGGGGAAGCACGTCCTCATCGAGAAGCCCATCACGCTGAGCCTGACCGAGGCGGACCGCATCCTGGCCGCGGCCCGGCAGGCCGGCCGCCAGGTGATGGTGGCCCACGTGCTGCGCTACTTCCCCGAGTTCCGCCTCCTTCGCCAGGTGATGGACGGCGACGGCTTCGGCAAGGTGCTGGCCGCTCGCTTCTCGCGCGTTATCGCTCGGCCGACGTGGTCGGGTGGTGGCGACGCCTACCGCAACGAGACCCTGATCACCGAGTTGCACATCCACGACACCAACTTCATCCAGTACCTCTTCGGCATGCCCCGGTCCGTGGTTGCGGCCGGTTGCGTGGAGGAGGATGGGGTCGTGGAACACATCGACACCCAGTACGACTTCGGCGAGGGCGGGCCCCAGGTCAGCTCGGTGTCGGGGTGGCTGGCGCAGCAGGGATGCCCGTTCGAGCACGGCTACGACGTCTACTTCGAGGGCGCCATGCTGAAGTACAACTCGTCGTGGGGCGTGCCGCCCCAGCTCTACGTCGGCAAGGGCAAGGTCCGGACGCCGAAGCTGCCGGGCAAGGACGGGTTCGTCGGCGAGCTCCAGGAGGCCGTCGACGCGGCGCGGCGCAACGCGCCCTCGCCCGTGCTGGACGGACGCATCGCGCGCGACTCCCTGGCCCTGTGCCTCAAGGAGGTGCAGTCCGTTCGCAGCGGCCGCCGGGTCAAGATCTGAAGCCCGACGGCCTGCTCCGCGACGATATGACCCGGGCCCGGGCCTTGGAGAAGGGTGGTATTCCGGTTCGTAGAGGGTCACGCCGCCGCGCCGTACCAGGACAGGCCGACCGGCTTACGCTACCCGATGTCGCGCAGGACGGACCCAGGGTCCATCCAGCCGGATTCTTCCAGTAAGCCGCGCAACGTGGCTTCCTGCGGCGCGGTGAGCGGGAAGAACGGATTCCGGCTGTAACCGCCCTTCAGCCCCCAGAAGTTGAGGACCGACCGGTAGGTGGCCAGGTCACTTACCGGTCCGACCTGCTGCCACGTCCAGAGGTGCACGATGGGCAGGATCCTCTCCAAATCGCGA
>JBAZUN010000047.1:0-8206 GCA_041661365.1 Candidatus Latescibacterota bacterium
TCGATCGCTCCCCAGGGGCTGACCTTCGTGCATCCCGAAGAGATCGGCGGAGCCGAGCTCGAATCCCGGTGCACGGAGTGCCACCAGGGGGGCGCGGAGCTCTACTGATTAGCCGCTAAGCCGCGTGAACCAGGATCGCGACGCGATCCTGGCTGCCGTCGCGTGCCGGCCCGGTCGCCACAACTCTCTCGCTGGCCCCCGGTGCACCTTGCCCACCACCGCCGTCCTCGGCCTCGCCAGACAAAGCGATCCCTTCAGGTGCTTCTCCTGCTAGACGTGTGACTCGGGGTTACCCCGCCGGGGGATTTCGGTCTCGCCATCTTAAGTAGATCAAAAACAATTGATTATGATAATATGTTCTATTTGAGATGCCTATTTTGGTTGCGGCTCCCCTCGAAAGTGCTCCTACTGCTGTTCCCGGGGCAGGGGAACGGTCCTGGTCAACCCGATGCCCGGCAAAGCGTTTCGGGAATCGCGCAGACGCTCGAGCCGAGCCGCCGAGAGAGGCACGCTTATTGCACTATCCGTTATGATTTTCACGAATCCTGCTGATGGCCATGACCACATTCTGTTTTCCTAAGGAGGAGAGCATGCGAGGAAGGTTGAAGCTCGTTGCCGCGGCGGCCCTGGTGCTGCTGGCCTGGGGCGGCGCCTGGGCCGGGGACGCGAAGATCTCGCCCCGGTACCTCAGTCCCCAGGACATCACGGATTACGCGCTGCCCGCGGCCACGCAGAAGTCCGCGGGACTCACCACCGTCGGCATCGGCACGCCGGTGTACCTCGAGGCCCTGGCCGACAGCGCCCGCGCTGCTGCTGGAACCCAGTGGACGCTGACGAGCAAGCCTTCGGGTTCGGCCGCTGCCCTGGCGACCAGCCCCCTGGGTGGCAACATCCCCATGGGCTACGCGGGGGAGGAGGAGATCTACCGTCTGGCCGGTCGCCAGCTCCTGGTCCCGGACAAGGTCGGGCAGTACGTCGTGACTGCAGTCATCGGCGACACCACGGTCACCGCCACGATCACCGGCGCTACCTACGTCGGCGTGGGCACGATCGACGGCGCCAGCCCCTCCTTCCCGCAGTGCGCCCTCTGCCACGCCGAGCAGACCGAGAAGTGGGCCACCAGCGGCCACAGCACCATGCTCCAGGAGGGGGTCGACGGGATCAAGAGCCCCTCCTACAGCGAGAACTGCATCAGTTGCCATACCGTCGGCTTCGACAAGACCACCTCGGCGGACAACGGCGGCTTCGACGACGTGCTGCGCACGACCACCTGGGGCACCTCGGCCGCGGACGCGCGCGGCGACACGGCCGGCAATTTCTTCAAGGTGAAGAAGGAGGGGAACTTCGCCTCCCTGCCGGCGGCGCTCAAGGCCAAGGCCAACATCCAGTGCGAGAACTGCCACGGTCCGGGGAGCGAGCACAAGGGCGACCCGAGCAAGATCGCCACGTCCATCTGGGCCGGGAACTGCGCCCAGTGTCACGAGTCGGGCACCCACCACTACCGGCCGAGCGAGTGGCAGAATTCGCGGCACGCGGTCACCACGGCTGACCCCACGGGTCCCGGCGAGCAGAGTTGCGTGGTCTGCCACACCGGGGCCGGCTTCATCGAGCGGGTCGCCAAGGGCCTGGACATCATGCAGACCGGGTACGGCAACAGCATCACCGACGTGTCGTACAGCCCGATCGGCTGCGCTAGCTGCCACGAGCCCCATACCCTCGAGCTGCGCACCACGGCCGACGTGACCCTGATGAACGGCGAGGTGATCACCGAGGGCGGCGAGGGCAAGCTCTGCATGAACTGCCACAAGACCCGGCGCAACGGCCCGGTCTACGCCAATACCTACCACAGCCGCCAGAACCCGCACTACGGGGTGCAGGCCGACATGCTGGCCGGCACCAACGGCCCGGACTACGGCGACCTGCCGAGCTCGACCCATCTGTACGCGGTCGAAAACTCCTGCGCCACCTGCCACATGCAGACCCAGGAGGCCAAGCTGTCCGACGGTACCAGCAACCCGGCCTATACCCATGCCGGCGGCCACACCTTCAACGTCAAGTACGACAACGGCACCTCGGACAAGGCTGATGACATCGAGCTCACCGAGGCCTGCGCCAACTGCCATGGCCCGACCGAGTCGTTCGACATGCCGCGTCAGGACTTCGACGGCGACGGCGTGGTCGAGGGGGTACAGACCGAGGTCACCGGCCTGATGGAGATGCTGGCCAAAGCCCTCCCCCCGGTCGGTCAGACCACGATCAAGCTTGACTCCACGTCCACGGTCCAGCAGAATAAGGCCGCGTACGCTTACTACTACGTGTACTACGACGGCAGCCACGGCATCCACAACACCCGCTACACCGTGGGCATGCTCAAGGCTGCCATCAAGGATCTGACCGGACGCGACGTGGCCACGGCGGTGGAGACCGAGCTGGTTTCGGCCAAGCCGCGGGCCTACGCCCTGGCGCAGAACCACCCGAATCCGTTCAATCCGGAGACGGCGATCCGCTATTCGGTGCCTGAGCCGGCCAGCGTGCGGATCGAGATCTACAACAGCCTGGGTCAGCGCGTGCGTACCCTGGTCGACGCCCACCACGCCACGGGTGAGTACGCGGTCCAGTGGGACGGCCGCGACGCCGGTGGCGCCAAGCTCACCGCTGGGGTTTACATCTATACCATGCGGGCCGGCACCTTTGTCGAGAACCGCAAGATGGTGCTGCTGCCGTAGTTTTCCACGTCAGCGCGTCAGTTCACCAGGATCTGAAGGGGGGAGGCAGGGCGCCGCCTCCCCCCTTGTTTCCCATCGGAGGAAGGGATATGAAGCAGATCACGACACTGGTTGCCGCGTTCGCGTTCGCGGGTGTCCTGGGGATCCAGTTGCCGGCAGGGGCACAGGTACCGGCAACCGAGAAGCCGAAGTACGTTGGCGTCGAGAGCTGCGGGATGTGCCACAAGAGCGCGGCCAAGGGGAACCAGCTCGGGCAGTGGCAGGGGAGCAGGCACGCCCAGGCCTACGCCACCCTGGCGACGCCCAAGGCCAAGGAGATCGCCGCGGCCAAGGGCATCGCCGACCCGCAGAAGGCCGACCAGTGCCTCAAGTGCCACGTGACCGCCCACGGCGTTGATGCCTCGCTGATCCAGGCCGCGGCCGAGGGGAAGAAGGGGCATAAGGTGGAAGACGGGGTCGGGTGCGAGTCGTGTCACGGCCCGGGCAGCCTGTACAAGGCCATGGCCGTGATGAAGGACAAGGCCGTGGCCACCACCAAGGGACTACTTACTCCCAACGAGGCGACCTGCAAGAAGTGCCATAACGCCGAGAGTCCGACCGCCAAGCCGTTCGTCTTCGCCGACATGGTGAAGAAGATCGCCCATCCGTACCCGGCGACGGCCGGCGGTGCCAAGTGACCAGGGACTGATTCGGGAGGTTTCTGCATCGGTAAGGGGGGCGGCACCCGCGCGGGTGCCGCCCCCCTTCTTCATTTTATCGCCGTCCTCCCCCCTGCGCCTCCAGGACCGCGGCGCACTGCGGGCAGAAGCCCGGTCCCTTGAGGTCGATCTCCTCGGCGGCCCGGGAGGCGCGCATGATGCAGCCGTAGTCCTGGCAATGGACCAGACCCAGGACGTGCCCCAGCTCGTGCACGGCCTCGCGTCGGGCGCGCTCCAGGACCAGAGCCGGGTCTTCGGGGAGGCCGTAGAACGACGGGCGCAGGCGGTGCAGGGAGATCAGGGCCGGGGGGCGGCTCAGGAGCGCCTCGCCGAAGACGAAGGTCAGGATCGGGATGAAGAGATCGACCTCGGTGATCCCAAGCACCGCGTCGGTCCCGGCCGGCCGCGCTGCCTCCAACCGCTCGAGGATCGGCGTGGACCAATACTGCTGCCGCCGCGCGTCGAAGGCGAAGCCGGGGTCGAGGGTGAGTCCCTCGTCGAGCACCTTGCAGGGAAAGGCCGCCGGCAGGCCGCGACCGATGGCGGCCACGGCGCCCGGTTCGAGGGGGCCCACGGCCGCCAGGCAGACCCGCACCATGCGCCTCAGCTCATCTAAACGTTATTCGGTAGCGCGCCTGAGGTCGTACCGGCGGATCTTGTTGTAGAGCGTCACCCGGTCGATTCCCAGGACCCGGGCCGCGCGGGAGACGTTCCCACCGAGCTGGTCGAGGACCTGCTGGATGTGCCGCTTCTCGACCTCCTCGAGGGAGAGCGCGGCCGCGGCCGGCGGGGTTCCGGGGACCGACAGCGGCAGGTCCGCGGCCTGGATCAGCTCGCCCCGCTGCAGGACCACCGCGCGCTCGATCACGTTCTGCAGCTCGCGCACGTTCCCCGGCCAGTCGTACCCGGTGAGCAGGGCCAAGGCCTCGGGAGAGAAGCCGCGCGCCGGCCGGCCCATCTCGCGCGCCGACCGTTCGAGGAAATGCCGGGCCAGCAGCTCCAGGTCGGAGCGCCGGATCCGCAGCGGGGGAAGGGTGATGCTGAAGACGTTCAGGCGGTAGTAGAGGTCCAGCCGGAAGCTTCCCTGGGCCACGGCCTCGGCCAGGTTGCGGTTGGTGGCGGCGATGACCCGGAAGTCCACGGCCAAGGTCTGGTTCCCGCCCACGCGGGTGATCTGCTTGTCCTCCAGGACCCGCAGCAGGTCGATCTGGGTCTTGGGGCTGATGTCGCCGATCTCGTCGAAGAAGATGGTGCCGCCGTCGGCCAGCTCGAACTTCCCCTTGCGCCGGTACTGGGCTCCGGTGAAGGCGCCCCGCTCGTGCCCGAACAGCTCGCTCTCGATCAGCCCCTCGGGCAGCCCGGCGCAGTTGGCCACCACCAGCGGCATGGCCCGCCGGGGGCTGGCCCGGTGGATCGCCCGCGCCACCAGCTCCTTCCCCGTGCCGCTCTCCCCGGTGATGAGGACCGTGGTGTCCGTGGGGGCCACGCTGCGGACCAGGGTGCGCACCTGCTCGAGCTCCGGGCTGCGGCCGATCAGCTCGTCGGTGCCGTCGGTCGCGGCGGCGATCTGCTCCTTGAGCTGCTGGTTCTCGCGCAGGAGCTGCTGCCGCTCGGCCGCCTTGGTGACGATCCGCTCGAGCTCCTCGGGGTCGAAAGGCTTGGTGATGTAGTCGTAGGCCCCGTCCTTGAGCGCCTGCACCGCGGTGTCCACCGAGGCGTACGCGGTCATGATGACGATGACCGCGTCCGGGGTCACCTCCTTGAGCTTCCGCTGCAGCTCCAGCCCGTCCATGCCCGGCATCTTGATGTCGATCAGCAGGATGTCCCACGGGGCCTGGGTGACCGCCTGCAGGGCCTCGCGGCCGCTGGCGGCGGCCGCGACCGTGTACCCGTCCTCGGCGAACCACTCGCGGAGCGATTCCCGCACCACCTGCTCGTCGTCGACCACGAGGAGTCGCGGTTTACGCGCCATCGTCGGATCCCTTTCCGGCCGCCGGAGGCGCTCCGGCCAGCAGCTCGCGCTCCACGTGGCCGTGCTCGGGAAGCGAGACGAGGAAGGTGGTGCCACGGCCCACCTCCGAGCGCACGTCGATCCGGCCGTGGTGGCGGCGCACGATCCCGTAGACCACCGACAGCCCCAGCCCCACGCCCTTCTTGTCCTGCTTGGTGGTGAAGAACGGCTCGAACAGGCGGCCGATCAGCTCCTGGGGGATACCCATGCCGGTGTCGGTGATCTCGACTTCCACCTGGCGTTCGGTACCCTCCCCGGACAGGCGGGTGGCCACGTAGAGCCGACCGCCGTCGGGCATGGCCTCCGCCGCGTTGATCAGCATGGCCAGCATGGCCTGCTGGATCTGGTCGGGGTCGCAGTTGAGCAGGGGCAGGTCCTCGGCCAGCTCGCGGGTCAGCCCGATCCCCTGCAGCTCCACCTTGTGGGCGATCAGGAAGAGCGTCCGCTCGAGGATGTCGTTGACGTTGGCCTCGCCGGTGACGGCCCCCGACTGGCGCGAGAACTCCAGCAGGTTCTTGACGATGTTGCCGCAGCGGGCGGTCTCGGTCTCGATGGTCTGCAGGCTGCGCCGGATCGACGCGAGCCGCTCGGGCTGGGGGCCGTTCTCGCCGACCATCCTGCTGACCAGCTTGGCGTAGGTCAGCACGCCGCTGAGGGGGTTGTTGATCTCGTGGGCGACCACGGCGGCCAGGGCGCCCAGCGAGGCCATCTTTTCGTTGTGGACGAGCCGGGCCTGGGCCTGCTGCAGGTCGCGCGTCTTCTCCTCCACCCGCTGTTCCAGGGTGTGGGCCCAGTCGCTCAGTTGCTGCTGGGCCCGGGCCAGCTCTCCCGCCATCTGGTTGAAGGAGGCGGCCAGCCTCCCGATCTCGGTGCGCGACTGCACGGTGATCCGGTGATCGAGCTGTCCGGCGCCGATCCGCTCGGTGCCGATGATCAGCTCGTGGACCGGCCGGTGCACGAACCGCCAGACGAACAGGCCGCAGGTCGAGGCGATGACGAGCATGAACAGGTAGACGAGGTACTGGAGCTGCCGGTTCTGTCCCGCCATGGTCTGGTCGATCTCGGCCAGGGACAACTGCATGTCCATGACCCCCAGCACGTGCTGGGTCTCGGGCTCGGGATGACAACCGGGGGCGGCACAGGCGGCCTCGTTGTAGATCGGCGTGATCAGGCCGACGACCCGGTGTCCCGCCGGCGAGGCGAAGATCCGGGTCAGCTCCTGACCGGGGGGGATGGATACCGGGGCTGAACCGACGTGGCACCGGGTGCAGGCCTCGGCCTGCATGTCCACGACCTGGCCGCGCTCGATCACCGCGGACGAGAAGGTGATCTTCCCCCGCTTGTTGATGACGCGCAACCGCTCGATGCCTGGTTGCTGGCCGACGTCCTGCATCATCTCGTAGACCCGGTCCTTGCGGTTCTCCAGCATCCCGGTCCGCATCCCTCGCGCCAGGCTGTCGCTGAGCCGCAGGGCGCCGCGCACGGTCTCGTGCTCGAGGTGCTGCGTGTGCAGGTCGACGATGAGCCAGGCGAGCAGCCCCAATCCCGCCAGGGTGATGACGGCGATCAGGGCGAAGAGCCTCATGCTGAGGGTGGACAGGATCGGCATCTCGCTGGGATCAGGGCCGCGAAGGGCGGCGTGCTCAAGGAGAGGTCAGGAGGAACTCGCGCGCCGCGGCGGGCCACGCCGGGTCATCGATCAGGGAGCCGACGTCGGCCACGGCGATCCCCCCGTCCGCAAAGGACAATCCCATCGTCCCGTGCACCCTGGCGCGAAGGCGACTACCGGCGTCTTCCAGCCAACGGTGCACCAGGCGGCCGGAGAGGAGGTTGTTGAGGTTGGGGCGCAGCTCTGAGGTACGGACCGTCAGCAGCCAACCCGCGCCGTACGGGTCCCTGGCGACCAGGGAAGGATCGGCGAGCAACGGGCGATTGATCTCGACCACCTGTCCGCTCACCGGGGCCAGCATGTCGGCTCGCCGCGCCCCGCGGCGTAGCGCCCAGGCCTCTTTCCCCTGCTGCAGCAGGGCCCCCACCGGCGGCAGCTCCAGCCCTTCCACCCGGCCGATCAGCCGCCGGGCAAAGTCGTCGATCCCCACGCGAACCCGGTCTGGTCCCTCGACCAGGGCCCAGGCGTGTCCCGGGTGGTAGGACAGCTCCTCGTGGAGCTGGAACCCTCCGGCGTACGCGGGATCGGACAAGATCGGCGCCGGCCCCGCAACGGCAGGAAGGGGGCCGCTGGCCATCGCGGCGGGACGACGGCGACCCAGCCACCAGTCGATCGCCAGGCACAAGGCCAGGGTGAGAACCGCAGCCAGAGCGACCACGACGGCCTCCTTTCAGGCAGGCGGGGCTCCGAGGAACTCGCCCTGGAATCGGGCCCAGGCTTCATCCGGCAGCTCGCGCAGAGCCCCGGCCACCGGCATGCCCCCGTCCTGCATGGCCATCCCGGCTTTGGCTGGAACCAGATCGGCCAGGCAGTCGGCCAGTCGCCGGAACTCCTGCCGGAACCACTCGGAAGCCACGCGGGCCACCCGCAGGGTGCCGATCTCCTCGGCCAGGTGCGTGGGCTGCAGCACGCAGACCCAGTTCTCGCCGTAGGTGCCGCGGCCCAGGACCGCCGGCCGGGAGAGGAGCGGATCGTTGTGGAAGGTGACCTTCCCGGTAACCGGGGCCACCAGCACCAACTGCCTGCCGCCCTGCTCGATGGTGACCAGCGGTTCTCCCTGGCGCACCAGGACCCCGATGGCCCGAGGGATCACCCGGTCCAC
>JBAZUN010000047.1:8216-21858 GCA_041661365.1 Candidatus Latescibacterota bacterium
CCACGGCGCCGATGAGGTATCCGACCAGACCGTCGATGCCGACCCGCACCTGACCGGAGCGCAGGATCTCGGCCCACGAGTGGCCGGGATGGACGAACAGACCGGCCGGCAGGGCTGGACCCTCGGCGAGAGCCGGTGCCGCGGTCGAAGCCGGTCCGGACGCGGTGGACCGCCTTCGTTCGAGGACCAAGTCCACGAGCAGGAGAACCACTATGGAGAAGAAGAGCAGCGCGGCCACCATGGCTTCAGATCCCCTTTCCCCTGTACGGGGCGATCATCGTCGAAAAGGATGCGGCGATTCCGTAGCCCTCGAGATTCGCGTTCACTATAACAGATCGCAGCACGGGTCGATGACAGGCGATCTGCTGCAATCGCGGTGCCAGAATCTTCACCACGCCACATCAAAAAGTAAATCAACTACTTAGGTAAGGACAAGGACAAAATGGACTAGAAGGTGAAATGTTGCAATTTACCACAGGCGAGCAACCTCGATGATATCCATCTACGGCACCGATGGCTTGAAAGCACGGTAACAGATTGTGGGACAAGAAGGCGAACTGCCCGGGTGGTGGTGCGCCGCGGTGTTGTGAATCTCAACGGGCTTCTCAAGGCAGTCACAGGGTGAAAGGCTTCTCCTTTTCTTGACGTGCATCCTGCCCAGGTCTATACTTAGCCGGCCAATGTGAAAAAAACCACAGATCACCCCGCAGACCCGGCGATGGACTCCCAACGGAACTTGAGCAGGCGCGAGCGGCAGATCATGGAGGTGGTCTACCGGCTCCGCGAGGCGACCGCGGAGCAGGTCCGCCAGGAGCTGCCCGACAATCCGGCCAACGCCTCGGTGCGGACGCTCCTGCGCATCCTGGAGGTCAAGGGCCATCTCGTCCATCGCCGCGAGGGGAAGCTGTTCATCTACTCACCGGTCGTAACCCCCGAGGCCGCCGGCCGGTCGGTCCTGCGGACGATCACCCGGACCTTTTATCAAGGCTCGCCGCATAAGACCCTTGCCGCGCTCCTGTCGATCTCGCGAACCGAGCTTTCGCGCGAGGAACTGGACGAGCTGAAAGAGCAGATCGAGCAGTACGAGGAGACCAGAACCGGTGACCGGCTCACCCCGGTCTGAGGCGCTGCCCCTGATTCGGAGCGCCTGGCGGCGAGGGTGGCCCTGCCGAATATCCCCGGGTGTGGGTCCGTGGTCTTCCCTGGACCGTAGATAGCGCGGGACGGGCACCGGCGCCGTGCCGGCCAGGAAGGGAGACGCGCATGAAACGATCAAGCAGATCCTTGGAGAGGCTCCTGAGGACCGGCGGGATGCTGGCGGTCCTGGCCTGCCTCTGGTCAACTGAGGTGCACGGCCAGTCGCCGGGAACGGGAGCGGCCCCGGTGACCTATACCGACGTGACCGCCCAGTCGGGGATCCGGTTCACGCACAACCTGGGCGACGACGAGATGAGCTCGATCCTCGAGGCCACGGGCTCGGGGTGCCTCTTCTTCGACTACGACGGGGACGGTTGGATCGACCTCTACGCGGTGAACGGGTGCGCGCTCGAGGGGATCAGCCGGCCGCGGGCAGGCCACACTCCGGCAGACGAGGCCGACCACCTGTTCCGCAACGAGGGGAACGGCACCTTCACCGACGTGACCGTGGCCAGCGGCACCGGCGATCCCGGGTACGGCATGGCCGCGGTCGGCGGGGACTACGACAACGACGGGCACCAGGATATCTACGTCACCAACTACGGCCGCAACACCCTGTACCACAACCTGGGGAACGGCCGCTTCGCCGACGTGACTGTCGCGGCCGGGGTGGGGGATTCCCTCTGGGGGGCCGGGGCCACCTTCCTGGACTACGACCGGGACGGGGATCTGGATCTCTACGTGGGCAACTACCTGGACTTCGACCCGGAATACCACCTGTCCTACGCCGGGGACGGTCATCCCGGCCCCCTCTCCTATCCTGGCCAACCGGACGTGTTCTACCGGAACAACGGGGACGGCACCTTCTCCGACGCCACCCGAGCGGCGGGGGTCCAGGACGACGAGGGGCGGGCCATGGGAGTGGTGGCCGGTGACCCGACCGGCGACGGCTGGCCCGACATCTTCGTCGCCAACGACGCGATGGCCAATTTCCTGTACCGGAACAACGGGAACGGCACCTTCACCGACATCGCGCTGGAGTCGGGGACGGCCTTTGCCCAGGACGGCAATGCGGCCGGGTCGATGGGTGGCGATCTCGGCGACTACGACAACGACGGCGACCTCGATCTCTTCGTTCCCGACATGGGATACAGCAACCTGTTCCAGAATCAGCGCAGCAGCTACTTCGATAACCAGAGCGCCGTGGCCGGCATCTCGGTGCCCAGCGGCCCGTACGTGAGCTGGCACGGCGACCTCCTGGACTACGACAACGACGGCTGGCTCGACCTGTTCATCAGCAACGGCAACGCCCATTACCTGACCCACACCGAGGAGTCCCTGCTGCTGACCAACGTGCCCGGCCCGGCCGGCACCCGGGTCTTCGAGGACGTCAGTGGACGGGCGGGCGCCTGGTTCCGGACCCGGGGAGTGGCCCGCGGCGCGGCCGCGGCCGACTACGACAACGACGGCGATCTCGACCTCTTCGTGGTCAACCTCGATCAGCCCTCGGTTCTGCTGCGGAACGACGGCGGCAACGACCGCCACTGGCTACAGGTGGCGCTCCGCGGCACGGTGAGCAACCGGGACGGGGTCGGGGCCTGGGTCACGGTGCACGCGGACGGCAGGCGGATGCTCGAGGAGCGGCTGACGGCGGCCGGTTACCTTTCGCAGAGCGACCCGCGGCTGCACTTCGGCCTGGGGAGCGGCGGTCTGGTCGACTCGGTCACCGTGCGCTGGCCCAGCGGACAGCTTCAGACCCTGACCGAGGTGGCGGTTGACCAGGTGCTCGTGGTTGAGGAGCCGGCCCGATGACCGGTCTCGAATGGGGGGAGAGAAGGGGCTTGGCCGGACGGATCGCGCGGGTCTTCTTCCTGCTGCTGGCCGCGTTGCCGGCATTCCCGGTCACGGCCGCCGAGGAGCAGGAGCCCGGGCTGGTCTTCGTGCAGGAAGCGGTGGCCGCCGGCCAGGTCGGAAGTCGCGTGGTGATGCGGCACCTGGACGGGACCACCGCGGTGCTCACCGAGGGATTCACCGCCGCCGCCGACCCGTGCGTCTCCTTCGACGGGCAGCGGGTCCTCTTCGCCGGCCGGCTGGACGACCGGTCCCGGTGGGAGATCTGGGAGATGGCCGCCGACGGTTCGGGCAAGGCTCGGGTGGCCTCGGGTCCCGGGGATTGCCGCGAGCCGGTCTACCTGGCGATGGCCGCGGTCGATGCCCCCGACTTCCGCGACAAAGTCCGCTGGATCGCCTACGCCGGCTCGGTGCCGGGCGCGGTCGACGAGCAGGGCCGCGAGCCGCTGACCGCGCTCTACGCGACCAACCTGACGACCCTCCCCGGCCGTGGGACCGTTCTCTGGCGGACCACCTACAACCTGGGCGGTGACCTGGCGCCGGCCGTGCTGGCCGACGGCCGGGTGCTCCACTCCGCGTGGCAGCGCCAGGGGTACGCCCTGATGACCATCAGTTGGGCCGGCGAGGACCTGAACCCGTTCTACGGCAGCGAGGACGGTTCCACCTCGCAGTTGTCGGCCTGCGAGCTGCGCGGCTCGCGGCGGGTGATCTTCGTCGAGCGGGAGGGCGAGGCCGGCGAGCGGAGCGGAAGCCTGGCCGAGGTCTCCCTACGGCGGCCGCTGCACAGCCACCGGGTGCTCAGTCGAGGGGAAGGCAGGTACCGCACGCCGCAGGAAGCGGCCGACGGCGGTCTCCTGGTGGCCTATGCCCGGGGGAAGGGGACCTACGGGATCTACCGGTTCGACGAACGGGCAGGTCGGCCCGGTCAGGTGGTCTTCGACGATCCGGCCTGGCACGACGTGGATCCGCAGCCCCTGGTACCCCGGCCGGAGCCGACGGACAGGATACCGATGGCCGAGTTCGCCTCGGTGCTCGACCTGCGCGGGTTCAAGAACGCCGGGCAGCTCCAGTGCATGAACGTGTACGACACCGACCGCGAGGAGGTGGCGCGGATCGAGCCGGGTCAGGTCAAGGCCGTGCGACTGGTGGAGGGGCTCCCCCTCTCCCCGGTCGAGGTGCTTGGTCTGCGGGAGAAGGGAGTCTCCGCGGCGGCTCCCGGCGTCTGGCCCCCTCCCTTCGTGCGGACCCGCTCCCTGGGTGAGGCGCCGGTCGAGCCGGACGGGTCGTTCTACGTCAACGTCGCCGGCGACGTGCCGTTCTACGTCCAGACCCTCGACGCCCGGGGACAGGTGCTGGCGACCATGCGGAGCTGGACCTGGGTGCGGAACGGGGATCAGCGGGGGTGCATCGGCTGTCACGAGAACAAGGAGCTGGCCCCGGAGAACCGGGCCACGCAGGCCCTGATCAAGGGGGAGGCCACCTGGATGCTAGGGCCGCGGTCATCGGGTGCGGCCGGTTCCCGTTGAGCCGAGGGAGGTGCGGATGAAATGCGGACGAGCCAAGGGGCTGGCGAGCGGGGTGATCCTGGCGGTCCTGCTGGCCATGCCGGCGGTCGGCATGGTAGGCGAGCCCGGATCGACCGAAACCGCGGGATCTCCGACCGGAGACGGCCGGCCGGACGTCACCCGGCGGGAACGGTACGCGGTCCCGGAGGACTCGCTCTATAAATCGCCGATCAACCTCCTGCTCGACCGGGACGGCCGCCGTCTGTTCGTCGCCTGTGAGGGGACCGGCGAGCTGCTGGTCGTCGACCCCGGCAAGCGTCGGGTCATCGGCCGGGTGGAGGTCGGCGAGGAACCGTTCGGTCTGGCCCTGAGCCCGGACGAGCGCCGGCTCTACGTCGGCAGTCGCTGGCGCTCCGAGGTGGTGGTCGTCGACCTGAAGGCCCTGCAGGTCGAGCGCCGGATCCCCGTCGGCGACGATCCCCACGACCTGGTCCTCAGTCGCGACGGCAAGCTCCTCTTCGTCGCCAACCTGGGGACCAACGACCTGTCCGTGGTCGACCCCGGGACCGGCGCCGAGATCCGGCGTCTGGCCGCCGGCATGGCGCCGTTCGGTCTGGCGTTGAGTCCGGACGGCGGCACGATCTATGCCTCCAGCCAGTTCTCCCTGCCGGTCCCCTTCCGTACCCCTCCGGTGCTCGAGCTGAGCGTGATCGACGTGGCCGGCCGGATGGTCCGCGAGCGACGCCGGCTGCCCGAGGCGGTGATCGGCCAGGGCGTGACCATCACCCCGGATGGCGCCTTTGCCGTCACCGCGGTCGAGCTGCCGAAGAACCTGGTGCCCGAGACCCAGGTCTACCAGGGCTGGATGGTCACCTATGGGCTGGCCTTCACCGAGACGCGGCCCGGTGGGCGCACGGCTTTCCTCCTGATCGATGAGCCGAACCTCTACTTCGCCGATCCGTTCAGCCTGGCCATCTCGCCCGATGGCCGACTCCTCTACCTGTCTTCCAGCGGCGCCGACGTGATCACCGTGCTCGATATGCAGCGCCTCTACGCCGTTCTCCAGGTCAGCGGCGGCCGGATCGGCGTTGCCGACGACCAGCTCCGGCAATTCGCCCGGAACCTGGCCCTGAGCAACGAGTACGTCGCGGCGCGGATCTCGACCGGCGCCACCGGGGCCAATCCCAAGGGGCTGGCCTTGTCACGCGACGGCCGTTGGCTCTACGTGGCCAACCGGTTGGACGACCAGATCGCGGTGATCGATACCCGCTCCCGACAGGTCGTCGGCCGGATCGACCTCGGCGGACCCCGCGCGGTGACCCTGGTGCGGGCCGGGGCCAAGCTGTTCAACTACGCCAGCATCAGCTTCCAGAAGCAGATGAGCTGCGCCACCTGCCATCCCGAGAACGGCGTTGACGGGCTGACCTACGACATCGCCGTGGACGGGGGCATGGGTCACAATCTGGTCGATAACCTCACCCTGCGCGGCCTGGCCGAGACCGCGCCGTTCAAGTGGACCGGCAAGAACCCCACCCTGGAGCGGCAGGAGGGGCCGCGGGCCGCGCAGCTCTTCTTCCGCACCCACGGCTTCGAGGACCGGCAGAACCGGGAGATCGTGGCCTTCATCGAGTCGATCCCGCCGCGGCCGAACCGGTACCGGCGCGAATCGGGCAGCCGGTTGAGCGAATTCCAATCGCCGGGGAAGCGGTTCTACGAACGGGCCTACGACAACCTGGGACGATACATCCCGGTCGCCAACCGCTGCGTGACCTGTCACCCGGCGCCGTACGGCACCGACCGCAAGGTTCACGACGTCGGCTCCCGGAACTACCACGACCGGGAGGGGAAGTTCGACACCCCGCACCTCATCAACGCCTTCGAGCGTCCGCCCTTCCTGCACGACGGCCGGTGCTACAGCCTCGAGGAGATCTGGACCCGCTTCAACCCGGACGACGCGCACGGGGTGACCAACGAGATGTCCAAGGATCAGCTCAACGTGCTCATCGACTACATCAAGACGTTCTAGGAGCCTGTCGGAGAACCTGCTTTGGTCAGCGAGGCTGCATCCTGATGGCCGCCAGCAAGGCGCGCGAGCGGGGCCGCATCGAGGGGAGATGCGGCAAGCGAGCGAGCACAGGGACGTGGCCGGATCGAGACCGATCCGGCACACGCAGCGGGCGGACACCAGGGGCAGCCGCAGCCCGAATGGGGTTCTCCGACAGGCTCCTAGGGAAGGGGCGCGCGATGAGGAGGGAACGGCGACGGCTCCTGGCCTTCCTGATCTCGGCGGGGATGCTCTTGGGGGGACCGGCAGCGGCCCAGTACTACGAGGACGCGGTGGAGCCGGCCGAGCTGGGGATCGGGGATCTCGGCGCCTTGCGAACCCCACCGGCGGTCTACGTGGGGAACGACGTCTGCCGACAGTGCCACGAGGCGGCGTATCAGAAGTGGCTGGGCACCTACCACGCCCGGACCTTCGTGCCGCTGCGCTCCCGGATGGCCGCGGAGATCGCCAAGGCCGAGCGGATCACCGCGTCGGAGCCGGCCCTCAGCGGGAAATGCCTGGGCTGTCACGCCACGGCCCACGACGTGCCCGCCGCCTTCCGCGGGCCGGGATTCCGCCTGGGCGAAGGGGTCTCCTGCGAGCGGTGCCACGGTCCCGGGGGTGAGCACGTCCAGGCCTACGAGGATCCGGAGAGCGGGGCCAACGGCACCATGGAGGGTCCTTCAGAAGCCACCTGCCGCACCTGCCACAAGCCGAAGCCGTCCCATGAGCGACTAGGCCGCAAGCCGTTCGACTACGCCGGGGCGAGGGCCAAGGTAGCCCATCCCCTGTCGGCCGAGAAGCCCGAGGACGAGCTCGAGCCGGAGGCCCTGGGGATCTGGCGTCTGGACAAGGTCGCGGAGCCGTCCACGGCGTACGCGGGCAGCGCCGCCTGCGGCCACTGCCACGAGGAGGCCTACCGCCGATGGCGGACCTCGGCCCATGCCTCGGCCTTTGGCGCGCTCCGCACCGAGACGGCCTACTCCATGGATCTGATGATGATGGTGGCCACGGTGGGCGGACCGGCGCGGAACGGCCTCTGCCTGTCCTGCCACGCCACCGGCCACGACGCGCCGGCGGCCTTCAGGGAACCGGGGTTCCGCCTGCGCGAGGGGGTGGGGTGCGAGAAGTGCCACGGCCCCGGCGCCGATCATATCCGGGCCATGCACGAGCACGCCCAGGTTCCCGACCGGGGGTTGACGCAACGGCCGACCGATGCCGGTTGCCTGGTCTGCCACAAGCCGCAGCGATCCCACGAGAAGCTCGGCCGGCCGGCGTTCTCCTTCCCGGCGGCCTGGGAAGCCATTGCTCATTGAGCCTGCCGCGCCTGGACGCGGATCGTCGAGAGGAGCCGTCATGATGAGATCGATCCGGCCACTGCTGCACACCTGCCTTGTCGTCGCTGCGGCCAGCCTGTTCGCCATGGGGTGCGCCAGCACCGAGCCGGTGGTCCAGGCAAGTGCTCCTGCCGTCAAGGAGGAGCAGCCGCCGGTGCTGACCGAATGGGAGAGCTTCTACGCCAAGGACGGCCTCCCCTCGGACAAGACCATGGCCGTGGCCGTGGACCAGGACCGGATCTGGGTCGGCACCGACCACGGGCTGGCGGTCCGCGAGAACGGCGCCTGGACCACCTATACCACCGAGGATGGCCTGGCCTACGACGCGGTGATCTCCCTGGCCGTGGACCCCGAAACCCGGGACGTCTGGGCCGGCACCATGGGCGGCCTGAGCCAGATCTCGGCCGGTCGCATCCGCAACTATACCCAGTTCAACAGCGGCCTGCCCAACGACGTGGTCTTCGGGGTGGCGGTGGAGAACCAGAACGTCTGGGTGGCGACCACCACCGGCGAGGGCCGGTACCGCATCCGGGAGGACCGCTGGGACGTCTATACCCCGGACAACGCGCCCCAGCACGAGCCCTGGGGGTACTTCGTCGACTATGCCGACGGCAAGGTCTGGGCCGCGCTCTGGGGCGGCGGGGCCCTGGAGTTCGACCTGGCCACCGAGCAGTGGCAGGCCTACCTCGACCCGGACGGCGAGATGGAGATCGACCTCTTCCGGGACGACGGGATCATCCACGTCATCACCACCGGGATCAGCTACCGCGAGGGGATCATGTGGGTCTCCACCTACTTCGGCCTGTCCAGCTACGACCGCATGGGGACGAGGAAGTGGCGGGGGTACATGGACCACGACACCGGCCTGGCCAGCAACTTCATCAACTTCGTCAAGGCCAAGGGGAAGGTGGCCTACGCCTGCACCGACAAGGGACTCAGCGCGGTCGACTACGACAGCAACCGCTGGGTGACCTACGCGCCGATCAACGGCCCGGCCGAGTACCAGGGGCCGTGGGAGGCCAGGGTCTACCACGAGGGCGAGCTGCTCGAGCGGCTCCCGCTGGAGCACGGGATGTCGAACAACTTCACCTGGGGCATCGACTTCCAGGGGGACGAGGTCTGGGTGGCCACCTCGAAGGGTTTAAGCCACGGCAGCCCCAAGCGCGCCGCCGCCGCACCGGCGGGCGGGAGGTAGGGAGAGATGAGAGCGACGCTGAGCCGCGTGCTGGCGATTTTGGGCTTGGTCGCGGGCGCCGCCGGGGCCGAACCCGGAGCGCCGACCGCCGACACCCTGGCGGTCTACGGGAACACCCCCGAGGAGCTGCGACCGTTCGGCCGGTTCGTGCAGAAGCCGTACAAGCAGTTCTTCGTCGAGCCGCTGGTCTTCACCGGGCCCGGACGGGACAAGCCGGAGCCGGAGGTGAAGACCGTGAAGATCGGGTTGATGGCCCCGATCGAGCGGTCCCAGGAGACCTACATCGGCAGTCCCATGTACCAGGCCACCCAACTGGCCATCGACGAGGCCAATCAAGAAGGCGGGTACAAGGGGAAGCCGTTCGAGCTGGTCGTGCGCAACGACACCGGTCTGTGGGGCGCCTCGGCCAACGAGATCGCCTTCTTCTCCTATCAGGACAGCGTCTGGGCGGTCATCGGCTCGGTCGACGGGGCCAACACCCACATCGCCATCCGCGTGGCGCTGAAGACCGAGATGCCGATGATGAACGTGGCCGATACCGACCCGACCCTGGTCGAGACCAGGATCCCGTGGGTCTTCCGCAACATCGCCGACGACCGGCAGATGGCCTACACCATCGTCTACCACGTGCTCAAGGACCACGACTTCAAGAAGGTCGCCATCCTGAGGGCCAACAATCGCTACGGCCGCTTCGGCGTCGGGGAGTTCCGCACCAACGCGATCCGGCTGGGCCGGCCGGCCCCGATCGAGATCAACTACGAGGTGGCCTACGACAAGGTGAATCCCGAGCTGACGGTCCAGCTCGAGCGGCTGCGCAAGGTCGAGCCGGACGCCGTGGTGCTGTGGGCCGACCTGGAGGCCGGGGCTCACATCGTCAAGGAGATCCGCAAGGCCGGTTTTACCATGCCGATCTACGCCTCCGACCGGATCGTCGGTCAGCGATTCCTGGAGCTGGCCGGACCGGCGGCCGAAGGCGTGGTGGCGGCCTACCCTTACGACCCGGAGGCGGACAATCCTGAGCTCAAGCGCTTCCGCGAACTGTTCACGGCCCGTTTCGGGACCGCGCCCGGGGTCTACGCGGCCCATGCCTACGACGGCACCCGGATGGTGATCCAGGCGATCCGCCAGGCCGGGCTGAACCGCTACCGGATCCGGGATGCTTTGGCCGAGATGAAAAGCTACCACGGGGTGACCGGCCAGATCGTCATGGACGACGCCTACTCCGACCGTGGTCCGGTCATCATGGCCACGGTCAAGGGAGGGCGCTGGGTCTACAACGAGCCTCGGACGACGGCGCGGTTCTGAGCCACGGACCGGGGAACCGGGGGCGGTGGTGTCGGCGCCGCGCGGTGCTTAGATTAAAAAGCTGTCTTGCGGGCGATCCGATCCGAGTGAGGAGACCCTGATGGCGGTAAGCGGTGTAGCCCCCGGTGCGTCGGCGCTGCGGGTGGAGCGATTGAGCCAGCACGAGGGCGCGGTGAACGTCAGCCGGATCCACGGGTGCGAAGGGGTCAGCCTCTTCCTCGGGATCAGGCCCACGGACCGGGGCTGTCTGCTGGACCAGGCCAGGGACATCTACGACCGGCTCGCCAGGGTCCTGAGCGAACAGGGCGTCGGCCGTCACCACGTGGTCACCGAAAAGGTCTTCCTCAGCGACGTCGGCTCCCAGGTCGAGGCCTTCCGCAAGGTGCGGGAGGGGTTCTACCTGGCCGCGAACGGGAAGGCCGGTTCCCTGCCGGCCACCACCTACCTGGAGCAGCCGCCCTGCGATCCCGGGGTGGTCTGCGAGCTGCAGGCCCGGGTCTGCCTCTCCACCCTGGAGTCGCCGGTGGAGGTCCGCGAGCTCGACGGATTGCCGGCTCCGGCGGCGGGGAAGGTCATCACCACCGCCGGGTACGACCATTTCTATCTGCACAACCTGACCGGCGGCGTCCCGGGCGACGGGATGAGTTACGCGCACCAGACCGAGGAGACCTTCGAGCTGGCCGAGCGGATCCTGCGGCGCGAAGGGCTGAGCTTCCGGGACGTGATCCGCACCTGGATCTACCTGGCCGAGATGGACCGGGACTACGCCGAGCTGAACCGGGTCCGCACCGCCTTCTTCGAGCGCACGGGGGTGGAGCGGCGTCCGGCCAGCACCGGGATCCAGGGCCGGGTCTACCCCTGCGACCGCGGCGGTGCCCTCGACCTCTACGCCTTTCGCGCCCGACGGCCGGTGGAGATTCGGGTGATGCACGCCCCCAGCCTCAACGAGGCCTGGTCGTACGGATCCTCCTTCTCGCGCGGGATGACGGTCACCTGCGAACACCGGACCATGGCCTACATCTCGGGCACCGCCAGCATCGACACCGAGGGCAGGGTGGTCCACCTCGGCGACGTCGAGGGACAGGTCCACCGGATGCTGCTCAACGTGGAGCAACTGCTGGCCGGCAGCGGTGCCACCCCGGCCGACATGATCCGGGCCACCACCTACCTCAAGCGGGCCGAGGACTTCGAGCTCTTCCAGCGGATCTACGCCGAGCACGGCTTCCCCCTCGACATCCCGCACACGGTCTGCAAGGCCGACGTCTGCCGGCCCGAGTGGCTGGTGGAGATCGAGGGGGCGGCCATCTTCCCCCCGACCGGCCGGTCCTGATCCGTTCCGTCCGTGACCGGTCTGGTTCTCCTGGCACTGGCGGCCCTGCTGGGCTCAAGCCGCGCCGGGGCAGAGGAGCCGGTCCCGTACCGCGATCTCTCCACCCAGGGCGCGGCCTTCCTCGGTCCCGGGCGCGAGCTGTCTCCCCCCGACACCCTGTCGGTCGTCCGTCTGGGACTGACCGGACCGTCCTCCACCCTGTCCGGTCTGGATCTGCAGGCCGGGGTTGCCCTGGCCGTCGACCAGGCCAACCGCGCCGGGGGGTACCGCGGGCTTCCCTACCGGGTGGTCTTCCTGCCCGACGACGGCCCCTGGGGACGGGTGGCGGCCCAGGTCATCGCGCTGATCCGGGAACACCAGGTCTGGGCCGTGATCGGCGGGCTGGACGGGGAGCGGGCACACGCCGCCGAGCTGGTGGCCGCCAAGCTGTGGGCGCCGGTGATCACCCCGGGTGCCGGGGACCTGACCATCGACTACGCCAATGTCCCGTGGGTCTTCCGCCTGATGCCCGATGACCGGGCCCAGGCTGATCTCCTGGTGCGGGCGGCCCGGGAGCGCGGCTGGCGGCGCCTGGCCCTGCTCACCGAGGGGACCCGGGACGGGAGGACGGCCGGGGAACGGGTGGCCGAGGCGGTCCATGCTGCCGGGCTGTCCTTGTCCCTGCACCTGGAGTTCAGCGCCGCTGATCCGGGAGAGGTCATGGTCAGGCTGGCCCGGACCGGTCCCGACGCGGTGATCGCCTGGGCCAGGCCTGCCAGCGGGGCGGACCTGTTGCTGGCGCTGCGCCGCGCCGGCGTGACCACGCCCCTGCTGGTCCCAGCCCCCATGGTCTGCCAGGAGGTGGCCGCGGCCGGCGATTCACTGGGCGAGGTGTTCGGGGCCGCGCCGCTGGACCTGGGAAGTGGGGAGCCGCGGGTGGTGGAGTTCCGGCGCGCCTTCGCGGACCGGAACGGCCGGGAGCCGTCGCCGCTGGCGGCCTATGCGTACGAAGCGGCTCGGGTGGTCATCGCGGCCGTCGAGCGCGCGGGCCTGAACCGCGCACGGATCCGCGACGAGCTGGCCGCCACCCGGATGGAGGGGGTGACCGGCATGGTCACCTTCGACGGCCTGGGTGGGTACCGCCGCGATCCGGTGCTGGTCTCCCTGGTCAAGGGCCACTGGACCTGCACCCCCTGACCCCGGCGTTCTGCCGCGGACAGGCCCCCAGACAGTTGCTGCCGTCGCGCGCCGCTTGCGCCTCAGCGTGACACCGTGGCCTCGCCGCGCAGGAGCTTGCTGGCCCGCTCGAGCTGATCCTTCGCCTGCCCGAGCAGCTTCATCGACAGGGGATGGTTGTGCGTGCCCTTGCCCTGCTCGACGAGCTGCACCAGTCGAGCCGCCTGGTCGGCCAGCTTCACGCCCTCGGCAGCCGGCTGACCGCGTTGCGCTCCGGTCGCGGCCAGGCGCCGCGCCTCGGCCAGTTGGAGGGTGACCTCGCCCAACCCCTTCTGCACCTCGTTCACCCACTCCGCCAGCATCTCGTCGAACCCGGCTTCATGGCAGCGCACACAGGCCTGCTGCACGCCCTCGATGGAGTGCGGGGCCGAGAGGTCGTGGCAGTCGGTGCACGAGGTGCCGGCCGCCGCCATCGCGTCTGGCTCGCCGGTCACCCCCCACGCCGACGCAGTGCCGCGGTACAAGGCCTCCTGCGCCGGGTGACAATGAGCACAGGCGATGTCCTGGGCGCCGTGGTGGCAGGCCATGCACTCGGACCGGGTGATCGTCCGCGTCTTGTGCTTCTCGGGCGAGTGACAGCTCGTGCACGGCACCTCGACGCCCTCGACGTGGAGCTGATGCGGGAAGATCATCTGGTCGAACGGCGTGGTCTCGGGCAGGCCGGTGCGGGCGTGACAGAGGATGGCGCAGTACCCGTCCGGGGTGGACAGCGGGCGGGATCGG
>JBAZUN010000048.1:0-21787 GCA_041661365.1 Candidatus Latescibacterota bacterium
TGCGCAACGCCGTGGCCGTGGCCAGCGCCAAGGGGGGCGTCGGCAAGTCCACGGTCAGCGTCAACCTGGCCCTGGCGCTGGTTCGCCTGGGGCTGCGGGTCGGCCTCCTCGACGGGGACATCTACGGTCCGAGTATCCCCCTGATGATGGGGGTGCACGAGGAGCCCCGCGTGGGGCCCGGGGATCGGCTGCTGCCGGTCGTGCGCGAGGGGCTCTCCCTGATGTCGATCGGCTTCCTCACCGACCGCGAGGCCCCGGTGGTCTGGCGCGGGCCGCTCCTGGCCCAGGCCCTGCAGCAGTTCCTCCGTCAGGTGGAGTGGGGCGACCTCGATCTGCTGCTGGTCGACCTGCCGCCGGGGACCGGCGACGTGCCGCTTACCCTGGCCCAGGTCGTGGCCCTCTCCGGCGCGGTGATGGTCACCACCCCGCAGGACGTGGCCCTGCAGGACGTCGAGCGGGGGATCGGTCTGTTCGACAAGGTCGACGTGGAGATCCTCGGCGTGGTGGAGAACATGAGCTACTACCTCTGCCCCCACTGCTCTGCCCGTCACGAGATCTTCGGCCACGGCGGCGGTCGGGAGGCCGCGGCCCGTCTCAACCTCCCCTTCCTCGGCGAGCTCCCCCTCGACCCGGCGGTCCGGGAAGGGGGCGATCAGGGGCGTCCGGTGGTCGTCGCCGCCCCAGACTCCGAGATGGCGGGACGGTTCGGGCAGCTCGCCGATGGCCTGCTCGCGGCGCTGCAACGGGTGGCGGGAGCTACCTGACCCCACGTTTACTACCTGAGCGCATTCGGCCCGACCGCGTCCGGCTCGGTGGACGCCGAACCCGGCCGGCCCTATCTTTGCCCTGTGACCGAGGCAGGTCCCGAAAAGCGTTGCTGGCACTGGGTCAGGTTCTCCGTGCCGGCCGCATACGCCGAGGAGGCCTGCGGCTGGTGCGCCGAAACGGCAAGCTGCGGCTGGCAGGTCGAGGATGAGGCCGGCGCCACCCTGACCGGGTATTTCGCCGACCCGGCGGCGGCGCGGCGCGCCCAGCGGCGGTTGGGTGAGCGTCTCGCCGGGCTCGGTCTGGAGCTGCCGCCGCCGGTCCGGGGTACCGTGGAGGACCGGGACTGGGCCTCGGAGTGGCAGCGCTCCGTGGCACCGGTCTGGGCCTCTCCGCGGATCGTCGTGCTCCCCTCCTGGCTCCCCGTTCCTGACCAGCCCGGCCTGATCTCCATCGTCATCGATCCGCGCATGGCCTTCGGCACCGGCCTCCACGCCTCCACCCGGCTCTGCCTGCAACTGCTCGAGGAGCATCTCCGACCCGGCGACCGCTGCCTCGACCTGGGGACCGGCAGCGGGGTGCTGGCCATCGCCGCGGCCCGGCTGGGCGCCGGCCGGGTACTGGCGGTCGATATCGACCCGGTGTCCGTGACCGAGGCCGGGGAGAACCTCGCCCGGAACGGCGTTCCAGCCGAGGTGGCGGTGGTGCGGCAGGGAAGCGTTGAGCAGGGGGCCGGCGGCGCCTTTCAGGTGGTGCTCGCCAACCTGCAGAGCGGGATCCTGGAGCCGCTGGTCGGATCGCTTCTGCCGTTGCTCGCCGACGTCGGGGTGGCCCTGTTCTCCGGCCTGACCGAGAGCGAGGCCGAGGGGTTCATCGGCCACTTGGAGCGGGAGGGGTGGCGGGTCGACGAGGTTCGTCGACTCGAGGGGTGGGTCGGGATCGCCGCGGGCAGGGCCTGAGGGGACGGAACCGGTGGCGGGATTCCTGGCGCGGCCCGAGGACGTCGGCAACGGCGAGTTGGTGCTGCGCGACGGCGAGGCCCATCACCTAGCCCGGGTGCGGCGTCTGGGCGTGGGTGATCGCGCCGAGGCCACCGACGGCCGCGGCCGGTTGTTCATCGTCGAGGTCATCGCGATCGACGAGGAACGGATCGTCTGCCGGATCCTCGAGGCCCGGGTCGACGCGGCCGAACCGCCGGTGAGGCTCTGTCTCGCTCCGGCCCTGATCAAAGGGTCGCGGTTTGACCTGGTGGTCGAGAAGGCCACCGAACTGGGGGTGGACGCCATCGCTCCCCTGTTGACCGAGCGCGGGGTGGTGCGACCGACGCCCGAAAAGGTAGAGCGCTGGGAACGGGTGGCCCGGGCCGCGGCCAAGCAGTCCGGGCGATCCCGGCTCCCTGCCATCGCCTCGCCCGCGCCTTTAGCCGCGGTGCTGACCCGGATCGGCGACGGGCAGGGGCTGATGGCCGTGCCGGGGCAACGGGCGGCCGGTCTGCGGCAGGTGCTTGCCGGTCGCGCGGCGCGTGCCCTCCTCCTCCTCGTCGGTCCCGAAGGGGGGTTTACGCCGGACGAGGAGGGCCTGGCCGCGGCCGCCGGGGTCGAGCGTTTCTCCTGGGGGTGGACCACGCTGCGGGCCGAGACCGCCTGCCTGGTGCTGGCCGCGCTGGTGCTGCACGAGGCGGCCGAGGCCCGTCCGTAGCCATGCGAAGGGGGTTTCCTTGGGATACCGAATCCTGGTTCTGCACGGCCCCAACCTGAACCTGCTGGGGACCCGCGAGCCCGCCGTGTACGGGACCGCTACCCTCCAGGACGTGGACCGGGCCCTGGCCGCCGAGGCCGAGGCCCTGGGGGTCGAGGTGCGCTCCCTGCAGTCGAATCACGAGGGGGCGATCGTCGACGCCGTCCAGGAGGCCCGGACCTGGGCCGACGGTCTGGTCCTCAACCCGGGGGCTCTCACCCACTACAGTATCGCCGTGCGGGACGCCGTGGCCGGGGTGGCCCTCCCGGCGGTGGAGGTCCACCTCAGCAACGTCCACGCCCGGGAAGGGTTCCGCCGCCGGTCGGTCGTCGCGCCGGTCTGCGTCGGCCAGGTCTGCGGCTTCGGCCTGGACAGCTACCTGCTCGGTCTGCGGGCCTTGGTCGGGCATCTGGAGCGGAGCGGCCGCCATGCGTGAGCGACTCCTGTCGTGGTCCGCGCTCTTCCTCCTGCTCGCCGCGCCGGCGCTGGCCGGCACCGCCCTGCTGGTCAACCGGCCGCAGGCCAACCTCCGGGCCGAGGCCAGCGCCCAGGCGGCCCGGGTCGCCACCCTGTCGCAGGGGGAGGAGGTCGAGCTGCTGGAGCGCCGGGCCGAGTGGTGCCGGGTCCGCACGCCGGACGGCCAGGAAGGATGGATCCACGGCGACCTGATGCTGGAGCAATGGATGGTGACCGCCACCACCGCCAGGGTCCGGTCCGCCGGCTCCACCTCGGCCCCACCGGTCGCCGCGGTGGCAGCCGGGGAAGAGGTCACCAAGCTCAGCCAGCGGGGGGGATGGCTGGAGGTGAGTCTGCCCGACGGCAAACGGGGCTGGATCGCCTCGAACCTCGTCCGGCCGAAGTCCCTGTCCCTGGCGCCGGCGGCCCGACCCCGGTCGGTCCCGCCTTCCCGCCCTGCCCCCGCGCCGGCCAAGGTCGAGGAGGCGGAGCCGGCGGCCGACGATCAGGAGCCGCCGGGATCGGCCTCCTCCGACTCGGGGATCGTCCGCGGCAACCCCTATACCGAGGGACTACAGCATGTCAATGCCGGTGACTACGAGGCGGCCTTGGCCAGCTTCGAGGCGGTGCTGGAGCAGAACCCGCAGAACCTCAATGCCCTCTTCAACGCGGTCAAAGCCCATCGCCAGCTCGGCCAGACCGACCGGGCCCTGACCAAGCTCTACCGGATCATGGCGCTGGCCCCCAACCGCCGCGACCTGTTCCGCGAGCTGAGCGAGGTCTACCAGGCAGCCGGCAGGCCGGACAGCGCCGCCAAGTACCAGGCCCTCTTCCGGGGGCAGGAGTGGGAGCCCAGCGCTGAGGTGGAAGAAACGGCCGCGGCCGCCCCCGCCGATGGCAGGAAGGATCTGGCCGCTCGACTCGACCGGGTCCCGTGGATCATGGTGGCCGCTGGGGTCGGGGCCGTGGGGGTGCTGGCCGTGGTGCTCTTCCTCCTCCTCCGGCGGCGTCCCGAGCCGGTGGACGAGGACCTGGACGACGAGGCACCGACGCCGGCGCGACGCGGGCGGTTCGCCCAGACCATGCGGCAGACCGCGACCCGCGGCCCGGCCCTGGACCGGGGTGCAGAGGAGGAATTGGACCGGCAGATCGAGGCGAAGCGGGCCGAGCTGCGCCAGAGCAGCGAGGCCTTCCTGGGCACCGCGCCGTTGGGGAAGGGGGCGAGCTCCGAGGACCAGCACCTCGAGGAGCTGCTGGGACACCTGGAGAACCTGCGCGCGGCCCTGCACCTGCAGGACGAGCGGGAGCGGGTCTACGCCGACCTGGTGCGGCTCCAGGGGATGAAGCTCGAGGTCATGGAGCGCGAGGTGGCGCTGCTCAAGCGCCGCGGCCGCAGTTGATCAGAACTCCTGGACCAGGGCTAGGCGCAGGACCGGTCGGCCGCTCTGCAGGGAGAGCTCGGGGAAGACGCGGCGTTGGGCCTTGCGCGGGATCAGGGCCACGCCCAGGCTGCCGGCCGCCAGGACCGCGGCGCCCCAACCCAGCAAGCGCGCCTTGTCGGCCTCGTCCCGGAGATCCTTGGCCTGGGCCCGCAGCAGCGCGGGGTCCTGGGACCCTGAGGCGAACTCCTCGTTGGCCCGGGCCCGGCTGTCCTTGTCCGAGGCCCGGTCGAACTGCAGCCAGGAGAGCAGTCCGAGGGCCACGGTGCCGCCCAGGGCGCTGATGTAGGGGAACTCGGTGACCGTGATCGTGCGGGCGCCTCCACCCAGGGTATCGAGGGTGACGATCTTGTCCACGTCGATCAGGTCGAAGGTGAAGATCTCGCGGTCGACCCGGACGATGATCAGGTCCTGGCTCTTCTCGACCAGACTCCCCTCGATCAGGGTGCCGTCCTTGAGGGTGATGCGGGTATCGGGGCCCGCGATCGGGGCCTCCTCGGCCAGCACGGTCAGTGGCTGCAGGACCAGGGCGAGCGCCAGCAGTGCGGCCAGACAGGACTTCATCTTCGGGCTCCTTGTCGAGATCTCCGGTGCGATTCCCGGCAGCATGGCCAGCAGGCCGGTGGTGGTGGCAGGATCGAGGCTCCTGGCCTCCCCACGGCTCGGGCGGAAGATACCCCCCCTCCCCGGCTCATGTCAACAGAACGGACTACCGGCGACGGCCGCCGTTCCCGGGACCTTCCCGGTGCGATGACGACGGCCGCGGAGCTGCTGCGGCTCAGCGTGGCCGAGGTGACCGACCTGGCCCGCGGCCTGACCGAGGCGGACGCGGCCCTCTGGGCCCTGCTGGAGCAGGATCCCCGGCTCGGGGTGCGGCGGCTGGCCGCCCGGCGTGGACGGCGGGTGGCCAGCGAGCGTCGCGAGTCGGCGCGCGCGGCGCGGTTGCTCGAGTTCGAGGAGCGGTTCTGGGGCCGCGGCCTGGTCCGCCTGGCCGGGGTGGACGAGGTCGGCCGCGGCTGCCTGGCCGGCCCGGTGGTGGCGGCCGCGGTGATCCTGCCGCCGGGAACGCGGATCGAGGGGCTGGACGACTCCAAGAAGCTGAGCCCCGCGACCCGCGAGCGACTGGCCGAGGTAATCGCGACCCGGGCCACGGCCGTCGGGCTGGGCCAGGCCGACGCGGCCGTCATCGACGAGATCAACATCCTGCGGGCCTCGCTCCTGGCCATGCGCACGGCCCTGGTGGCCTTGGCGCCGCCGCCGGAGCAGGTACTGGTCGACGGCTCCCACCTCCCGGGGAGCCCCTTCCCGGAGCTGGCCATCGTCGACGGCGACGCGCGCTCCCAGGCGATCGCCGCCGCCTCGGTGGTGGCCAAGGTCCACCGGGACCGGTTGATGGTCGAGTGGGACCTCGTCTTTCCGGGGTACGGCTTTGCCGCGCACAAGGGGTACGGCAGTCCGCAGCACCTCTCGGCCCTGGCCGCGCAAGGTCCTTGTCCGCTGCACCGGCGGAGCTTCGCCCCGGTGCAGCGAGCGGCCGGTGGCTCGGTCGCCCTGGCGCGCGAGCTTGGAGACCGGATCGCGGACAGCCGCGATCGCGACGAGCTCGAACGGGTGGGTCAGCGGGTTCGGGCCGAGTCGGCGGGGTTGACCGAGGCCGAGCTGACCGACCTGCGGCGGATCTATCGCCAACGGCTCGCGACCCTCGCGGGCACCGGGCCCGAGGGGGAACGACTGGCGGCCGAGCACCTGGCGGCCCAGGGGTATCGCCTGTTGGCCCGGCGGTACCGCGGCGGTGGGGGAGAGCTAGACCTGGTGGCGGAGCGGGCCGGAGAGCTGGTGTTCGTCGAGGTCAAGGCCTCCCGCTCCGGCGGTACCCTTGGCGCGCCCGAGGAGCGGGTGCAGGGCGAGAAGCGGGCCCGCCTGGTCCGGGCCGCCCGGCACTACCTGGCCCGACATGGACCCGGCCGCGAGGGGTGCCGTTTCGACGTGATCGCCGTCCAGCTCGGAGACGACGGCCCCCGGCTCGACCACCTCGAGGACGCCTTCCGTCCCTGAACCTCAACGATCAGGATCGCGGTGGACCAGCGTGCCGCCGACCACGGTGGCCACGGCCTTGCCGGTGAGTTTATACCCCGCGAAGGGGGTATTCCGCGAGCGGGAGTGGAATTGCTTCGGGTCGACCGTCCAGGCCAGTCCCGGATCGACCACGGTGACGTCTCCGGGATCGCCGACGGCCAGCCGGCCTCCGGGCAGGCCGAAGATCCGGGCCGGTCCCCAGGTCCAGGCGGCCACGGCGGTGGCCAGGGGGACGGCTCCGGTGGCCACCAGGTAGGTGAAGGTCAGGCCGACCGCGGTCTCCAGCCCCACGATCCCGAACGGGGCGCGCTCCAGGGGCAGGGCCTTCTCCTCGTCGGCGTGGGGTGCGTGGTCGGTCGCGATCGCCTGGACCGAGCCGTCGGCCAGTCCCCGGGTCAGGGCGGCCGCGTCCGCGGCGGGGCGTAGCGGTGGACTCATCTTGGCGTTGGTCCCGCGGTCGGCCACGGCCTCGTCGGTGAGTACCAGATGGTGGGTCATCACCTCGCAGGTCACCGGTGCGCCGACGACCCGAGCCCGCCGGACCAGCTCCAGACCGACGGCCGTGCTCAGGTGGGCCACGTGCAGCGGGCCGCTGGTGCGCCGCGCCAGCTCGAGGTCGCGCGCCACCATCTCCTCCTCGCCCCGGGCCGGCATGCCGCGGACTCCCAGGCGACGGGATACCTCTCCCTCGTGCATGCACCCCCCCGCGGTCAGGGCCTTCACCTCCTCGTGGGGACAGAGCGGTCGCCCGGCCTGGCGCGCGGCCTCGAAAGCCCCCGTCATCAGGGCCGCGTCCTCGATCGGGTCGCCGTCGTCGGAGAAGCCGACCGCCCCGGCCTCGGCCAGCTCGACCAACGGCGCCAGCTCGCGTCCGGCGCGGCCGCGGGTGATGCAGCCGATCGGGTAGACCCGCACCTGGGCCGTGGCCTCGATCCGCCGGTACAGGTCGTGGATCCGCTCCGGGGTGTCCGGCGGTGGCTGGGTATTCGGCATGCAGACCACGGTGCAGATCCCGCCGGCGGCGGCCGCGGCCGTGCCCGTGGCGATCGTCTCCTTGTGCTCGAATCCCGGCTCGCGCAGGTGCACGTGGCCGTCGATGAACCCCGGGAGAACCAGCAGGCCGGCCGCCTCCAGGGTCGGGATGCCGGCGGGTGCGGGCAGGGCGTGGCCGATCCCGGCCACCCGTCCTCCCTCGATCCATAGATCCTGGGTACCGTCGACGCCGGCGGCCGGGTCCACCACCCGGCCGCCCCGGATCAGCAGGTCACCGTTGAAACGGGTCATCCCTTTACCTCCGGTCATCATCTATTGGGCCCGCGGTCAGAGCCTCGATCAGCTCGTCCAGGGTCACGGCGCCCGGCGGGATGGCCAGGCCGTGACCGGCCAGGACCCGGGCCAGGCGAATCGGGGTTGGTGATTCGAGCCCGCTGACCTTGGCAAAATCCGGGTCTGCCAAGACCTGACGCATCGGTCCATTAAGCCGCACCCGTCCCTGGCGGAGCACGGCCACGTGGGTAGCCAGGCCGGCGACCAGCTCCAGGTCGTGGGTGATGAGGACCAGGGTGGTGCCGCCTTCCTGCAGCCGGTGGAAGACCGCCGCCAAGGCGCGCGCCGCTCCCGGATCGAGGCCGGCCGTGGGCTCGTCGAGGACCAGCACCTCGGGGTCCATGGCCAGCACCCCGGCCAGGGCCACGCGGCGCTTCTCCCCGCCGCTGAGGGAGAGGGGAGGGCGATCGGCGAACCGGTCAGGGGGTAGGCCGACGGTTTCCAGGGAGCGGGTCACCAGGGTCTCGATCCGCGCCGGGTCGAACCCCAGGTTCCGCGGTCCGAAGGCCACGTCGAGGGCCACGGTCTCCTCGAAGAGCTGCAGCTCGGGGAACTGGAAGACCAGCCCGACCCGCTGGCGCACCCGGGGCAGGGGGAGGGACCACAGGTCGGTGCCGTCGAGCAGGACGCGGCCGGCGCGAGGCTTGAGCAGACCGTTGAGGTGCTGCGCCAGGGTGGTCTTCCCCGAGCCGCTCGGGCCGATGAGGGCCAGGACCCCGCCGGTCGGCACCTCGAGGTCGGCGCGGTCCAGGCCCGGGTGGGCCGTCGGCCATCCCTCGTCGTAGACGTAGGTCAGGCCCTGGGCCGAGAGCTTGGCCGGCGTCGGTGCCGGTGTTGCCGGCGGTTGCCAGCCAGAGATCCGGTCCGGACCGACTGCCGCGGCCACGGCGGCGGCCAGGGAATCGAGATCAGCCGGCGGCGCCCCGACCGGAACGGTCACCCCGCCGCGGCGCAGTCCGGCGATCAGGGCACTGGCAAAAGGGATGCCCAGGCCCAGCGCGAGGAGCGGTTCCGGCTCGGCGAAGAGGACCTCGGGCGGGGCGTCTTGCAGCACTCGACCCCGGTCCAGGACGATCACCCGGTCCGCGGCCATGGCCTCTTCTGGGGAGTGGGTGATGTGGATGGTGGCCACCCCGGACCGGTCGTGGAGCGTCCGCAGCAGCTCGTTCACCTCGCGGCGGCCGGTCGGGTCGAGCAGGGCCGTGGGCTCGTCGAGCACCAGGTACCGCGGCCGCAGGGCCACCGCGGCCGCCACGGCGACCCGCTGCTTCTCGCCGCCGGAAAGGCGATGCGGCGGGTGCCGTCGGTACTCGGTCAGGTGGAAGGCGGTCAGGGCCTCCTCCACCCGCTCCCGCATGATCGCCGCGGGGACCGCGAGGTTCTCCAGGCCGAAGGCGATCTCGGTCTCGACCGTGGTGGAGACGAGCTGATCGTCGGGGTTCTGGAAGACCATCCCGACGAGCCGGCGGATTTCGAAGAGGGACTCGGGATCGCGGGTGGAACGGCCGTCGACCTCAACCTCGCCGGAGTCAGGGAGGTGCAGGCCGTTGAGGCAGCGGGCCAGGCTGGTCTTGCCGGAGCCGTTGGCCCCGATCACGGCGAGGCGCTCGCCCGGGGCGATCTCCAGGTCCACGTCGAGCAGGGCCGGGGTGTTCGCCGTGTAGCTGAACCGGAGGCTCCGGACGCGGATCATGGCGAACAGGATAGGGGGAGCCCGTGCCCCGGTCAAGCGAGTCCTCTGCGGTTGCCGACAGTCGATTGACAGAGAAGGGGATGGGGAGTTAATTACCCAGCGCTCGCCAGACCCTGCGGGTTCCCGCGGGGTCGTTCGTTTTATTATATAGTCTCCCACGCGCCCCCGAGAGAAGGGATGCTCCATGGCAGAATACCTGCGCCGGCTGGCCCTGGTCGCGTTCCTGGCCGCCGGCCTGCCGGGTTGCGGCGACGACGACCAGGCCGCGATCATCGGCCCTGATCTCAAGTCTGGTCCAGGCCGGACCTACGCCATCCGCCCGGTCACCTTCCCCACCACCGACGGGGTGGAGGTCAGCGCCCTGGTCGGTCGCGGCGGCACCGGGGAACCACGGCCGGCGGTGATCCTGCTCCACGATCTGAGCGGCACCAAGGAGACCTGGCTGACCGATACCCCGCTCTTCGTCGAGCTGCTGGAGCAGGGGTACGCCGTGGTCGCCCTCGACCTGCGTGGGTTCGGCGAAACCCCGCTGCCCGAGGGGCGTCAGGTCCCGCTGGTCGCGGATCTGGAGGTCAGCTTTCGCGACGTCCAAGCCGCGGTCGTCTGGCTGGACGGCCAGAGCGGGATCGACCCTGACCGCATCGGTCTGGTCGGGATCGGCTCGGGAGCCAACGTGGCCTACGTCAGCGCCGGTGCCCTGGCCGCGCGGATCAGGACCGCGGTCTCGATCTCGGCAGGTCTATGGGAGCGAACGACCCTGCAGCCCGTGGTCATCGGGGCCGGGGTGGTCCCGTTCGCGCCCCGATCGATCCTCTACATCGCCGGCGCCGAGGACGCCCTCTCCACCAGCGGCACGGTGCTGAGCTACGCCGACCTGGCCCGCGCCCTGGCCACGACGACGACCGAGCCCAAGTCGGTGTTCATCGTCGAGGGGAGCGATGCCCACGGGATCGATCTGCTCAACGGCGCCCCCGAGGTGTTGTCGTCGGTCCTCTCCTGGCTCGACGAGCAGTTGTGAGCCGGGGGGAAGAGGATGGAGTCCTTCCGCCCCTCCCGCGGCCGGCCAGCCGCCGGCCCGTGGTCAAGGCTTACTGAAGAAGCTGCATCACCGTGCCGGTAGGCACCCGGGACTGGGTCAAGGCCGCCAGACTGGCCTGGCTCAGGATCTGGTTCCGGGTCAGCAGCGAGGTCTCCCAGGCGTAGTCCGCGTCCCGCACCGTGGCCTCGGCCGCGTGGATGCTCTCCAGGGCACTGCTGCTGAAGTTGAGGGTATACTCGAGGCGGTTCATCACCGCCCCCACCGCGCCCCGCTCCCGCGTGGTTCGGTAGATGGTGGCGTCGAGCTTGGCCAGGGCGTGTCGCGCCCCGTCGCGGGTGCCGGCGCTGATCTGGGCCAGGTCCAGCACCGGGCCGTCGGTCGTCATCTCGGTGATGTCGTACTCGAGCCGGTCGGCCGGGAGCGCACGGCTGCCCAGTTGGAAGCTCCCGCCGGTGCCGGCCGCCACCACGATCGTCTTCCCGTCCAGGTCTCCGTCCTGGTACGAGCCGACGCCGCCCACCGCCCCTTGGCCGGTCAGCTCCAGCTTGATCCCGAGCAGGTCGAAGTTGACCACTTGGGTCGTTCCCCGAGCCACGGCGCCGTCGTCCAGCCACGATCCCAGGGTCACGTTCTGGGTCACCGTGCCGTTCCCCAGGGTGACGGTGCCGTCTCCAGCCGCGTCGATGAAGGTGTAGGTCCCGGCCGAGGCGCCGCGGATCTCCGAGTACCTCGTTCCGGTACTGGCGGCGTCGGTCAGGGCCGTGGAGAGCGTCCGGTCAGCGGCGTTGCCGAAGCCGCTGAGCAGGGCCTCGTCGTTGTAGCTGGCCAGCTTGGCGATCCGGTCGAGGTGGGTCTTCAGCTCGTTGAATTCCGCGTCCAGCGACTCGCGGTTCACGTCGTTGAGGGTACCGCTGGCCGACTCCACGGCCAGCTCGCGCATGCGGATGAGGACATTGCTCATCTCCGACATCGCCCCCTCGGCGGTGCGCAGGAGATCGAGCGCCTGTTCGGCGTTGCGAGTGCCTTCGGCCAGCCCGCCGATCTCGGCCCGCATCCCCTCCGACACCGACAGCCGGGCGCCGCTGTCCCTGCCGGAGTTGACCGTCAAGCCCGAGGCCAGCCTGGTCCGGCGGATCTGGCTGTCCCGCTCCACCCGGCTGTAGTCGGTAGCGGCGCGCAGTGCCGCTGCGTTGTGGTTGATGCGTACGGCCATGGTGCCAGAACCTCCTTGTTCGGCGTTCCGTGCCGCGGGATCGGGTGGGCCCCCGGTCCCGGCGTTGCCTTGGAGTATTTATTGTAAAGTGCTAATAAGTGATATCATGTTGTTGTTATCGGCCGCTACTCGCGAAGTATTAGCCCTTTGTCGGGGAACGCTCAACCGGACTGGAGAAGGTTTTTTTCGCCTCTGGCTCTCAAGGTGTCGGGAACCTCTGCCGATAAACGGAACAGACGCAGTCTGTTGGTCTTGGCCGGAGTCGTCTGGAGTGGGTTGGGCAGGTCCCGCCCGCCTGTTCCGTACTCGTGGGGCAGAGACCTTTCGCCCCGCTACTGAATCCAAACGCAGGACTACGGTCCCATGCCGCTCAGGGTCAACCACAGCATCCCGGCGATGAAGAGTCAGCGGGCCATCGGCCGCAGTACCGACGCGGTCCGCCTGCAGTTGGAGCGGCTCTCCTCGGGACTGCGGATCAACCGGGCCGCGGACGACGCCTCGGGCCTGAGCATCTCCGAGGGGATGCGCGCCGAGCTTTCCGGGTTGCAGCAGAACGTCCGCAACGCCGAGCAGGCCGCCAATCTGCTCCAGGTGGCGGAAGGCTCCCTGCAGGAGGTGAACAACCTGCTGGTCCGGATGCGCGAGCTGGCCGTGCAGTCGGCGTCGAGCACGGTCAACGATACCAACCGGCAGTCCCTGGCCGCCGAGTTCGGCCAGCTCCTGACCGAGGTCGATCGCATCGCCCAGGCCACGGCCTACAACGGCGGTTCCCTGCTGACCGGGTTCGGGAACGCGGTGTCGACGGCCTCCACGGCACTGACCGAGGCCGCGGTGACCGGGGTTCAGCGCATCTCCCTGGCTGCCGCCGAGGCCGGCGCCTACACCTTTGAAGACGCGGCTGCCGACGGGACCGTGACCTTGGGGAACGGCACGGTGACCCAGACCCTCAGTCTCGCCACCGCGCTCGACGGCGAGACCGTGGCCACGGGCACTACCTTGATCGCCAACTTCGACCGTCTCGGGATCCAGGTGGCCCTGGCCGGCACCGGTGCGGTTGGCGCCGTCGGCGACTACCGGGATGGCGACCTCGACGGCCGGGTCATCGCGGTCGAGGCCGGCACCGGAGGCGTCTTCCAGGTCGGCCCCACGGCCAGCGTCGTCAACCGGATCGAGGTGGGGATCGCCGACCTGCGGGGAACCGGCGAACGGCTGAACCTCGACGCGCTCTCGATCGACACCCTGACCGGTGCCCGTGCCGCCCTGGCCAGCCTTGACCAGGCCACCGCCACGGTGGCCGCCGAGCGCGGGAAGCTCGGCGCGGTGCAGAACCGGCTCTCCTTCAGCATCGCCTACAGCGAGAACGGGATCGAGAGCGTGCAGGCCTCGGAGGCCTCCATCCGCGACGCCGACGTGGCCCAGGCGACCACCGCCTTCACCCGGGCGGGAATCCTCCTCCAGAGCGGCAACGCCATGCTCACCCAGGCCAACCTTTCCTCGATGTCGGTCCTCTCCCTGTTGTGAGCGATCCACTTCCGAAGGCTTGACGGTCGCCCCGGCCGGGGGTATGTTACCCGGCCCTCATGCGACTGCAGGACTTTGACTTCGACCTGCCTCCTGGGCAGATCGCCCAGCATCCGGCCCCCGAGCGGGACCGATCCCGACTGCTCGTTCTCCACCGCGACTCGGGAGCGGTAGAACACCGCGTCTTCCGCGACCTGCCCGAGCTGCTGCGCCCGGCCGACCTGCTCGTGGTCAACCGCACGCGGGTGATCCCGGCGCGGTTGCGGGGGCGCCGTCTGCCCGGGGGCGGCCGGGTCGAGCTCCTCCTGATCCGGCGTGAAGGGGACGCCTGGGTGGCCATGGGCAAGCCGGGTCGGGGTCTGCGCCCCGGCACCGAGCTGGAGATCGGCGAGGAGCGTCTCCCCTGCCGCGTGGTGGCCCAGGCCGGCGACGGTCGGGTGCTCGTCGACTTTGCCGGCAGGGATGCCGGTGACTGGCTTGAGCGGCTCGGTGAGGTGCCGCTCCCACCCTACATCCGGCGCCCCGTCGACGCCGAGGATCGCGAACGGTACCAGACCGTGTACGCCCGGGAAGGGGGGGCCGTGGCCGCACCGACCGCCGGGCTCCACTTCACCCCGGCCGTGCTGCGGCGCCTGGCCGAGGTGCGGATCGAGGTGGCCGAGGTGCTCCTGCACGTGGGGCCGGGAACCTTCGAGCCGGTCCGTTCCGAGGACCCCCGACGGCATCGGCTTGAGCCCGAGTACTGCGAGGTGGACGCCGCGGCCTGCGAGCGGGTGCAGACCTGCCGGGCCGCGGGTGGTCGGGTGGTGGCCGTCGGCACCACCGCGGTGCGGGCCCTGGAGGCCGCGGTCGACGAGTCCGGCTCCCTGGCGCCGCTCCGTGGCTGGTCCGGTCTGTTCATCTACCCGCCGTTCCGGTTCCAGGCCGTGGACGCCCTGGTGACCAACTTCCACCTTCCCCGTTCCAGCCTGCTGTTGCTGGTGGCTGCCCTGGTCGGCCGGGAGCTGCTGCTCGAAACCTATCGCGGCGCCGTGGCCGCCGGGTACCGCTTCTACAGCTACGGCGACGCCATGCTGATCCTGTGACCTGGATACGCGGATGAGCCAGCCGGTTGCCACCTTCGTCCTTCCCGCGGCCGGGCGGGGGAGTCGCCTGGGCGGCGAACTGCCCAAGCAGTACCGCCTCCTCGGGGGCCGGCCGCTGCTGCGGCACACCCTCGAGCGGCTGCAGGCCTCGCCGTCGGTGCAGGGGATCGTCCTGGTCGTGCGGCCGGAGGACCTCGACCGGTGCCACGCGGCGATCGGCCAACCGGTCCCGGCAAAGCTCCGCGAGCTGGTCCCGGGGGGGGCCGAGCGCTGGGAGTCGGTCCTGGCCGGGTTGCGGGCCACGACCTTCGAGGATCCCCTCGTGGCGGTGCACGACGCGGTGCGGCCCCTGTTCAGCGAGGCCCTGCTCTCTCGGGTGGTGGCCGCGGCCCAGGTCGACGGCGCCGCGGTCCCGGGCCTGCCGGTCCGCGAGACGATCAAGGTGGTCGACCAAGGCAAGGTCAAGGCGACCCCGGAGCGCGCCGGGCTGTGGAGCATCCAGACCCCGCAGGTCTTCCGCCGCGAGCTGCTGCTGGCGGCGTACGAGGCGGCCGGGGTCGGGCCGGCTCCCACCGACGATGCCTCTTTGGTAGAACGTCTGGGCCAGCCGGTCACCGTGGTCCCGGGCGAGGAGCAGAACCTCAAGATCACCACCCCCGGCGACCTGGCCTGGGCCGAGTGGTATCTGGCCCGGCAGAGGGATGGCGCGCCGGCACCGCGGCGCCTGCGCGTGGGACAAGGGTACGACGTGCACCGGCTCGAGGCGGGCCGCAGGCTGGTGCTGGGGGGCGTTACCCTGGAGTTCGACCGGGGCCTGGCCGGCCATTCGGACGCGGACGTGCTGACCCACGCGGTGATCGACGCCCTCCTCGGCGCGGCCGGGGCCGGTGACATCGGCAGGCTGTTCCCGGACAGCGACCCGCAGTACCGCGGGATCAGCAGCCTCCTCCTGCTCGAGCGGGTGATCGCCCGGCTCGCCGGCCAGGGGGCGATCCTCCTCCACGTCGACGTCGTGGTCATGGCCCAGCGCCCCCGTCTGGCTCCCCATGTGCCGGCCATGGTCGCGGCCCTGGCCGGGGCCATGGCGATCGAGGCCTCGGCCGTCTCGGTCAAGGCCACGACCACCGAAGGGCTGGGCTTCGTCGGCCGCGAGGAAGGGATCGCGGCCCAGGCGGTCGCCCTGCTCGAGATCTGATCCGTGGAGGAGGATCTCCGGCGGCTGATCGAAGGACTGGGCCAGGCCCACCCGGCGTGGGCCTACGGCCTGCTGGCGCTCAGCGCCCTGCTGGAGAACCTCGTGCCGCCGGTGCCCGGGGACATGGTGGTGGTCTTCAGCGCCTACCTGGTCGGCCGCGGGGTGCTGCAGGCGTGGCCCGCGTACCTGGCCACCTGTATCGGCGGCACCGTCGGCTTCATGGCCATGTACGCCCTGGGACGTCGGGTCGGTCGGCCGTTCTTCGCCGGTCCGGGTCGCCGCTGGTTCAGGCCCGAGCAGTTGGCGCGGGCCGAGCGCTGGCTGGGACGGTACGGGTATCTGCTGGTCCTGGGGAACCGGTTCCTCAGCGGGGTCCGCTCGGTCATCGCCGTGGTCGCGGGGATCGGCGGGATGGGGGGGTGGCGGGTGGCCGTCTGCGCCGCGGCGAGCATGGCCGTCTGGAACGGCCTGCTCTTCGCCCTCGGCGCCCTGGTCGGCCGCAACTGGGAGGCGGTCAGCGGGATCCTCGGTCGCTTCCACCTGGTGGCGGGAGGGGCGGCGATCCTCGTCGCGGCGGCGGCCTGGGTCTGGCACCGGCGGCGCAAGGGGAAGCGCGACTTGACAGTACCAGAGTGAGACGCTAATTTAAACCGCTTATCCATAAACGATCATATCCTAAGAGGTCGGACCCCAACCGGACGCTACGATGAACGAGAAGACCTACACGCGCAAGAAGAGGGAGATCCACCACCGCTGGTTCGTGGTCGATGCCGAGGGTAAGGTCCTCGGGCGCTTGGCCTCCGAGGTGGCCCAGGTGCTGCGGGGCAAGCGCCGACCCGACTTCACCCCCCATCTCGATCTCGGCGACCACGTCATCGTGGTCAACGCCGACAAGGTGCGGGTGACCGGTCGCAAGGCCGAGCAAAAGGTCTATTATCGTCACACCGGCTATCCGGGCGGCATCCGCGAGACTTCCTACAGCGCCATGCTCGAGCGCCACCCGGAGCGGATCGTGCAGAAGGCCGTGTGGGGTATGCTGCCGCACAGCGCCCTCGGCCGGCAGTTGCTCAAGAAGCTGCGGGTCTACCCCGGGCCGGAACACAAGCACGAGGCGCAGCAGCCGCAGCCGCTGGAAATCTGACGCCAGGCTTCCCATCCACACTCCACCCAAGGTGTCCTCCTCTCATGCCTGACCAGACCTACGAGGCGACCGGTCGCCGAAAGACCTCCGTCGCCCGCGTCCGTCTTGTTCCCGGAACCGGGAGCATTATCATGAACGGGCGCGCCATGCAGGAGTACCTCCGGCGCGACGTGCTGGAGATGGTGATGGTGCAGCCCCTGCAGCTCACCGAGACCCGCGAGCGCTTCGACGTCCAGATCTCGACCACCGGCGGCGGCCTGTCGGCCCAGGCCGGGGCCGCCTGTCTGGGGATCGCCCGCGCCCTGCTCAAGTACGATCCCGAGGTGCGCGGCGTGCTCAAGGGGGCCGGCTTCCTCACCCGCGACCCGCGGGCCAGGGAGCGCAAGAAGTACGGCCGGGCCGGCGCGCGCAAGCGGTTCCAGTTCTCCAAGCGCTGATCCGGACGCACCGACCGTTCCACCAATCCACACGCCTCGCGATGGCCGTGGGGGTGTCTCCGCCGACACGCCGTGTCCGGGGATCCCGCGTCCAGCAGACCGGGGCGGAGGGCCAACCGACAAGAGGAGCGAACCATGGCTGAGATCGCCATCCGCGACCTGCTGGAAGCCGGAACCCATTTCGGTCACCAGACCCGCCGTTGGAATCCGAAGATGAGGGAGTTCATCTTCACGGAGCGCAACGGCATCCACATCATCGACCTGCAGAAGACCGTCCGGCAGATCGACGCGGCCTGTCGGGCCGTCAGCGAGACCGCTCGGACCGGCCGGGGGATTCTCTTCGTCGGCACCAAGAAGCAAGCCGCCGAGATCGTCCGGGCCGAGGCCGAGCGGTGCGGCATGTTCCACGTCACCGAGCGGTGGCTGGGCGGCATGCTGACCAACTGGCACACCATCCGGCAGAGCATCCGTCACCTCGATTACCTCGACCGCATCTCTCGCGACGGGACCTACGAGAAGCTGAAGAAGAAGGAGACCCTCCTCCTGGAGAAGGAGCGGGCCCGCCTCAACAAGACCCTGGTCGGCATCCGCAGTCTCACCGGTCTGCCGGGGCTGGTCTACATCGTCGACGTCAAGAAGGAGCACATCGCGGTCAAGGAGGCTCAGAAGCTGGGCATCCCCTCGGTGGCCATCGTCGATACCAACTGCGATCCGGACGAGGTGTCGCACCCGATCCCCGGCAACGACGACGCCATCCGCTCGATCAGCCTCATCACCCATCTGATCGCCGAGGCCGCCCTCGAGGGGCGGGTCGCCGCCGACCGGGCCAAGGCCGAGCGCGAGCGGGAGAGCGAGGACGCGACGGCGGCGAGGGACGGCGAGGCCAAGGGCTGAGCGCTCAGGCCGCGGTCGCAGTGCCGCGGCCAACTTGAAACGCGGGGAAAAGGGGCAATGGCTGAGATCACGGCACAAGCGGTCAAGACGCTGCGCGAGAAAACGGGCCTTGGTATGATGGACTGCAAGAAGGCCCTGGAGCAGTCCGGCGGCGACCTGGAGAAGGCGATCGACTACCTGCGCAAGCAGGGGCTGGCGGCCGTCGAGAAACGGGCCGGCCGTCAGGCCAGCGAAGGGGTGGTCACCTCGTACATCCACCCGGGGAGCCGGCTGGGCGTGCTGGTCGAGGTGAACTGCGAGACCGATTTCGTGGCCCGCACCCCGGACTTCCAGCAGTTCGCCAAGGACGTGGCCATGCACGTCGCCGCTTCGCGTCCGCTCGCCGTCGGCCGGGAAGGGGTGTCGGCCGCGGTCGTCGAGCGCGAGCGGGAGATCTACCGCGAACAGGCCAAGAACGAGGGGAAGCCCGAGAAGATCGCCGAGAAGATCATCGAGGGGCGGCTCGAGAAGTTCTTCCAGGAGTTCTGTCTCCTCGAGCAGCCCTTCGTCAAGAATCCCGAACAGACGGTCAACGATCTGCTGGTCGAGATCACGGCCAAGATCGGCGAGAAGATCACCGTCCGCCGGTTCGCCTGCTTCCGCCTGGGCGAGGAGGTCTGACCCAGGCTGCCGCGGTGGAAGGCGACCTCCTCGGCGGTCGCCTGGCTCACGGGAGGAAAACGACCATGATGGATGAGATCCTCCAGGAGATCAAGGCGCACATGGAGAAGGGCATGGCGGCCCTGCGGCACGATCTGGCCATGATCCGCACCGGTCGCGCCTCGACGGCCATGCTCGAAGGGGTCCGGGTGCTCTACTACGGCAATCAAACCCCGCTGAACCAGGTGGCCACCCTCTCAGTGCCCGAGCCGCGCCTGATCGTCATTAGGCCATGGGAGCAGAACCTGGTCCCCGTGGTCGAGAAGGCGATCCGCGCCGACAAGAGCCTGGGGCTCAACCCGAGCAACGACGGCGTGGTCGTGCGGGTGCCGGTCCCCGAGCTTACCCAGGAGCGGCGCATCGAGATCACCAAGGTCGCCCGGCACCGGGCCGAGGAAGGCCGCGTGGCGGTGCGCCACGCCCGGCGCGACGGGCTCGACCTCCTCGAGGAGGCGCAGAAGTCAGGCGAGATCTCCGAGGACGACCTGCGCCACGCCCACGACGAGGTGCAGAAGCTGACCGATCAGTTCGTGCACCAGATCGACGAGATCATCAAGCATAAAGAAGCCGAGATCATGGAGGTGTAAGCCCCCGGTCGCGGCGGGAACCTCGAGGGCGGTCTGCGATGGTACGCGCGGGCCGCCCTTCGGCGTTCTTTGGGGGGAGTGCCGGCGCGCGCCGATTCGGTGGGAGGATCAGCGGCGCCTGGTCGGCTTGCCGCCGCCGGAGGGAGTCTCATCGTCCTCGTCGCGCCGCAACCGGTTGATCCGCTGGCGCAGCTCTTCCTCGAGCTGGGCCCGACCCTTGGGGGGAGGCGACGGCTCGGGCCGCGGCGAGGGGGGGCGTGGCCTGGGGGCTGGCTCGGGCGGTTCGGGATCGTCGATCCGGGCCGGTGGCCGGGTACCGCGGTCTCGGGGCCGCGGGTCAGTAGCACGCCGGGTCCCGGGCGCTCTTTCGCGGCCCGCGCGCTCGGTTCCCTCTGACGGTTCCTGGGCCAAGGGCGGCGCGAGTCGGATCGCCTGCAGGGCCTCGATCTTGCACTCCTGGAGGTGGACCAGGTCCTCGTAGTTCAGCAGGTGGGCCTGTCGTTCCACCAGGCGGGTGTGGAGCCCGTTCAGGGCCTCTTCGGCCGAGGCTCGGGCCGTGGCGACCCGCCCGTCGTCCAACTCCTCGAGGGCGGCCAGGCAGGCCTCCAGCTCGTCGCCGAGCAGGCGCTCCCTTCCGGCCAGCAGCCGCAGCTCCAGCTTCTCCCGGCGTCGACGGCGGAGCACGAGCAGGATTCCGGCGCCGGCCAGGAAGAGGATCGCGACCGCGCCGCCGAGGAGGAGATCGATCGACATCCGGTCCGCCTTGTCTTGCGGGAAGATGTTGAACTCCATTAATTTAGAATCGTTCAGCGGCCCTGGCAAGGAAGGGCCTTTGGGGGACGTCGCGGGCAGGCCGCTCAGGTGCAGTCCCGCGGCCCAGGACGGGGGGCGATGGCCGAGGAATCCGGCGAGGATCTGGTACAGCGGCTGCAGGCCGAGGTGGCGCGGTTACAGCGGGAGAACGAAAGGCTGAAGGCCAGCAATCGGCGCTGGATGAGGCTGGCGGGGACCGACGCCCTCACCGGGCTGCCCAACCGGGTCTACTTCACCATCGCCCTGCTGCCCCAGCTCATCAGCCAGTCCAACGCCGAGCTGACCCCGTTCGCCTGTCTCATCCTGGCCCCGGACCAGTTGGGGGAGGTGAACCAGCGCTTCGGCCGCGAGGGGGGGGACGAGATCATCCGGGAGGTCGCCAACTTCCTCAAGGAGAGTATCGAGAGCGGCGAACGGCTCGTTCACCTCGACGGCGCCAACTTCGCCATCATGATTCCCCAGGGGAACCTGTCGGTGGCCAAGAGGCGCGGCCTCCACCTCCGCGCGCGCGCCCTCTCCCGCCCCTTCCGCTGCTGCAACGAAGGCATCAACCTCACCCTGAGCATGGGCGCCGTGGCCCGGTCACCCAGCCCCTCCGGCGCCAAGGTGGACGTCAAGGAGGTCACCGAGCAGGTCCTGAAGAAGCTTGCGGCCCAGCTCGACCGGGCCAAGCGCGAGGGGCGTGACCGGCTGGCCGAGGATCCGGATACCGAGTTCTGAGTCGGGCGATCTTCGCCTCCTCTCCTCCCCGGGACCGCATCGATGCTCTACCTGATCCTGCTGTCCATGCGTCCCCGGCAGTGGGTGAAGAACGCCTTTGTCCTGCCGGCCCTGCTGTTCTCCAAGCACGTGCTCGAGTGGGAGTACACCGGCAAGGCCCTGGCCGCGGCCTGCTGTTTCTGTCTCCTCAGCGGCGCCGTATACCTGCTCAACGACGTGGCCGACGCCGAGCGCGACCGCCTGCATCCGCGCAAGGCCAGCCGGCCGGTGGCTTCTGGTCGGCTGCCCGCGTCGACGGCGCTGGTGGCCGCCGTTCTGGTGGTGCTGGCGTCGACGGCGTGGGCCTTCCTGCTCCAGCGGGAGTTCGGTTGGGTGGCCCTGCTCTACGGCGGGATCAACCTGGCCTATTCCGTCCACCTCAAGCAGGTGGTCCTCCTCGACGTGCTGAGCGTCGCCACCGGGTTCCTGCTGCGGGCCCTGGGCGGGGCCGTGGTCATCCAGGTCCCGATCTCGCCCTGGTTCGTCCTCTGCTCCTTCACCCTGGCCCTCTTCCTCGCCGTGGTCAAGCGGCGGCAGGAGCTGGTGGCCCTGGACCGCGAGGCCGGGGCCCACCGGGCCATCCTGTCCCAGTACAGCCTGCCGTTCCTCGACCAGGCGATCGCCGTGCTGACCTCGGCCACCCTGGTCTGCTACGCGCTCTACGCCATGGGCGTGGGCGAGCAGGCCGCCGGTCACCGGATGCAGTGGACGATCCCCTTCGTGCTCTACGGGGTCTTCCGCTACCTCTACGTCGTGTATCAGAAGGGGGCCGGAGACAGTCCGACCGCGGTCCTATGGGCCGACCGGCCGCTCCAGCTCGACCTGATCCTCTGGCTGGCGGTCAGCGTCCTGGGGTACTACGTGCTGCCCTGAGTTGAGCGATGGGGCGAGCGGGAAGGGGAGCGAAAAGCC
>JBAZUN010000049.1:0-4791 GCA_041661365.1 Candidatus Latescibacterota bacterium
CCCGCCCACCCCTCCGCTCGATCGCCCCCCAGATCCGTTCCTCGAGCTGCTGCTCCGTGGTCACTTCCGTGACGTCGATCTCGAGTCGCATGGCGACGTTGAGCAGGGCGCGGACGATGGCTGCCTTCGGGATGCGTGCCCCGCCGCAGGTTTCGGCCGTCTGTCCAAGCCACTTCAGGTATTGGACGGATTTGGCTGGAACAGCGGCCGAGAGTTGGTACACGGAACTGGCCACCCCTGCCTCCTTCCGCGGTGCAGACGGCACAATGACCAGCTTGAGGTCTACGCAAAAGGCAAGCCGTGGGACCCTTGCGATCCGTTGCCGGGCTCTATGTAGGGCTAAAAGCGGGAGTTAGGCGGCAGACGAGCAGGAGAGGTTGACCCTCAAAGGTGAGGCAGGATCCGGGGCAGAGACGGTGTGTCCCATGTGACATGCCACATCCCGCGAGGGGACATCCGCGGAAGTCGGGGATCAGGGACGTGGATCGCGGGGACTCAGGCCGCAACGGGAGAGCCACCGGTACAGGGTTCGGCGGTTGACGCCGAGGTGTCGGCTTAAGGCGGCGACATTGTGGCCGTACTCCTCCAACTGGCGCGTCAGTTCCTCGGCCGTGGGCTGGACGGGTGACCGCCGGGCGGGCGATGTCGGCCGTCGTACCGGGTCAAGGGAGAGATGGGGGGGATCGATGATTCCGTCCGCGGCTGCCGCCAAGGCCCGATTGACGACGTTCTGCAGCTCGCGCACGTTCCCGGGCCAATCGTGGGCCTGGAGGCAGTCCATGGCCGCCCGGGTGATACCGCAGGCTTGGGGCCGACTATCCTGCGCCAGCAAGGCCGCCACCAACAGGGGGATGTCGTCCCGGCGCCGGCGCAGGGGCGGAACCTCGAGAGGCTGACCAAGGCGGAAGTATAAATCCTTGCGGAAGGTGCCTTCCTCCATGGCGCGGCCCAGGTCGCGCGAGGTGGCGACGACGCAGCGGACGTCGACCTGTTCCGGTGCACCGCCGCCGAGGCGCTGGACCTCACCACTGTCTAGGGCGCGGTGGAGCGCGGCTTGAGCCTCCAGGGGGAATTCGCCGATCTCGTCGAGGAACAGGGTGCCGTGACTGGCGAGCTGGTAGAACCCTTCCCGGTCACCCGTGGCTCCGGTGAACGCTCCCTTGCGGTGGCCGAACAATTCACTCTCGATCAGCGCGACCGGCAGCGCCGCAACGTTGACCGGAACGAACGGGCCACGCCGTCCGCTGAGCTGGTGGACCGCTCGGGCCGCCAGCTCCTTGCCCGCCCCGGTTTCGCCGTACAGGAGCACGGTCAACGGAGACCGGGCCACCTGCTCCAGCCGGGTGCAAAAGGCCCGGAAGGAGGGACTGCGGCCGACCATGCCGTACCAACGCTCTGGGGTCGGCAGCGGGTAGTGGTTGTGTTTCGACTGAGGTAACGATGTGGAGGCTGGCGCCCGGCCGGTCCACAGGGCAAGGTCGCTAAAGCGGACCGGGAAGGGTTGAGGAAAGTCGTGCTCGTAGTTGCACTCGGCGAAGAGCCCCGCCTCCACCGGGCCAGGATGGCCGAAATCGAGCGCGCCGCAGGTATACCAGGTCTCCCCGTCGAAGCTGAAGCGTGCCTCGCAGTGAATCCCCACCCTAGATAGACTGAGGTGCACGCCTCGATGCGGCAGGTACACGGTGCCGACGTAGCGCAACTGCACGCCGTCGTGCCAGCACAGCGATACCTGCCCGGCATGATCCACGCCACTGGCTAAACGGAGGAAGATCTTGCGGTCCTGGAAGACGATCAGACCGCCCGCGCGGCGGGGAGGTGAATCCTCCTCGAGGCGCGCCTCCAGCAGGAAGTCACCGTCTGCGGTCGTCAACAGGCAGGGCGCGCAGTTCAGCCAACCGAGGCCCACCTCGGGTGCTGGGGTGATCTCGACCCGATCCTCGGGTAGTCGCTGGTAATCGCTGGCGCGGCTATCGTCCCGCCACTGAAGGTCGATGAGACCGCGGCGGTCCGTGGCGCTATCGGGGATGGAAGGCATGGCGGTCCCAGCCGTGAGGGCCAGGACGGTCGGGCCGGCCTCCAGCATCACCCGTGGATGGTCGTGCATGAGCTGATGCAGCAGCTCGTCGAAGGCGCTCTGCTGGTCGGTCTCGGCAGCCAGTCGTTGAAGCCTCGTGAGGATCTTGCCGATCTCCGCTGCACACCAGGGTTTCAGGCACAAGTGGAGTTGGCGGATATGCTCGTCCCAGGCCGCCCGGGGATGCTGACGCCAGGCGAGGAGAGAGTAGTTGTGCATCTCATATGAATCGGCAGAGAGGATATCTAGGTCCGGCCTCTCTATCCCTCCCTCGCCGAGGGCGTGCCGCCACCGCCAGAGCATCACCTGGCCCAGGGAAATGTCAGGATGGCCAGGAGGGTAGTATTGACGGGCCAAGCGGAGGGCTTCCTCCGTGTGACAGACGGCCGCTGCAAGGTCCACTCCGCGATAGGTGGAGGCTAGATTCATGTAAGTGTGGATCACCGCGGGCCAGTACTCCTGGGCCTCGGCCAGGCGGATGGCGCGCCGCAGGAGTCGTCTGACCCTCGGCAGGTTGGTGCTGCGTCGATCCCGCAAATAGGGCAGCCGGGTGGACAGTAGTCGAAGAAACAAGGGATGCTTCGGCCGGTGGCGCAGGATCCGCAGGGCCTGGGCCATCTGCCGTGCTACCTGAGCCTGGCGCTCATCTTCGTCGCGCGCCTCGGGCTCTGGGTTCCAGGCCAGGTAGAGCAGAGCCTGAGCGCGTTCGGGTGAATCTGGAGGGGCGCGATGCAGGGATTGCCGGTACCAGCGGCGCTGCTCTCGCAGGTCGTCGTGACAGGTCCGGCCGATCTTGAAGCAAAGGCCTGATGCCCGTGTCGAGTCATCCTGGATGGACAGGGCAGCCTCCCAGCGCGATCGCGCCTCGTTGGTGTCGCCCAGCGCGCGTGCCACGTCGCCTAACAGTTCCTCGATCTGAGCCGTGATCTGCACGCTGTCTGTGGGGATGGCTTGAGCTTCGCGCAGGTAGCCCCTCGCGCTTTCGTAGGCCTGCAAGGCGCAGGCCTGTTGAGCGGCCCGCAGCAGCATTCCGGCCGTCCGGGATTGGAGCTGACCGGCCAGGTAGTGGTGCGCGACGACGGGGACCCGCTCGGGATGAAGCTCGACCGTGGGCTCGAGGAGCTCCCCCAAGCGCCGATGCAGATCCTGGCGGAGAGCGGCGGGCATGGCGTCGTACAGGGCCTGGCGCAGCAGGTTGTGGCTAAAGGCAAATCCGCCGTCGCCTGTCGGGCGGATTAGGCCCCGTACATCCTCGAGGTTTGCGAGGACCGGCAGAAGGCTCTGCCGAGGTTGGCCGCAGACGCAGGAAACCGTCTTGGTCTCGAATACCTCTCCCACCACTGCCAAGGCCCGGGCGACCAGGAGTTCGTTCTCCGACAGGCGGGCCAGGCGACGCTCGAGCAACTGAGCGACTCCGGCGGGAAGGTGAGAGAAGGGCGGCACAGACGCGGCACCCAGGTCATCGCGACAGGCCCGCAACCACTGCTCGATGAAGAACGGTACGCCTTCGCTGCGCAGGTACAACTGCTCGCAGAAAGCCGGATCGTCTCCGTGGCCGCTGGCAAGGATCATCCGAGTGACATCGGCCAGATCGAGTCGGCTCAAGACGAGCGCCTGCACCTGTTCCTGCGAGCGGAGCGCCGCGAACGGTCCGGTAGGTGCGCCGGTCTCCTCGGGCCGGCAGGTGGCCAGCAGCAGAACCCGTTGGTGGTGCAGCAGCGGTGCCAGATACGACAGGATTTCCAGGGAAAGGGGATCAGCCCAGTGGAGATCCTCCAACGACACCAGCAGCGGTTTGGTCTGGGCCGCCGTGCCCAGCAGGTTTGCCAGGACGTGGCAAAGCCGGGTCCGTTGCTCCGGGCCGGCCGCATCCTGTGAACCTTCATCAGTACCCACGGGGACCAGGAACTGCACCAGCAAAGGGCGGTGGAGTTGCAAGCCGGGCCAGGTCGAGGCCAACGCGTCGCTGACCCGGGTCTCTACCTCGTCTTGGGTGAGTAGTGGATCCAGGTCGAAGATCTGACCGATGGCTTGGCGCAAGCCGTCCAAGGGCGGCGCGAGGGGATGGAGGATATAGCTGCCGTGCAGAACCTGGAACCCGCGGCTCGTTGCCCATGCACCCACGGCGCGCACGAGCGCCGTCTTGCCGATCCCGGCCTCACCGCTGACCAGGAACAGCCCCCCGTCGCCGGCCAGAGCGTGCTGACACCGGGCGATCAATGCGGCCCACTCACGGTCGCGCCCGATCAGCGAGGCAGGACACCGTGGCAGCGGGTCGGTCAGGTCTGGTTGGGATATGGCCATGGGGCTACTGCAATGAGCGTCTGGAATCGAGCGCTATGTTGCGTGTAGTATACGCAAATGCCAACGATCGCACCGTAAAAATCCGTACTATTCGGCGCGTATCGAGGCGGTACCCCAGCCCCGCCTCAATACCCCATCCCCAAACCAACCTCGAGGAAGGTTCTCTTGGCCTGCCGGTCGTAGCCGAGGCGCGGGTTCAGCAGGAGCGAGCCCTTGAGGACGTCGACGAGGACTCCCCCGGACAGGCGGCGCAGTTCGGTCCGCTCCATGAGCACCGTGGCCGTCAGGTGAAGGGTGCCGTAGGGGATGCTGGGACCGCTGTCGAGCGGAGCCTTCCTCAGGGTGCAGAGGTAGACCACGGCGCGGCCGCCCCACAGCAGCGACCAGTCGGGGTTGTCGTAGACCGCGGCCAG
>JBAZUN010000049.1:4801-21105 GCA_041661365.1 Candidatus Latescibacterota bacterium
CCGAGGCTCCTCACCCAGACCGAGCGAGGGGTGCACCTGGGCCGAGAAGGTGTAGGGATCGACATCAGGGACGAAGAGGAGTCCCTGCCCGGCCTCGAACTGCCAGAACAGTTGATGCTCGGCCGGGGCGACCTCGGCGCTCCCGAGGAGGATTCCCAGAGCCAGCAGGATCAGGTGGCGCAAGGATATCACGGTCGTGTGCTGCATGGGATTCTCCTCTGTCTCTGCGCTTGGTCCGATCGACGCGGGGCGCCTCATGGGCGCGATATCGGAGAGGCAAGATCACCGGGAGGATCAAGACCGTCAAGTCGCGGCCGGGACGATGCAGGTCCAGCCCTGAGTCGGTTACGAGGGCAGCACCTCGAGCCTGCCTGCTTGACCTGGTTTGGCTGGTAGTCTTTGTTCCTCCCGCCGTCGTGGCCACGGGCTGCTTCAACGGGGCATGGCCGGCGGGAAGGGGGAGAACGGATGGGTAAGCCATACGCGGTTCCGGCAGTACTGATGCCGGTCGACCTTCGCTGCGAGTACCTGGTCAACCCAGTGGGTATCGACCGTCGCGAGCCGCGCCTGAGCTGGACCGTGGTCAGCGAGCAGCCCGGCCAGCAGCAGAGCGCCTATCGCGTAACCGTGGCCTCGTCCACCGAGGCGCTGCAGGACGGCGCTACCGATCTGTGGGACAGCGGCAAGGTCTCCTCGGCCGAGACCCTGCACCTACCCTGTCCCGGTCTCCTGCTCCGCGGCCGGCAGCGATGCTACTGGCAGGTGCAGGTCTGGGACCAGGACGGGGAGCCCGCTGGTCGTTCCGAGCCGGCCTGGTTCGAGATGGGGCTGCTGGAGCCGGGGGACTGGGGGCAGGCGCAATGGATCGCCGCGGGTCAGTTCGCGGCCGCACCCCGGCTGCGGCGGGCCTTTGTCCTGCGCGGTCCGGTGGCGTCGGCGCGTCTCTACCTCTGCGGCCAGGGGGTCTGTGAGGCCTCCCTCAACGGGCGCCCGGTCAGCGACCAGGTTCTCGGTCCCACCCTGAGCTACTTCGCCCGAAGGATGTTCTACGACACCTTCGAGGTGACCCCGCTGCTGCGCGAGGGAGAGAACGCGCTCGGGGTCTGGCTGGCGCCCGGATGGTTCGGCGATCCCGCCACCTGGGCCGAGATGCACCTCCCCGCCAGTCTGCATGCCTTTCCCTACCCGCCCCACGCCCTGCGGGCCCTGCTCGCGGTGCGGTACGCCGACGGGTCAGAGGAAGAGATCGGCACCGATGGCCAGTGGAAGGCCATGGACGGTCCACTCACGCCGGTGCGCAGCCACTGGAAGTACTGCTTCGGCTTCTCGGGCGAGATCTACGACGGCACCCGCGAAACCCCTGGATGGGATAGTCCCGGCTTCGACGACCGCGAGTGGACGTCGGTCAACAGCGTCTCCACCCCGACGGCCGAGCTCAACGCGCGTCCGATCGAGCCGAACCGGGTTCGCCAGATGACCACTCCGGTGACCCGGGAGCGGCTCGATCCGGGGATGAGCCAGACTGAGCTGCTCGAGCTGCTCAATCGCTGTGCGCAGTACAACGGCGGCAGCACCTTTGCGCCGGAGGTCTGGTTCTTCGCGGAGTGGCAGCGGCAGTACCGGGCTTCCCTGGAGCGATGCGGCGGCCGGTTCCTCGGTGGGTGGGTCTACGACCTGGGCCGGCACGTTTCGGGCTGGGTCGAGCTGCGGGTGACCGGGCGTCCGGGCGACTGGGTCTGTCTGTTCGGGTTGGACTGCCATCGTCTGCAGGGCGGGCCGCAGGAGGTCGTGCGGCTGCGCTTTGCCCACCGGGTGGTCCGGTACGTGCCGGTCCTCTTCTTCGGCGGGGGCGTACGACCCGAGGTGAATGATGTCCGCGGCTTGGACCTGAGCAGCGACGTTGAGTCGGTCGGCCGCTTTGCCTGTTCTGACGCGGCCTTGAGTGAGGTGGCCGCGGTGACTCAGCGGACGGTCGAGGCTCACCTCCTGAGCGGGATGTTCATGGACTCCTGGCAGGAGCGGTTCGGCACCTTCGTGCCGGGGGAGGCCGCGGTCTGGGGTTGGGGGCTGGGCGCCCTGTGCGGCAAGCTGGCCACCGACTTCCGGGACCAGCAGCGACCGGACGGGTGGGCCGGGATGTACGGCGCGCCGATCAGCCTCGACTATCCCATGCTCAAGGAGAGCCTGGCCCACCTCCCCTGGTTGGCCTACCTGTTCTACGGCGACCAGGAGATCCTACGGGAGAACTATCCTTCGATCCGTCGGTACACCGAGTTGGTGCTGCCCCGGCACGATCTGACCGGCCGGACCTGGCAGCCGCCGGAGCCCGGACGGGCAGAGCCCGGGTACGGCGATCACGGCCGGCCCACGGCCCGTTGGTACGATCCCCACACCGGCGACCTGTTCGAGACCATGGCGATGATCGGCTACCTCCGCACCGTGGAGCGGATCGCCCGCGTGCTGGGTGAGAACGCCGACGTCGAGCGGTACCGCCTGGTGCAGAGAGGTTTGATCGAGAAGTGCAACCGGGTCGACTTCCTGGACCGCGAGGCCGGGCTGTACGGCGGGGGGGACCAGGGGTGCCACGCCTTGGCCCTGATCCTGGATCTCGCACCTCCAGGGGTGCGGGATCAGGTTGCCGGGGAGTTGCTCCGCGACCTCGTGGAGACCCGGCAGGGCCACCTGAACACCGGGTTCAACGGCACCGTGGCCCTGCTGCAGGCCCTGATCCAGTTGGACCGTCCCGACGTGGCTCATCGCCTCATCGCCCACGAGACCCCACCGAGTCTCTGGTCGATGCTGCGGCATCCGCAGACCCCGGAGCGGCTGACCATCATGCCGGAGTTCTGGACCGGCGGGATGATCCCCCATCCAGGGCTGTCGACGATCGGGTTCTGGTTCTACCGCGGCCTGGGCGGCCTCTCGCCTGAGCCGGAGCATCCCGGCTTCCGGCGGTTCACCGTCCGTCCGCAGATCCCCCCTGGCCTGACCTGGGCCGAGGTCGAATACCAGTCACTGAGGGGACGGATCGCGGTTCGCTGGGAGCGCGACGACGACCGGCTGATCCTGAAGGTGACGGTCCCGGCCAACACCCAGGCCCGGATCCACCTGCCGGGCGGAGAGGCCCGTCTGCTGGAGCCCGCGTCGTCGATGCCGTCCACGCGGATCACCGCAGGAGAGACGGTCTTCACCGTGCCGGGGGGCTGCTACGCCTTCAGCGCTCGCGCCCCTCGAGCCATGCCCTAACAGCCCGGTGAAAAAGCCGCTTTGTTTGGCGAGGCCGAGGAATGGCGGTCGCTGGCCAGGCGCGCGAGGGAAGCCGCATCGAGGGGAGATGCGGAGACCGAGCGGAACACCGCCAGCGGCCGCCAGGACCGGCCGCAGCCCGAATGGGCTTTTTCAACGGGCTGCTGAAGCTGACTCAAACCGGAGCGGCGGTCCCGAAGACCGGCTGCAGGAAGATCCGGCCGGCCTCGCCCTCGGCCTCGAAGCGGATGTACGGTTCGCCGCGACCTCGGTAGGCGAAGCGGGTGCCCGTACTCCGGCTCAACGCCTGTCCTCCGGGGCCGACGAAGGTGCCGGTCGCCGGAGCGCCCACCTCGATCCGGATCTCCCCGTCGGCGATGGTCAGGTTACGCAGTAGCAGCCCGGTGGTGGCATAGCATCGGCCGGCCCGGGCCGCGGCCACGATCGCCCGCGGGCTCACCTCGCGGACCCAGACCATGTTCCAGGCGTTCCCCAGGTCCACCGGGTCGTGGAAGTCGTCGTTGGCGAACCCCCAGAGCCGGTAGCCGGCGGTCAGGACCTCGTCCCACAGGTCCGTCCCCAGGGGCTGCCGGCCGCGGGCCAGGGCCACGGCCGTTCCGTAATGACCGTTGTAAACCTCGATGCCATCGGGCCAGGTACCCAAGGCCGCCACCTTGTCGAGGGTCCAGTACTCCGCGCCTGAGGTGTTCGGCCGCGGGTGACAGACGAGGGTCAGCAGGTCAGGGCCGGCCTGCTCGAGGGCCTCCTCCAGCGACAGCTCGTAGAGCGGCGGCACCCGTTCCCCGGCAAAGACCAGGTTCTCGCGGCTGCTGTGCTCGAATCCCTCCAGGAAGACTAGCGCGGGGTATTGCTGCCGCATCCCATCGAGATCGGTGAGCCGGTCGTGGTCGGTCAGGGTGACGAAATCAGCTCCGACGCTCGCGTATCCGGCGATCCCAGCGGCCAGGGAGACGGTGGCGCAGCGGCTGGACTCACTGCAGTGGCCGTGAAAGCTCCCCCGCACCCAGGTGCCGGTCGCGGTCACTGGCTTGTCCCCTCCCGCCGGTCCGGTCCAGCCCGGCCGATCCCGAAGGTCTGGAACCCCACGCTCCGCGCCTGGGCAAGGTTGACCACGTTCCGGCCGTCGAAGAGCAGGGCCGGCTTGAGCATGCCGCGGTAGAGCCGCTCCAGGTCGAGCGAGGCGAACTCCTCCCATTCGGTCAACACGGCCACGGCGTGGGCCTGGGCCGCGGCTTCGTACGGATCGGTGCAGACCTCCACCTGACCACCCCCGGTCAACCACGGTGTCAGGTCGGCCTGGATCTGCGCGGCCGTGACCCGCGGGTCGTAGATCGCCAGCCGGGCCCGCTCGGTCAGCAGGTCGCCGCAGACCCCGATGGCCGGGGTCTCCCGGGTGTCGTTGGTGTCCTTCTTGAAGGCGAAGCCGAGCACGGCGATCCGCTTGCCGGCGGCGGTGCCGAACAGGGCCTGCACCAGGCGGCGGGAGAAGCGCCGCTTCTGGTAGTCGTTGAGGGCGACCACCTGCTGCCAGTAGGCCGCGACCTCGGGCAGGCCGAAGTGCTCGCACAGGTAGACCAGGTTGAGGATGTCCTTCTGGAAGCAGGAGCCGCCGAAGCCGACCGAGGCCTGCAGGAACCGCGGCCCGATGCGGCTGTCGCGGCCCACGGCGCGGGCGATCTCCTGCACGTCGGCGCCGGTGGCCTCGCACAGGGCCGAGATGGCGTTGATCGAGGAGATCCGCTGGGCCAGGAAGGCGTTGGCCGCCAGCTTGGACAGCTCGGCCGACCAGAGGTTGGTGGTGATGATCCGCTCCCGCGGCACCCAGCCGGCGTAGATCGAGGCCAGGCGCTCGGCGGCGGTCTCCCCGGCCGGGGTCCGCTCGCTGCCGATCAGCACGCGGTCAGGGTGGAGCAGATCGGCGACCGCGGTCCCCTCGGCCAGGAACTCGGGGTTGGACAGCACCTCGAAGGTGGCTCGACCGGCGTTGGCCGCCAGGATCGCCTGGACCGCGGCCGCGGTCCGGACCGGCACCGTCGACTTCTCCACCACGATCTTGGGTCCCTCGGCCACGGCCCCGATGCGCCGCGCGCAGGTCTCCAGGTACTGCAGGTCAGCGGCCCGGCCGGCGCCGACGCCGAACCCCTTGGTCGGGGTGTTGACGGCGATGAAGATGACCTCGGCCTCGCGGATCCCCTGGTCGACCTCGGTGGAGAAGAACAGGTTCCGGCCGCGGCAGCCGGTCATCAGCTCCTCCAGGCCGGGCTCGAACACCGGCAACGGACCGCGGTTCCAGGCATCGATCCGTGCCTGGTCCACGTCGACCACGGTCACCTCCAGGTCCGGGCACTGGTGCGCCATCACGGCCATGGTGGGACCGCCCACGTACCCCGCGCCGATGCAGCAGACCTTCATCGCTCAACCTCCGGCGGACGCTGGCTCAGCCCCCGCGACCGGTCCGGCCGGTGGCTCCGCAAGGGCGGGCAGCAGGATCTCGAACGCGGTCCCTTCGCCCGGACTGCTGGTTACCCGGATGAAGCCGCGGTGCTGGGTGACGATGCCGTAGACCGTGGCCAGCCCCAGACCGGTCCCCTGGTCGGCCTCCTTGGTGGTGAAGAAGGGCTCGAAGAGGTGTTCGAGGGCCTCCTCGTCCATGCCGTCGCCGTCGTCGCTCACCCGCAGTCGCACGTAGTTTCCGGGCATCGCCGCGCCGTACAGGGCGGCGCCCGTAGCGTCGAGCCGGACCGCCTCGATCGCCACCTCCACCCGCCCATGCTCGGCGATGGCGTCGCGAGCATTGGTGACCAGGTTCACCAGCACCTGCTCGAGCTGGCCCCGGTCGGCCAGGACCCAGGCCGGCTGCCCCGGACCGGTGACGACCAGCTCCCGGCTGGCACCGAGCAGCATCCGCAGCATGGCTTCCAGGCCGCTGACCACCATTGCCAGCTCCAGCGGCGCCGGGGCCAACTGCTGCCGCCGGCTGTACGCCAGCAGCTGGCGGGTGAGCTGACCGGCCCGTTGGCCGGCCCGCAGGATCTCCTCGGCGTAGGTCCGGGTCGGACTGCCAACGGGCAGATCCCGCAGCAGGAGCTGGCTGTATCCTTCCACCGCGGTAAGCAGGTTGCGGAAGTCGTGGGCCACGCCCCCGGTCAGACGTCCCAGGGCCTCGAGCTTCTGGGCCTGGCGGAGTTGATGCTCGCTCATTGCCAGGAGCTGCAGGTCGGTCAGCCGGCGATGCGCCTGGGAGACCACCTCGGCGAACCGCTCCAGCACGGTCAGGTCGCGGTCGTCGAACCCGTCCTCCCGGGTGCTGCTCAAGGCGATGGTCCCCCCGGTAAAGGGCACGTCGACCACGGCGTGGATGCGCTCCGGCAGCTCCTGGCCGAAGAGCGGGTCGCGCCGGTTGCGGCGGTAGACCGGACGGCCGCTGTTCATGGCCTGCAGCAGCGCGGGGTGGATCTCCACCCGCTGGTTGTAGTGGTACCCCAGCTCCTCGTTCACCCCGTACCCGGTCACCCGGTTCCGCTGCCGGTCCACCACGTTGATGCCGCAGGTCTCGAAGTCGAGCACGGCGCGCAGCTCGCGCTCCCAGACCACGACGACCTGGCGCCAGTCTTCCTCGCTCTGCATCTGCAGCACCTCGGCCCGCAGCCGCTGCAGAGCCAGGTCGATACGCGCCGCGTCCCGGGTCAGCCGCTGCGCCGCTTCCTGGTCGAGGTGGTCCACGGCAAAGGAGATCGCCTGGATCGCCTCTTGGAGCAGACCGATCTCGGGCTGGCCGAAGAACCCGGGCTCGGCCGCGTAGATCGCCAGACCGCCCTCCACCTGACCGCCCCGCCGAAGCGGCAGGAAGACCGCGGACTGCAGGCAGCGCGGTTCGAGCTGCTCCGCGACTGAGGCCAGTCCCGGCTCGGCCCGCAGATGGTCGACCGCCCAGGCTTGCCCGGCCCGCAGGGTTTCGACCGGTGAGCCGCCGGCCGTCGACCCGCTACCGGCCAGCCAGTCCAGCTCCGGTTCCAGAGGGGTATCGTCTCCGGCCGCGGTGACGGGCACCAGCCGGCGCGGATCGGATGAGGGCTCGAACCAGCCGGCCCACACCCGCGGGAAGCGGCCGTACTCGGCCACGGCGTTGCACGCCCGGCCCAGCATCTCGGTCACCCCGCGGGAGGAGGCGATGGCCCGGTTCACCTGATGGAGCGCGGCGTGCAGCCGGTCCAGTCGACGGCGCTCCCCCTCGAGCCGTCGGAGTTCGGACAGATCCCGGACGAAGACCTGGAAGCCGGGCTGCCCGTCCACCGGGATCGGCCGCAGGGTGCAGCGCACCGGAAACGGGGCTCCGTCCCGCCGGTCGTGCACGGTCTCCGCGGCCAGCTCCCGCGACTCGTCCGCACCGCGCACCAGCAGGTCGAAGGCCGGTCGTGCCTCGGAAGGCCGGAGGTCGCGCAGGGTGAGCCGGCGCAGCTCCTCCTCGGAGTATCCGTGCGCCTCCACGGCCCGGGTATTGGCCTGCAGGATCCGCCACTGGGCGTCGACCAGCAGGACAGCGTCGGGGGATTGGTCCAGGAGGAGCCGTACCCGCTCCTCTATCGCCTGACGCTCGCGGTTCAGGCGGGTTTCGCGCCGGCGCCACCGGGTCCAGCCGTAGCACCCGGCACCGCAAGCGGCCAGACCCAGCACGACCCCCAGCGCCTGCCCCGGACCCGGGATCACGGCCGGTCCGGCCAGCAGCAGGGCGGCCGTCAGGTCGTCGTCGGGTTGGGCGCCAGGCGTGCTTGGAGAGAGCGTGGTCATACCTGTCTTCTCCGTAGCGGAATATCAGCGACGGGGGCCTGCAGTCCGCGGGTCAACCGCCCTGCTCCCGGTGGCTCTGCAGGAACTCGCGTAGCTCGGCCTGGGCCTGGTCCCGCTTGGCCCGCAGGTCGTCGCGCGGGAATTGAGCCATGTAGGTGGTGAGCCCTCCGTCCACGGTGATCTCCTGGCCGGTGACGAAGCGCGACTCGTCCGAGGCCAGGTACACCGCCAGGTAGGCGATGTCCACTGGCTCGCCGACCAGCTCGAGCGGCTGGAAGTAGCGGTGACCGATCCGATTGTGGTCCCCGAAGCGCTGCCGGAACTCCTCGTGGACCTCGGGCTTGAGCCCGGCCGGCGGCTCGTATCCGCGCTCTCCACCCAGGTAGATGGCGCCGGGGCTGATGACGTTCACCCGGATGTAGTGCGGCGCCAGCTCGGCCGCTAAGGCTCGGGTGCCGCCGATGATCCCCGCCTTGGTCGTGGCGTATACGGTATTCCCCGGGCTCCCCTCGACGCCGTGCACCGAGGAGATGTTGACGATCGAGCCCTGTCCCACCCGCTTCATCATCGGCACGGCCAGGTGGCACCCCAGGTGCATCCCGCGCAGGTTGGTGTTGATCAGCCGGTCCCAGTCCTCGTCCTTGACCTGGTCCACCGGCACCCCGAGTCCCACGCCGGCGTTGTTCACCAGCACGTCGAGCCGGCCGAACCGCTCCTCGGTGGCCGCGAACAGATGCTCCATCTGGGCCCGCACCCCCACGTCGGTGGCCACGGCCAGCACCTCTGCCCCCAGCTCGACCAGCTCGGTCCGAACCCGTTCCAGCTTCTCGGCGGAGCGGGCCGCGATGACCAGCTTGGCTCCCTCCTGGGCGAAGATCAGGGCGATCCCGCGACCGATCCCCTGTCCGCCCCCGGTGACCACGGCGACCTTGTCCTTCAACCGCATCGAATCCCTCTCCTCCTGCAGGTGGTGATGACCGGCCGACACCCCATTGCGGACGGCCGGACCGCCCGGACGAGCGCAGGGGGGAAACGTATATCAATCGGCAAGATCGGCAACCCGGCACCGGACACCCGGTCGTCGGCTCGCGGGGTTGACCGGTCTGAGGAAAAGGCCGAGATTACCAAGTCATTATGGCGCGCGGTGCCGGCTCCGTGCCCGGAACCCGCCGAACCCACGAGGTAGCTCACGGCAATCTGTCCTCGCCATCAGCAGCCCCGGTTGTCCGAGCACGGCAGCGGCTCGGGGGGCAGGACCACCAGGCCGACCCGGTCGGTTCTGGTGGGGAAAACCGACGGACACCTTCTCTGCCTCGTGTGACCGAAGTGCACCCCAGGGTGCACTTTTTCTTTTGTACCGGGCCGGGGCTCCGGCAGCGGTGCCCGGCAGGTTTGGGCCGGCGCCTGAGCCGTTCATCCCATTCAGGCCCATTCAGGAGGCGGGGATTGCATCTATGAAAGACGGTCTGCTGCAGTTGCTCAGGCTCCAGGAGGTGGACAAGGAGCTGCAGGTACTCGAGGAGGTCAGGGACCGGTACCCCGAGGAGATCAGCGTGCGGCAGCGGGAGATCGACCAGGCCCGGCTCGCCCTCGAGGACCAGGAGCGTCAGCTCGAGGAGCTGGGCAAGGAGCAGCGCCGACTGGAACGGGACCTGACCGCGGCCAAGGTCAGTCTGACCGAGCACGAGGCCCGTTTCTCCTCGGTCACCACCAACCGGGAATACGACGCGCTGCAACAGGAGATCGAGACCTGCAAGTCCCACATCTCCGAATACGAGACCCAGATCCTGGAGAAGATCGAGGGCGGTCAGTCGCTCGGTCAGGAGGTGGCCGGGACCAGGCAGACCTTTGCCGAGGTCAGCACCAGTCAGCAGGAGCGCATCGACGAGTTGCAGAGCAAGCTGGCCAGCCTGCAGCAGGAGGTCGACGGGGTCTATGCCCGTCGCCAGGCTATCGTCGGCTCGGTCGACCAGAACCTGCTGCGGATGTACGAGCGCAGCCGCAAGCGGCGCGGGATGCGGGTGGCCCCGATCCGCAAAGGGGCCTGCGGGGTCTGCCACCGCGAGCTGCCGGCGCAGCAGCGGAGCAACGTGCGCCACAACGCCCAGGTCTACCTGTGCGAAAGCTGCGGCGCCATACTGATCTGGGACGAGGAGCAGTCGAGCTGAGCTGGAGGGAGGGCCGGCCGGAGTGGGTCGGGCGAGCGCGCCGCACCCCCGTGCGGTGAGGAAAGTCCGAGCTCCGCAGGACAGGATGCTGGGTAACACCCAGGAGGGGCGACCCTACAGACAGTGCCACAGAAAACATACCGCCTGGGTCGCAAGACCCCGGTAAGGGTGAAAAGGTGAGGTAAGAGCTCACCGCGTTCGCGGCGACGCGGACGGCAGGGAAAACCTCATCCGGAGCAAGGCCAAATAGGGGGAGAGAGGTGGTCCGCCTCGCTATCATCCCCGGGTAGGCCGCACCGAGGCAGTCGGGTAACCGCTGCCCCAGATGAATGCTCGTCCCGCACCGGTCGTGGCCGCGGCAACGCGGCAGCGCCGGCGCGGACAGAACTCGGCTTACAGACCCACTCCGGTCCCGCCCTCTCTTCCCATCCGCAGGAGGTCATCCTATGCGGCGCTGGTGCCTGTCCCTGATGGCCGGCTTGGTCCTGTCCGGCCCGCTGCTGGCCGGGCAGAATCTGGAGGAGCTGCTGGCCGGGACCGACGCGGCCGGCCGGACCATCGAGGGCCGCCTCGACTGGAGCGACCGCACCCTGGTGGTCTACGGCGAGGGGGTGGTCTCGGACGAGGTCTACAACCGTGGGTTGCGGCGGCTCCTGGGGCAGCGCGCGGCGAAGGTCGTGGCCTATCGCAACCTGCTCGAGCTGGTCGGTCAGGTGCGGGTGGACGGCGAGACCAACGTCAGCCTCGCCATGGTCGCCTCTGATTCGGTGCGTATCCGGGTCAGTGGCCTGGTACGCGGGGCCGAGGTGGTCCCCGGCAGCCAGCAGGAGCAGGACGGGGTATACCGGGTAGCGCTCCGGCTGCGCCTCACCGAGGAGTTCGCCCGGGCCCTGCTCCCTCCGACAAGAGTCCCCGAGGCCACTCAGACCCGGTTCGTGCCGCCCAAGCCGTTCACCGGTCTGGTCATCGATGCCCGGGGGCTGGACCTGCAGCCGGGACTGTCTCCCCGGATCCTCGGCCCCGAGGGGCGGGAGATCTACTCCGGGGCGTTCGTCGATCCGGCCTATGCCGCCACCATCGGCGTGGTGGGGTACCAACGGGACTGGGAGCAGGCCGAGAAAAGCGACCGGCTGGGGAGCGAGGAGCGCCGGCCGTTGACGATCAAGGCGGCCGGGGTGGCCGGCCGGTACCGCACCGACGCCGTGGTCAGCGAGGAGGATCGCGTCCGCATCGCCATGGCCGACGCGGCCGGCGGCTTCCTGCGCCAGTGCCGGGTGGTCTTCGTCCTCGGACCCCAGAGCGAGTCGACTGTGCCGGCATCCCGATGAGGAGGGGACCGTGACCTTCCGCGAGAAGCTGAACCAGGCCATCCGCCGCAACGACTCGCTGCTGTGCGTCGGGCTGGATCCCGACCCGGCCAAGGTTCCGGCCGCGCTGGCCGGTCAGCCCGACCCGGTGCTGGCCTTCAACCGGGAGATCATCGCCGCCACCGCTGACCTGGTCTGCGCGTACAAGCCGAACTTCGCCTTCTTCGGCGCCCTGGGAGAGCGGGGCTGGACGACCCTCAAGCAGACCCTGGAGGCGGTGCCGCCGGGGGTGCCGGTGATCCTCGACGCCAAGGTCGGCGACATCGGCAACACGGCCGAGCAGTACGCCCGCATGTTCCTCGACCTGCTTGGAGCCGACGCCCTCACGGTGAACCCGTACATGGGCCGGGACGCGGTCCTCCCCTTCCTCGCGCGGCAGGACCGGGGGGTCTTCCTCCTCTGCCTCACCTCCAACCCCGGCGCCGACGACTTCGAGAAGGAGTCCCTGACCGACGGGCCATTATACGAGCGCGTGGCGCGCAAGGCCGCGGAATGGGGCAAGGCCGGGAACTGCGGGCTGGTCGTCGGGGCCACCCAGGCCGAGGCGATCGGGCGGTTGCGGCGCCTGGCCCCGGACCTTCCCTTTCTGGTGCCCGGGGTCGGGGCCCAGGGTGGCGACCTGCGAGCCGCGGTCGAGGGCGGTCGGGACCGGGATGGCCGCGGGGTGATCGTCAACGCTTCCCGCGGAATCATCTACGCCTCGACCGGGGCCGACTTCGCCCAGGCGGCCCGTTGCGCGGCGCAGGAACTCCGCCAGGAGATCAACCGCTACCGGGGGTAATGCATTGCCGCGGCCGGACCGGCCGTCTATCTTCTGCGGCGCGAACAGTATGACCTGTATTATTCGATTTCGGGGTGTAGCGCAGCCCGGTTAGCGCACCTGCTTTGGGAGCAGGTGGTCGTCGGTTCGAATCCGACCACCCCGACCAATAAAACCAAGGGGTTACGACGAACCAGTCGTAGCCCTTTCTCTTGTCTGTGGCACCACTGTGGCAGGAGGCCGTCGTCTGCCCCTGCCCAAACCGTTTTGACCCCGCGCGCCAGCGGCGGTACAATTGGCCCATAGTAGCCCTGCCCAAGTATCCCTTCGAAGGGTCAACACGGACTATGCCTCTACAATCTTCATCACCAGACCTGCCAACTGCCTCATTCCTCATCCTGCGAGCCACCTTCTTCACTGAACAAGCTGCACCGCGCGTCTTCGAGTTGCGCGACAAACGCAACACCCAGGACGATCCCTTTGACGAGCATATCCAGCGACTGCTTTCGGACCAGCTCACACCCGGCACTTCCTGCGCATAATCTCCGGGACCGCTCATCACTCCCGACTTGGTAGCCCTGCGCCCCGAGGCCTGCAGCCGGGCCTCGCGGGGTGCGCTCTCCGATGCCCTTGGGACCATTGTCGGAATCGAGGTCAAGAAACTAGAACGAACCAGTAGTGGCTCTGTGGCCCGCGCTTCCGGGTGGACTACAACACAACCCCACCCTGCGGCACGGTGCGGGTCTACACGCCGGACAACCGCCCCCTGGACATCCGTGGCTTCTATCTTTTCGTCTGCCAGGAACCTGTGCCTGACCGACAAGGCCACTACCGTCTGTCGGCCCTGGCGCTGTGCGACGGAAATCTACTGAACGCCGATTTTGAGTATTACCTGTCTATCGTCGGCAGCCGCAAGAAAAAGCTTGGTGTCGGCAGCTACGCCGATGGTGCAGACCGTAGCCGGCCCATGCTCATCTTCGCCAACCCCCTTGGCATCTCCGAACTCGACCGCCACATCACCCTTGTCCATTCCCGCGACGACCTCGATGCGGCCTTTCCACAACTCCGCAAGGTGGGCAACATCACCCGCTCGCTCCAGGGCCAAAACCCCCGAGCTTTCCACTGCTACCGCTTGCACCGCGACACCCCCAAGGACTCCGCCTTTTTCAGCCTGCTCAACCCCTTCCCCACGCCGTTCCGAACCGAAAAGACCCAGGCTAGGGGCCGGTTCAGAATTGACATCAGTCCTACCGACTAGCAAGCAGAAGATCAAGGCTCGTCTGCTCGGGAGCGGCCACCGCACTGACGCCTTGATAGTGCTGGCTCATATGGTAAAGGCGATCAATCGCCGCCTCTATTGCGTCATCAAGTGAACCGAAATAATCAGCCGCTACGCCGACCGACTCTCGCCGCGAGAGGCGCTTCACGATCTGCGCCATGAGCACTACGCGCACATCGTTGCGGCTTAACTGCCGCCCGACCTTCTTCAGCCGTTCCACCTGGTCGCTGGCCTCGTGAATCGCATCCTCAATGAGCCGTTCACTGTCCGAGACCTGTCCAGAACTCGTCTCTCGTTTGCGGCAGACAATGATGATGTCCAGGTCAATGGGTTCCTTGGCTTGACTCTTTGGCATGGCTACAGACATCTCTGCCTTGATGGGGTGGGTGGCAACAATGGTAAAGCCGGCTTGGGTGATGGCCTCCAGGATGCACCACCACCCCGCGGTGCGGGAGTGATGGTAAGAGAAGATGAGAAGCCCGTCCGGCCGCAGCACCCGCTGACATTCCCTCCACACGCCTCCCAGACGTTGGGCAAAAAGATCTGGGTCGCTCTGCTGCACCTCGGCCTGGGCGCGAGTGCTCGCCGCCGCGTGGTGGCCGTTCTTGCCGAGCACATGGCCCTGCCAGGCGTAGAAGAAATCGGCCAGTTGCGAGTAGTGGACATTATCGAAAAACGGCGGATCGGTAACTACCGCGTCCACACTCGCGGAAGCCAGGTCGGTCGCAGCTGAATCCCCGCAGGACAGGTAGAGCTGCCTCCCTTCCTGGAATTCCGCGAACGAGTCCGCGATGTCGTGCCCAAGAGGAGAGGAAAGGCCATACACCTTTTCACCCATCTTTTTGCCGTTGCTGCTCACTACCCGAATCTCGAAGGGTCTTTCAGAATAGTCCAGGGCCTGAAGCAGGCGCCGCTCGAAAAGGGTCGAGAACGCGCCAGAACTCTTTGGCGTCCCCCAGAGATTGGCCTCCAGGGGCTGCCGTTCGGGTTTCAGGATGTGATGGGAGAACATATGCCGAACGGCTCCAGTACCTTCCCCCTTGAAGGAGGCGAACATGTTGTTGAATTCTAGGGTGCCGGAGAACAGGCAGGTGAAGAGTTCTCGCAAGCGCTCATCCGGGATTCGTTGTATCCGCTCCGCCAGGATGCTCAGGCACAGCAGTTGCCGGTCGTTGAACATCTGGTGCCAGTGGGTGTAGCAGTAGTTGAGGGCCTGGTCAGTGTTGTAACCGGGTTCAATGCGAACTACCGGGTAAGCCCGTTTCCGCTCTCCTAGGGTTCTAGATGCCCGCTGGTAGAGTTCCCGGTCATACTCATCGGCCGGTAAATACTCCTTCGAACCGTCTTCATGCAGCACCATCTTGGCGTAGAGGCGATGCTCAGGCGGTTTCGTGCTCGCCTGAACTGCCTTTGTGATCTGGAACTCATGCGTACAGTGGGGACAAGTCGCTTTCGCACCATGCGCTGGCCCCGCCTGGGGATTGAACACCTTGTCGCAAGCAGAACAGGTAGCGCGCTCGCAGTCATGCCGGATCCGCTGTATGGCTCCGCATAGAGGACAGACCGCGCGTGCTTCGGGCTTGCGTCCGGGGTAAGCGTTTCGAGAAAAGACATAGGAAGAGAACAGGTCCACAGCAGAGGCGCACTTCGGACAGGTGATTACCTTGACCCAGAAGTAGTAGAGTACCGGAACCTCACCTCCCTCTGGAAGTCGGGCTCGGTAGTAATCCAAGATGATGGGCGCCACTTCTCTCTCAAGCGCGTGAAAGGTCTCCACTACCTGCCGGCGAGGATGAACCGCCAAGGCGTTGCGGACGATGAAATGGGAGACCGGATTGATGTCGCGACCGATGGCTCTAGCACCTAGCTTGAGGGCTTCCCCCGCGGTCGTTCCACTACCCATGAAGGGGTCGTAGATCACCGCGCCAGCAAGCCGAGAGGGCTGATAGAACATCTCCAGGATGTCCGATCCTTTTGGCGCGAACGCGCCGAGTATAATGGCCCGGAACACCGAGCCCAGCCGCTGTGCCCACCATTTATGAATGTGGTAGATCGGTCGGTTGATTTCCTTGCGCCAGCTCTCCAATTCCGCAATGTCGCTCAGGTGCTCAAAGGGGAACCCCGGATCTTCGATGGCTCTCGTTCCGGCGAAGGAGAGCACGGTTCGTCCGTAGGGAACACCCGGCTCAGCGCAGCTCTCAACCAAGGCGGCCCGGATGCTCTGAACCGCGCGGTTGGGCGAGGCCGCGATCGCCTTCTGCCAGTCCTCGGGTACCCGTCCGGCAAGCAACAGCAGTTCGTCGGCTTCCGCTCCCAGCGCCCCTGCCAGGGCGCGGATTAGCACTTCGGACGGTGGGATTATCCCTCGTTCGACTCGGGAAAGGTAGGAGGGGTTGACGCAAACGTGTTCGGCCACCTTGCGTAGAGAGAGGTTGGCTTTCTCTCGGCGGTGCCGGATGTAGGGGCCGAGTTCCATATCGAGGCATCCAGGTTGTGGCTGCTTGTGCAGTTGCTCATACGTGCAGTAAGTATTTCGAATGTTGATGAATTTGTCAACACTCTACTCGTGGGCAGCAGAAGGCGCACTCACCAAGGGGGCAGATCACCCTACCCCACAAGATCCGGGAGAGATTGGGGGTCTCCGAGGGTGACATGATCGAGATCGACATCAAGGA
>JBAZUN010000050.1:0-21072 GCA_041661365.1 Candidatus Latescibacterota bacterium
GGTCCCGACACACCCCCCAGAATACGTCCCCCCGGTGGCCCACGTCCATCCCCCGACCGGCGCTCCGACCCGTTTCATTACCACGGGGTCGGACCCGGACGATGAGGAACTTGACACTCGCGGACGAGCCCAGGTAAGTTACGGCCCGCCTCCCCACCCCCACCAGGAGCTGCCCCGTGTCCGTGCACCTTGGCGTTGCCCGCGTCAACATCACCCCACCGACCGGCATCCCCATGGTCGGGTTCGCCGGCCGCGAGGGTGCCACCGAGACCCACGATCCTCTGACCGCCACCGCCCTGGGCTGCGTCTTTGCGGAGACCCGGGCCGTGTTGATCTGCCTCGATCTGCTCGGATTGCGGGCCGAGACCGTGGCCGAGTTCCGCCAGGCCGTGGCCGCCGCGGCCCAGGTCGACCCGGGCCACGTGATCCTGGCCTGCGCCCACAACCACTACGGCCCGGCGGTCGACCGCAACACCGAGGCCGAGATCGTGGCCGCGTACCGCGAGAACCTGAAGCACCTCCTGGCCGGCGTGGCCCGACAGGCGCTGGATCAAGCCCGACCGGCCAGGGTCGGGGTCGGCTGGGGCACCTCGGACGTCGGCATCAACCGCCGCGAGCGGAGCGCCGACGGGCAGATCATCCTCGGACAGAATCCGTCCGGCCCGGTCGACCGACAGGTCGGGGTGGCCCGCCTCGACGATGCCGATGGCCGGCCCCTGGCGACCCTGGTCAACTTCGCCTGTCACCCGGTCTGTCAGGGTGGCCAGATGCAGGCCCTCTCCGCCGACTACCCCGGCCGCGTCCGAGAGGTCGTCGAGTCCCTCACCGGCGCGCCCTGCCTCTTCCTCCAGGGCGCCTGCGGCAACATCAATCCGATCCTCATGGTCCACGCGTACGAACCGGCCCGCACCCTGGGCACCCGGCTGGGATGCGAGGCGGTCCGGGTCTGGGAAGCGATCTCCAGCCACAGCCTTGAGCGACTCGACCTGACCGCGCGCACCCTGGCCCTTCCCCGGTACCGCTACGGCTCGGCCGGCCAGGCGGCCCGCCTGCAGGCCGAGCTGGAGCGCCAAGTCGCCGAGTTGTCGCGGCCGGACGCCCCGGCGAGTCAGCGCTGGTGGGCCGAACGGCGGCTCGAACGGGTCACCGAGGCGGTCCGCTCCTGGCAGACCGGCGAGCCGCTGGCTCCGGTGGAGGCCGAGGTCCAGGCCTGGCGGTTCGACGATCTCGCCCTGGTCACCGCCCCGGGCGAGATCTTCTGCGAGATCGGCACCCGGGTAAAGGAACGCTCGCCCCTCGGCCGTACCTTCTTCGTCGGGTACGCGAACGGATACATGGGGTACGTGCCGGTCAGAACGGCGTACGACGAGGGCGGGTATGAGGTCACGCACGCCTGCCAGGTCGATCCCGAGGCCGGGGAACGGCTCGAGCAGGCCGCCCTCGAACTGCTGTCGGCCGTGGATCGCTGAACCCTGCGGCCAACGGATCACCTCCGGACCGGTTTCCTCTCGAAAGGAGTTCCTCCCATGCGCGCCGAACTCAGAGACGCCCTCGAGTTCCTCTACGACGATTCCGAGGTCAACCGTCGGCCCTGTCAGCGCCTGTCGGTCGACGTGGCCCGGGGCGGCACGGCCAGCGTTCACCTGCTGCTCAACCAGGTGCCTGCCGGGGCCGCCATCCATACGGCCGTTCGCCGCGACGGGAAGCCGGTCCGGGAGGCCCGGTGGTTCCGCCTGGTCCCGGTCCCGGTGGAGCAGAACACCGGCCCGGTCGGGTTCATCGAGAAGGAAGGGGCCACCAACCCACACGTGGCCCGGCGCGCCCCGTTCAAGGTCTTCGACGCCATGGCACCGGTCGAGGAGGCGATAGAGGCCAACGGCCCCACCGTGGCGCTGCGACTCCACCTGCCCGCCGGCGCTAAAGCCGGCACCCGCGAATACAGCATCGAGGTGGAGGCCGGCGGTCAACGACTCTCCCTGACCTTCGGCGTCGAGACCCACGCGGCCGTCCTGCCGGCCACCGGGGCGGGGAGCTTCCCGTACACCAACTGGTTCAGCCTCGACCTGATGGCCGGGCGCCACGGGCTGAAGCCGTGGAGTCCGGAGCACTGGCGGATGATCCGCCGGTACGCCGACCTGATGGTGCACGGTCGGCAGAACATGTTCTGGGTGCCGCTGTCCTGCGTCTTCGAGGTGAAGAAGGGCGTCCCGGTCCTCGACCGGGCGCGCCTGCGCCGGCTGGTGCGCCTGTTCACCGAGGCCGGGATGTACTACATCGAGGGTGGACACGTGGCCCACCGCACGGGCGGCGAGTGGATGGCCACCACCTTCGACGTGGTCTGCGCCCAGGGCATCCGCGCGACCTCGCCAGAGGGGAACGCCGTGCTCGCGGCCATCGGGCGGCAGCTCACCGAGGAGATCGACCGTCAGGGATGGCGGCAGCGGTGGATTCAACACACCACGGACGAACCGACCGCCACCAACGCGATCGACTACCGGATCCTCTGTGGCATGGTCCGTCGGCATTTGCCCGGCTTGCCGTTGCTCGACGCCACCGAGGACCCAACCATGGCCGGCTCGGTGGACATCTGGTGCCCGCAGGTCCAGGAGTACCAGCGGCACCGCGACCAGTTCGAGGCGGCGCGTACCGCCGGGGATCGGATCTTCTTCTACACCTGCTGTTTCCCGGGCGGTCCCTGGCTCAACCGGCTGCTCGACGAGGAACTGCTGCGCCCTTGCCTGTTCGGTTGGGCCGCAGCGCGGTTCGACCTGCACGGCTTCCTGCACTGGGGACTCAACCACTACAAGTCGTTCCAGGACCCCTTCCGGCAAAGCGTCGTCGACCACGGCGGCGGTAACTTCCTGCCGCCGGGCGACACCCACATCGTGTACCCGGGAGAAGACGGGCCCTGGTCCAGCGTGCGGCTGGAGGCCCAGCGCGAGGGATGCGAGGACTACGAGCTGCTGCGGCTCCTGCAGGGGCGGGACCCCGCCGCGGCGCGGGCGGCAATCAAACCGGTCCTGCGAGGGTTCGACGACTATACGAAGAAGGTATCGGTCCTGCGGGCGGCCCGCCGTCGGGTGCTGCTCGCGGCCCGCGGGTGACGCGGGTCAGCCCATACAGCGGCTGACCAGATCCTCCAGGTCCTGGGCCACGGCGCCGGAGAGCTCCTCGCGCAGCCGCTTCAGGCCGGCCTCGTCCAGTGCCGTTGCCTGCAGCACCGACGGGCTGTACACCCCCCGCTCATCGGGGGTGTACCCCTTGCCCAGGTCCTTGCACAGGTTATTGGCCAGGTGGACCAGACAGGCCAGCGGACCGGGCAGTACGCCGGGCTCGTGGTGGCTGCCCACCGCCGTGACCACCTCGCGCCCGAGGCCGGCCCGGATCAGCAGGAGCTGACCGACCTGCTCGTGGGTGGCCGCGTCGCCCAGGCGCACCTCCGCCTCGCGGAACGAGATCCCCGCCTCGCCGACCAGGTTCTGCAGGCGCTCGAAGTAGCTCCAGAAGAAGAAGCCGAGGGTGAGTTTGCCGACGTCGTGCAGCAGGGAGGCGATCCAGTAATCGCCGCAGGTGCCCCAGTCGGCCAGGGTCACCAGACGACCCAGGTAGATCCGGTCGGCGATCATCGCGGTCCCCACGGAGTGCACCCAGAAGCGACGCAGGTCGAACTGGCTGTCCTCCGGCTTCACCAGGCTGTTGATGAGCTTGATCTGCAGGGCGATGCTGCCGATCTTGCGGCGCCCCAGCCGGCGGATCCCCTCGTTGAGGGCCCAGCGTTCCTTCTGCCCGGACCCGGCGAACAGCGGCGTGTTGACCACCTGCACCAGCTTGTGAACGACGGCCGAGTCGCTGAGCAGGAGCTCCTCGAGCTGCTCGTTGCTGGTGTCGGGATCGTTGACCGCCTGCATCACCCGCACCACCACCTCCGGCAGGGTCGGCAGGGTGCTCAGCCGCCTGAGCCGGCGCTGGACGCGCTGTTGCAGGACGCGGTAGGACAGGTGGCGGGCCCCGTCGAACAGACCGCCGATGTCGTTCCGCTCGAAGGCGTCGTCGATCACCTCGCGGAGCGACCGGCCGGCCGGCGCGGTCACCTCCTCCCAAGGGAAGAGGAAGACGTTCCGCTGGCCCTCGCACAGGGACCGGTAGTGGTCCAGGTGTTCGGCGGGGATGAGCAGGAAGACCGGGATCTGGCCCCGGATGCCGAGCGCCGTGATCGAGGTCTGACTGGTCAGGCGCTGACCGTGCACCAGGAAGACGCAGCGGATCTCGCCGCCTCGCTCCAGCAGCAGGCTGGAGGCCTCGGCCAGGGACCGGGCCACGACGATGTTCAGGCCGTAGAGGTAGCTGAGCACCAGGCTCAGGTACTTGACCAGTTGCGGCTCTCCCGCAAGGTGGACCACCAGGCCGTTCTCGTCGCCGGCGTTGGTGGATCGGGGCTCCGTGCTCATCGTCCGTTCCGGGTTGAGAGGAAACGTCGACTAATGTAGCTACAATACCCGCAGAACGCCCGACCGAAAGGGGTGGTTTCGCCGCCATCCGGGTAGCCGCCTATATTCCGGACGTGGACTGACGGGGATCCTTCGATTCCCCGTGACCTTCTCGCGGAACGAACCGATGGCCAGAATCCTTGTCGTCGAGGACGAGAGCATCGTCGCGCTGGACATCCAGAGCCGTCTGGGGCGGATGGGGTTCGAGGTGCCGGCGGTGGCGGCCACGGGGGCCGAGGCCCTGGCCGCGGCCGAGAGCCTGCGACCGGACCTGGTACTGATGGACATCCTGCTGCAGGAAGGCTCCGACGGCGTCGAGACCGCGGCGATCCTCCGGGATCGGCTCGACGTGCCCGTGGTCTTCCTCACGGCCCACTCGGACGAGGCCACCCTGAACCGAGCCAAGCTGACCGGTCCCCACGGGTACGTGCTCAAGCCGTTCAAGGACCGCGAGCTCTATACCACCATCGAGGTGGCCCTCACCAAGCACCAGAACGAGCGGCGCCTGCGCCAGGGGCACGCCGAACTGGAACTCCGGGTGGCGGAGCGGACCGCGGAGCTGGCCCGGGTCAACGAGGAGCTGCGCCGTCAGATCGGGGAGCGGCAGCAGGCGGCGGCAGTCAGGGCCCAGCTCGAGGACCAGCTCCGTCAGGCCCAGAAGATGGAGGCCCTGGGTCGCCTGGCCGGGGGGGTGGCGCACGACTTCAACAACATGCTGACCATCATCAACGGGTACAGCGAGCTGATCCTCGACCGCCTGCCGGCCGGTGATCCCCTCCTCGCCGACGTCACCGCGATCCGAGAGGCGGGCGAGCGGGCCGCCGGCCTGACCGCCGAGCTGCTGGCCTTCGGCCGGCGCCAGGTGCTGGACTACCGCGTCCTCGATCTGGCGGTGGAGGTGCCGCGCACCTGCACCATGGTGCAACGCCTGATCGGCGAGGACATCGAGCTGACCACCGCGATTCCGCCGGGTCCCCACTGCGTGAAGACCGACCCCGAGGGTCTGGTGCGGATCCTGATCAACCTGGCGGCCAACGCGCGGGACGCCATGCCCCAGGGCGGACGGTTGGAGATCGAGGTCGGCGAGGTCGAGCTGGACGCGGCCTACGCCCAGACGCACCTGGAGGCGATGCCGGGCCGCTACGTCCGGCTGCGGGTGCGCGACTCCGGGTGCGGCATGTCCGAGGAGGTGCGGGTCCGCATCTTCGAACCCTTCTTTACCACCAAGCCCAAGGGCCAGGGCTCGGGATTGGGATTGTCCGTCGTCTACGGCGTGGTGAACCAGAGCGGCGGGCACGTCGAGGTCGTCAGCGCTCCCGGCGCGGGAACGACCGTCGACGTGTACCTGCCCCGGCAGACGCCGGTGGTACCGGCAACGACCAAACCGTCCACGACGCCGGAGCCGTCGCGGGCGGGGACGGGCGCTGAGACCGTGCTGCTGGTCGAGGACGACGACGTGGTCCGAGAGCTGGCCCGTCGCATCCTGCTGGACCGCGGGTACCGGGTCCTCGAAGCCCGCCGCGGCGAGGAGGCGCTGGTCGTCTTCGAGCTGCACGACGGACCTTTGCACCTGCTGTTGACCGACGTGGTGATGCCCCACATGAGCGGCCGCGAGCTGGCCGATCTGCTCCGGCGCGCCCGCCCGGACCTCAAGGTGCTCTACATCTCCGGATACACCGACGACACCGTGCTCCGCTACGGGGTGGAGCGGGTCGGGGTACACCTCCTGCAGAAGCCGTTCGCGCCGGAGGCCCTGGCCGCCAAGGTGCGGCTGGTACTGGATCAGTAGCATCCTATCGCCGGCATGGCCGCCGAACCGCGGCAGGCAGCGATTCCGGTTGACTTCGCCGGACGGCGTTCGTAGATAGAAACAGGCGCCGACCGAGATCGGGTCGCGCGGCATTGCCAACCACAGGATGGACCTCGTGGACTCACCCAGCGGGACAGAGGCCGACGGCCCGCGGGCCCTGCTACAACGCTACGACGAGGCGGCGCAGGCCCTGCTCGAGGTGGCGCTGCGGGACGGCCACTTTGCCCAGCCGCAGACCTGGCCGGCGACGTCGGCAGACGGCGTGCCTCCGGCGGTGGAAGGACTGCGCCAACGGGCGGCGCTGATCGGCGCCATCCACGACGGCACCCCCTCGCGTCGCGAGGCCCGCCTGACCGAGGCGCACGCGCGGTACGTCCAGGCTGCTCCCCCGTACCATCGGGCCAACCGGCTCTACGTGGCCCTGCGCCGGCGATTCGTCGAGCAGGGCCAGGGCGATAGCCGCGCCTTCCTGCAGCTCTACCAGACCGTCTATCTCGATGCCCTGGGCCACGAGGACCTGGTCCGGCTCGACGAGGGAGAGGCTGCCCTGGTGCAGCTCCGCGTGGCCCGGGTGCCCCTGTCGCATGCCCACGCGGTGGCCGAAAAGCTGCCGCCGGAGCCGGCGCCCGACGACCCGCACTGGGACGCCTTCTACGAGGTGAAGGTCGACGAGCAGCTCTTTTCAGGCACCCTTCGCGAGCTGCTGGCCGAGATCGCCGGTCGGGTGGTGGCCTTCCTCGCCGCCGGCGAGCACCTGGCCATCCGCTACAACACCTTCAGCAACTTCGTCTGGCTGGGGATCTCGGTCTGGAAGGCGATCACCGACGTGGAGCTGTTCCTCGCCGAGGGCGGGGATCGGCTGCCCGACGGCCCCCGCCGCGACCTGGAGGACCGGATCCTCGCCGGCAAGGGGATGCTGCTGAGGTTCCTCCAGGCCCACCTCGAGGACCCGGCGCAGATCAAGCCCAGGGAGTTCTGGTACGGCCAGGAATACAGCTACCTCACCCGGGACATGATCGACCTGAGCCGGACCCTGGTGGCCGGCGCCGGAAGACTGGCCGCCCACGCTGGGATCGAGTGTCGGGTCGAGCTGCCCCCCCTGCTGGCCAACCGAGCCACGGGTCGCTTCCTCGAATACCCTGGGGTCGGCCGACGCGTCCAGTTACCGGCCTGGAAACGTCGCTTCCGTCTGCTGCGGTGGGTCCTCCTGATGCGCCGCATCGCCCGGCACAAGGAGCGCCTACGCTCCCTGCCACCCGCGCGTCGCCTGTGCGAGGCCTGGCGGGAGACCGGGATCTGGGCGCGCCAGACCCTTCGTCTGTTCGGGGTTCAGGTCGACCTGGTCTTCGACCCGCTCTTTGCCGCGGCGGCCGCGGACCTGGGCCTCGACCGTCCCGACCGGGGGATCCTCTTCCTGCCGACCCACCAGAGCATCCTCGACCATCCGGTGATGAACCACGTGCTGCAGTCGCCGGAGTTCCTGCAGGCCATCGGCTGGACCGAGCCGGTCCCCTGCGCCATGCTGGCCCGGGCCCAGCTCTTTTCCCAGGCAGCGGTGCGGCTAGGCCCCTGGCGCTTCTCGCTCGTCGGCCTGAGCCCGGAGGAGGTCGACCGGCAGTTCGAGGAGGTTGACGGCCACGTCATCATGGAGCACGGCCGCGACTCGGGAAACCCGACCCAGCGCTTCGCCAAGCTGCTGGAGCAGCGGCCCGGCGTGGTCTACGGGGCCGGCACCACCTCGGCCCACGACCTGCAGTGCCTGCCGATGCAGCACGGGCTGTTCGCCCAGCTCCCCGCCGAGGTGGTCATCGTCCCCCTCTCCTTCCGCGGCATCCACTCCCTGTGGCCCAAGTGCCCGCGGGGGAACCTGGAGATCAACCCGGGCCGGGTCGAGGTGGTAATCTGTCCACCGATGCTCGGCGAGACCACCCTCCTCCCCCGCAAGCGGGCCCTGCGCACCCAACTCGAGCCGGCCACCCTGTTCCAGGCCATCCACCTCGCGGCGCTCTACAACCCCGAACCCCGATCAGGTCAGGAGACCCGCCCATGACCCCGAAGCCCTGCATCGTCGCCGTCGGCGCCCATGCCGCGGACATGGAGTTCGCCGCTGGTGGCACCCTGCTCAAGCACGCCCGCCAGGGATGGGAGGTCCACCTGGTCCACCTGACCCTGGGAGAGAAGGGGAGCGGCACCCTGACCCCGGCCGAGTACGGCGCCCAGAAGCGCCGCGAGGCCGAGGAGGCGGCGCGCCTGCTGCAGGGGACGGCCCACTTCCTGCCGTATCGAGACGGCGAGCTGCCGGTCAACGACGAGGTGGCCGCCGAACTGGCCGTGGTGCTGCGGCGGCTCCAGCCCCAGGTGATCCTGACCCATTGGCCGGGGAGCATCCACCTCGACCACACCAACGCCTATCACCTGACCCTGCGGGCCCACTTCATGGCCGCCATCCGCCACTTCGAGGTGCAGGGCCTGCCGCCCGTGCGGGGGTGCCGGATCTACCAGACCGACAACTGGGAGGACCCGACCGACTTCACGCCGTTCGTTTTCGTCGACATCACCGCCGAGATGGCCGACTGGGAGCAGGCGTGCAAGGCCTACGCCATCGGCCGGGGCGAGGGCGGCTTCCCGTACTGGGACTGGTACCAGGCCCGCACCCGCACCCACGGGATCCTGCGACAGGTCGGCCACGCCCAGGCCTTTGCCATCGACGAGACCAGCAAGTACCACGTGCAGGAGCTGCTCTGAGGATCGACCGAGGGCGGCCGGAGCGCGCGGCATCCCTTCTTCCTTCCGACGGCCTGGAGACGAGGATGAGCGAGATCGCGGTAAGAGCCTATCGCGGCGAGGATGAGGGGCCGCTGCTGGCGCTGTGGAACGCGGCCCTGCCGCTGGACCCGCTCAATCCGGCCACCTTCCGCCGCAAGGTCCTCCTCGACCCGAACTTCGACCCTGGCTGGCTGCTGCTGGCCGAGGAGCAGGGCGCGCTGCTCGGCTTCTGCCTCTGCCTGATCCGCCGCGTGCCGCTGGAGAAGACCGGGATGCAGCCCGAGGCCGGCTGGATCTCGGCCTTCGGCGTGCACCCCGAGGCGCGCCGGCAGGGCGCCGGCACCGCCCTCCTCGACCGGGCTTTGGCGCTGTTCCGCGCCGAGGGCCGCCAGAGCGTGGCCATCGCCTCGTACATCCCCAACTACTTCGTGCCCGGCGTCGACGTGACCCACTACGCCGACGGCCTGGCCTTTCTGCAGCGGCGCGGGTTCGAGGAGCTGGACCGGCCGATGAGCATGGACACCCAGCTCGTCGGCCGCGACCTGGAGCCGTTCGTGGCGTGCGGCAGGCAACTGCAGCAAGACCACGGGGTCGAGGTTCGCGCCATGCGGCCGACCGAGATCCCCGCCCTGATGGCCCTGCTGCAGGCCCACATGCCCGGGGACTGGGTCCGCCACGCGCGCGAGGTGCTCCTCGACATCAGCCGCGGCCAGGGCGACTTCGACCAGTTCACCATCGCCCGGCTGGGTGACGAGGTCGTCGGGTATTGCCAGTTCGAGGGCGAGCACTTCGGTCCCTTCGGGGTGCGCGAAGGGATGCAGGGGAAGGGGATCGGCACCGTGCTGCTGGCCACCTGCCTGCAGGCGATGCAGCGACGCGGGCTGCACACCGCCTTCGTGCTGTGGACCAGCGACGCCAACGCCGACAAGGTGTATGCGCGCTTCGGCTTCCGCGAGACGCGGCGGTTCAGCGTGGTGCGCCGGTCGCTCTGACCCAGACGACGGGCCTTCAGAAGAGAGACAACTGCGCCGCTGCCCGCCGGCCCGGGGGCGGGTTCACCTCCTCCCGCGCCAGCAACTCCTCGGGCATCCCGGCCACGAACGGCGAGAGGCGCGTCTGCACCCGCTCCCCGTACCGGAGTCGAGTCCGCGCCCGGAGCAGCACCAGCTCCTCCCGGGCCCGGGTCATGCCGACGTAGAGCAATCGTCGCTCCTCGTCCAGGTCGGTCCGATCCTCGCCGTGCGGCACCAGGCCGTCCTCCACCCCGCAGAGGAACACCACGGGGTACTCCAGCCCCTTGGCCGCGTGCAGGGTCAGCAGGCTGACCGCCTCGACGACCGGGCCGCGGGGGGTCTCCCGCCGTTCGTGGTCGACCTTCCGGCCTAGCAGCACGCGGCGCAGGAACTCCTCCAGGGACGCTGCCTCCGCGGCCATCCGGCAGAGTTGCTCCAGCTCCGGGTCGTCGGCCGCACCGAACTCCTGCTGCCAGGCGGCGAAGAAGTCGGCCGGCGCCAGACCGCGGTACCGACCGGTAGCCTCGACCAGGGCCTGGGCCGGCGCGGGGGCCGCATCCCCGATGGCCAGTTGCTGCCGGACCTGGGCCAAGCCGGCCGCGTCGGCCTGGAACGGCCCCTCGGCCAGTACCCCGAGTAGCCGCAGGGCGCTGTCCGGCTGGACCACGTACCGCGCCCAGGCCAGGGCCTGGCGTACCGAGTCCGCGTCCAGGAGGGCCCGCGACCCGGCCGAGCGGAATGGCAACCCCTCGTGCAGGAAACACTCCTCCAGCTCGGCCGCCTGGGCGCCGGTGCGGAACAGCACGGCGAAGTCGCCGAAGGAGCGGGCCGCGCCGGAACCGGTGGCCTGGTTCATGTCAGCGCCGCCGACCATGCGGCCGATCTCGCGCACCACCGCGATCCCCTCGCTGGTCTCGTTCGGTACCTCGAGCAACCGGACCCGCGGCCCGGCCGGAAGCACGGCCCGGCACCATCCGTCCGGACGACCACCGTCCGGGTCGACGACCGCGGAGGCCGCTGCCACGATGGCCGCCTGCGAACGATAGTTCGTTGCCAGTCGGAAGAGCCGGGTGTCGGGGAAGTCCTGCTGGAGGTCGGCAAAGAAGCGCGGCGAGGCACCGCGGAAACCGTAGATCGCCTGGTCAGGATCGCCGATCGCCAGCAGTCCACGTCCGTCACCGGCCAGCAACCGCACCAGGCGGTACTGAACCGGATTCAGGTCCTGGAATTCGTCAACCAGCAGGAAGGCCGCGGCCTGTCGCTCCCGCGCCAGCAGCTCCTGGTCGGCTTCCAGGAGCGCGACCAGGTCGAGCAGCAGGTCGTCGTAGTCGCGGGCCCGGTACGCGGCCAAGCGGTCGCGGTACGCGGCATAGGCTTCGGCTACCTCGAGGTCTTCCATCTCCTCGGGTCGGCGGCCGGCCGCCTTGGCCAGGGAGATCGCCTCGGCCAGGCGGGTTCGGCGCGAGGCCGAGACCTTGTCCCCCAGGGCCTCGGCCAGCACCTGCCGCGCCTCGATCTCGTCGAGCAGCTCCCGTGGCCGCGGCTCTGCCCGTGCGAGCAGTTCCAGCGCCAGGGCGTGGAAGGTCCCCACCCGCAGGTCGGCGATACCCGGCACCTCGCCGAGCAGGCGCTCCAGTCGGCTCCGCAGCTCCCCGGCCGCGCGGTGGGTGAAGGTCACGGCCGTCACCGCGGCCGGGGTTACCCCCCGATCCCGCACCAGATGCGCGGCCCGCCAGACCAGCACCCGGGTCTTCCCCGAGCCCGGACCGGCGGAGACCAGCAGCGGTCCCCCCTCGGCCTCGACGATCCGGCGCTGGTCCTCGTCCAACCCGGTCGGCTCGGCCTGGGCCGTGGCCACGCCGCGAGCCGCGGGGCGCACTGCCGGCTCCGAGCTCCGCCGGGACCGCCCCCGCCGGGGAACGGCCGCCCCCGCGAGCCGCGCGGTCTGGCCCAGGAGACGGTCGCGCTCTTCCTCGGTGAAGACCTCGATCCGGCCGAACTCGCCGTCGTACCCCGGGGCGATGTTCACCTCGCCGCGCCGCATCCGACGCAGCCCCTCGGCGACCAGCGGCTCCCCTTGCCGGGCCACCTCCTCCGGGTCCACGCTCCGCAGGATCTGCAACTCCGGACCAAGCTGGGCCAGCAGCCGGTCGTAGATCGTCTGGACCCGCTGGCTGCCGACCCCCATCCCCAGGCAGGACCCGATGACCTCCTCCAGTGGGATCAGGTATTCGAACGGCGGCCGCGCCGAGGAGGTGGCCTCCTCGGGCCGATCGGCCAACAGCTCCACCCGGTGGAGCACCCCCACGGTCACCGGACGACCGCAGACCGAGCAGCGGCCCTCGGCGGCCAGGGTCTGCGGCGGTCGCCAGCATACCCCGCACTTCCGATGCCCGTCGTAGTGGTACTTCCCCTCCTCGGGGTAGAACTCCAGGGTGCCCGCCAGCCGGCCGCTCCGGGGATGCGACAGGGCCGCGTGGATCCCCGGGTAGGACAGCTCGGTGTCGAAGCAGGTCGCCTCGCGGCCCAGCTTGCGGGGCGAGTGGGCGTCGGAGTTCGAGACGATGGCCAACCGGTCGAGGGCCGAGAGCCGCCAGTTCATCGGCGGATCAGAGGACAGGCCGGTCTCGACCGCGCGGACGTGGGGGAGCAGCTCGCCGAAGCACTCCTCCAGGCTGTCGAACCCCGAGCTGGCGCCCAGCACCGAGAAGTGCGGGGTCCAGATGTGGGCCGGGATCAGCAGCACCTCGGGGCAGACCTCCAGGCAGATCTCCAGCAGATCCCGGCAGTCCAGGCCGAGGATCGGCCGGCCGTCCGCGGCCAGGTTGCCGATGGCGGCCAGCCGGACGTTGAGCGCTTCGGCTGCTTCCAACGCGGGCAGGAGGACGACGCTGTGCACCTTGCGGGTGCGGCCAGCCCGCTTGTAGATGGTGCTGATCTCGCCGGAGAGGAGGAAGCGCACCTCGGCCGCGCAGCTCGCGGGCAGCTCCTGCGCGGCGGCCTCCCGCCAAGGAGAGCGGAGCCGGAAGAGCCCTTCCTCGGCCGGCTCCAACTGCTCGCGCAGCTCGGCCAGCCAGGCCGGATGGGTCAGGTCCCCGGTGCCGACCACGGTGATCCCCTTCCGCGCGGCCCAGCGGTGCAGGTTGGCCGGGTTCAGCTCGCGGCTGGTGGCGCGGGCGTACCGCGAGTGCAGGTGCAGGTCGGCGACGAACCGCATCTCAGGCATCTTCCCCCCATTCCACGTCGAGCAACGGACGCCTGAGTATAGACCGCCGGCCGCGCTTGGCAAGGCGGCGCCCTTAACCCTCGACTCAAGGATCGATCGGTTCCGTTCTCCAGGTGGCCGGGTCCGGTCGACTTCCATAGTTTCTGAGCGCACCGTGCCCACCCATCTGCGCCGAGGTCTAAACCGTATGGAGCGAGTCCCGAGATCCCTCTCCCTGGTCCTGCTGACCGCGCTCCTCCTCGGCCTGGGGGGGTGCAACCGCGCCAACAACGTCATCCTCTTCATCGGCGACGGTACCGGCCTGGCCCAGATGGCCGCGGCCCGCATCGCCGCGGTCGGTCCCGACGGCCGACTAGCGATCGACGGCCTCGAGCACCTCGGCCTGGTGACCACCCACTCGGCCGACGGCCTGACCACCGACTCGGCAGCCGGGGCCACGGCCTTTGCCACGGGCCACAAGACGAAGAACGGCTGGCTCTCGGTCGCCCCGGACGGCCGGCCCCTCAAGACCCTGGTCGAATACGCGCGCGACGCCGGCCTGGGCACCGGCCTGGTGACGACCACCGGCATCACCCACGCCACCCCTGCCGCCTTCGCGGCGCACGTGGCCGACCGGGGCGCGCAGTCCGAGATCGCCCGCCAGATGGTGGCCATCGGTGCCGACCTGATGCTCGGTGGCGGCCGGGCCTATTGGATCCCGAAGGGACAGGAGGGATCGACGCGCGAGGACAGCCTCGACGTGCTAGCCGAGGCCCGGACCGCAGGATATCGGGTGGTCACCGATCGCGCCGGACTGCTGGCCCTGGAGCCGGGGACCATAGGGCGGGTCCTCGGCCTGTTCGCCCTGAGCCACCTGACCTACACCCTCGACGCCGACGGCGTGACCGAGCCGTCCCTGGCCGAGATGACCGGTTTTGCCATCGACCGGCTGAAGCGCACGCCGAAGGGGTTCTTCCTCATGGTCGAGGGCGGCCGGATCGACCACGCCTGCCACGGGAACGACGGCACCCGGGCCGTGTGGGAAGCGCTGGCCCTGGATCAGGCCATCGCCCGGGCCGCGGCCTTTGCCCGCGCCGACGGCCGCACCCTGGTGCTGTTCGTGGCCGACCACGAGACCGGCGGGATGACCGTGGCCAACGGCTACTACGACGGGTTCCCGCAGATCAGTCGCGCCAATGGCCTGCCCGACCGCGCGGCCGCGCTCGGGGATTCCCTCAAGCTCGGCTGGACGACCACCGGCCACACCGGCATCCCGGTGATCGCGGCGGCAATGGGCCCCGGCAGCGAGCGGGTCAAGGGGGTACTCGACAACACCGAGCTGTTCGACATCGCCCTGCAGGGAATGGGGCTGAAGGAGGTGCAACCGTGACCTGGCGCGTGGGGATCTCGGGGCTGCGCCGCGGCGCCAGCCTGGCGCACGTACTCGGCCTGCAGCCCGACTGCACCATCGCGGCCGCGTGCGATCCGTCACCGGCCAACCTGGAAGCCTTCGGCTCGCGGTACCCGGAGGCGCGGCGGTACGCGCGGTACGAGGAGATGCTCGAGGGGGGGATCGACATCTGCGCGGTGGCGTCGCCGGTGCCGCTGCACTGCAGCCAGACCCTGGCGGCCCTGGAGGCCGGATGCCACGTGCTCCAGGAGGTCTGCCTGGCGCCGACGGTGGAGGAGTGCCGGGCCATCTACGACGCGGTGCAGGCCCATCCCCGCCAGTGCTTCATGCTGGCCGAGAACTGCAACTACTGGGCCCACGTCCTGTCGTGGCAGGAGCTGTTCCGGCAGGGGACGGTGGGTGAGCTGATCTACGCCGAGGCCGAGTACATCCACGACGTGCGCGGCCTGATGCAGGACGCCGGCGGCGCCCCGACCTGGCGGGCCGACCTGCCGCCGATCCACTACTGCACCCACAGCCTCGGGCCGTTGCTCAAGGTGACCGGCGCCCGCTGCGTCTCTGCCTGCGGCCTGATGAGCCGGTCCAAACTCGATCCGGGCGAGGGGCACGTGGATATGGAGGTCGGGATCTTCCAGACCGACGGTGGAGCCACCATCAAGATCCTGGCCGGGTTCCGCGTCGTCCGCGAGCCCGCCTTCCACTACTACTCGCTCTACGGCACCCGGGGCACCCTCGAGACGGCCCGCCCCCCGGCGCCGGCGCAGACCCACGCCTACCTGCAGCAGATCCCCCACCTGCAGGGGATGATGCAGTGGCCGCTGGGCACCGACGTGCCCCGGGCCCCGGCCGGTGCTGGCGTGGGCGGGCACGGCACTGCCGAGTACTACATGGCGGTCGACTTCATGACCGCCGTCCGCCAGGGCACCCCGCCGCCGATCGACATCCACGCGGCCCTGGCCATGTCCCTGCCCGGACTGTTCGCCCACCAGAGCGCCCTGCAAGGCGGGAAGCCGGTGGCGATCCCCGACTGGGGCAAATAAATAGCCGGGACGCGGCTCGCGGCCACGCCCCGGCCAGGCACTGGATGAGGCGGAGGATCAGCCGACCAGCACGGGAAGGTCGGCTGGTTCGGTGACTTCGGCCACCGGCTCGAGGGCGTCGAATCGCTCCACCTCCCGCTGGTACCGGCGCAGGTGCAGCCGGCAGATCCCGTGGCTGTACCCCGCGTATTCCCTGGGCTGAACCGCAACCCACAGATCTTCGGGCCAGTGCGGCAGCCGGTGGAACAGGCATCCAGGCTCCCAGCACCTGACCACGACCTTGCCCGCGGCGAACGCCTGCTCCAGTTCATCCTCGCCCTGGGCGGCCTGGATCGGGTCGAAGGCTGGTCCGGCTTCCCCTTCGGAAATAGAAGGCTGCCAGGTAGGACTGATCGCGATCATCTCTCATCCTCCGCGGTACGATTCCACTTTGCCCTTATTTTATCGGTGCCGGCCGGAATTCCTTGACCCGTACAGCGACAGGCTCCGGCTGCAGGGGTGCAGCAGGAGCCTGGTGAGGATGCTTTGGTTCGTTGCTATGACCAAGGACCAGCAGGAGAACCAGTCCCGTTGGCTCAGCCCCCTGGGCCAGTGAAGCGATTGGCGGGATCCTGCTGATCCGGTGGGACGCGACCGGTGACCTTGAGCTTCAGACCGCCGTCGTCACCGGCAAACGGCCTGGCCAGGAACTTCGGTCGGTCACCGAGGAGCACGGTCACCGGATCGGTGACCCGTACGGGCAAGCGCACCACGTCGCCGGCCTGCAGGGAACGGGCCTGGGCCAGGGAGATGCGGGTCCGGCCCAACTCGGCGCTCATCTCCACGGCCATCGGTCCGAGGCGCAGCCGGTTCGCCAGGATCAGCTCCTCCCGGTCGACCGGGCTCTGGCGGACTAGGGTCGGCCGGCTCAGCCGTGGCAGGAGAGATTCCAGGGTGAAATAGGGATAGGCCAGGCTGATCAGCCCCGAGGCGCGCGGCATATTCACCTCGAAGGCCAGCAGGATGACGATCTCGTTGGCCGCGGTTACCCTGAGGAACTCAGGATTGGTCTCCAGTTCGTTGTCGGCGATCTCGATCCGGACGATCGGTTCCCAGGTGGTCTCCAAGTCCTCGATCATCCGCTTGTACACGTGATTGATCGTGTAGATCTCGATCGGCGTGAGCTGGCGCAGGCCCACGCCCTCGGCGGATCCCGTGCCGCCGTGGATGCGATCCACCAGGGCAGACACCACCGGCATGGCGATGTCGAGTACCGCCTGGCCTCGCGTGGGGCGCATGACGAACTGGTATGAACACGACGGGTTGGAGAGAGACTTGATGAACTCCCAGTAGGTGGTCTGGTCGACGAAGGCGGTGTTCACGTCGACCACCCGACGCATGGCGCCGGACAGGGTCGAGCTCAGCAGTCTCGCGAAGTTGTCATGCACCCCCTCCAGGGTGCGGAGTTGATCCCGGTTCACCCGGGCCGGGTGCAGGAAGTCGTACGGCGTGACGACCTGTTCTCCTGCAGGTTGCGGCGACTCACCGACGGGCGGTTCGCCGGGCTTGGCAAGCAGGGCGTCGGTCTCCTCCTTGGACATGACGTCGGCCATCAGCAATCACCCCCTCAGACGAATAGCTCCATGCCACCCCGGACTACGGTGATCCGGCCCTCTTCCTCTAGCCGGCGCACCAACTGCACGATCCTGAGCTGCACCTGTTCGACCTCGCGCAGCCGCATCGGGCCGAGGAACTCCACCTCCTGGGTGACGGTCCCCCGAACTTGCTCCGAGACGTTGGCGAGCAGCTTGTTCCTCAACTCATCCGTGGCCGCCTTGAGGGAAATCGCCAGGTCCCTCTGGTTGACCTCGCGCAGCAGGACCTCGATGTCCTGATCGGACAGCTTGCCGAGGTCCTCGAAGACGAACATCAGGTTGCGTACCGTCTCCGCGACCCTGGGGTCCTGGGCGTCCATCTGTTCCAGCACGCGCCTCTCCACGCCCGGTCCGGACAGGTTGAGGACGTCGGCGACCACCTTGGGGCCGCCCACCCCCAGGGTGCCTGCCAGCACCTCGCGCAGCGATTGCTCCATGGCTTCACCGATATGCCGCAGCACGACCGGTGGCACTGCCTCCAGGGTCGCCATCCGCCAGCTCACCTCGGCCTGCATCGGCTCGGAAAGCAGGCACAGGATCCCGGCTGCCAGCGGCGACTCGAGTTGGGAGAGGATCAGGGCGATGGTCTGCGGGTGCTCGTGGGAAAGGAACGGCGCCACCTGGTCGGCCTGGGCCCGGGACAGCAGATCCCAGCCGGGGAAGGTTCGTGCGCCCAGGCGATCGGTGACCTCCAGGGCCTTGCGCGGTCCCAGGGCCCGTGCGATGGCGGCCTGGGCAAAACCAATCCCTCCACCGACCACGGGCTGGCCGCTCTCCAGTCGTTGCTGCACCTCCTCCAGCACCAGGCGGGAAACCTCGTCGGACACCGGGGACATCGCGGCGATCGCCTCGGCGGCCTTATCGACCTCGGTCTCGGTCAACTGCCGCAGCACCTCGGCGGTGACCTCCAGTCCCAGCCCGGCGCAAAGAATCGCCACCTCGTGGGCGCGCTTTCCATCGCGCAGCAGGGTACGCACGACGGCCGCCACCTCGGCCGGCCGCTCCCAGGCCAGGGCCTGCACGCTCCCCTCCGCGATCCACGCCGGTCTGACCGGCGGCTCCTGCGGCGTCTCGACCGACGGGGGGGATGCCGGGCTCGGTTGCTGGGAAGACCGGACTGTTTCGTCTGCAGCGACCTGAGTCGGCCGAGCCAACTCCCACCCCCGCGCCGGCCGGGCCGCCGGTCGCGGTATGGCATCGGCCTCGGCCTCAGTCAGGGGGATCCAGTGATCTACCTGCACCGTTTTCCCCAGGCGACCCGCGTAGCCGAATACCCTTGGGGCCTTCTGGTCCTGCTGGCTCGTGGTCCCCATCTCGGCCTCCTCTCAGGACACCGCGTCCGGCTCGGTCATCCGGGTGAGCCGGATTCCCTTGCGCTCGTTGACGACCACGCTCTCACCCTGGGCCAAGGGGACGCCGTTGACGCGAACCACCTGGGCCTCTCCGGCGAGAACGTCGAGCCGCAGCACCTCACCCTGGCGCAGCTCCCTGACCCGGCTCAGCGGCACCCGCTGTCGTCCCAATTCGACGACGGCCTCGACCTCGAGGTCGCCGAGGTACCGCAGGTTGGATCGCTCGTCGACCGATGCCATCTCAGACCTCCCCCTCGCCGTGCAGGATCTCGGTCAGACGGACCCCGAAGTTCTCGGCTACTGTGACCACCTCGCCGCGGGCGAACGGCTTGCCGTTGAGCCGCACCAGCACCGGCTCGGCCACCCCCTTGTCCAGCTCCAGCACCGACTGCTCCCCCAGGACCAGGGCCTGGTCCAGGGTCAGCTTGCGCCGGCCGATCTCGATCGACACCTCGACCTCCATGTCCTGGAGCCGCGTCAGATTGTCCACCTCGTCGGTCAGCGCCGGGGCCGCGGTCGTCCGCGTCGGACCCGTCTCCCCGGCCGCACCCTTCCTGGCTGTCTGCCTGGTCGCCATCTCACCCTCCTCGGCCTGTCCGTCGGTTGAAGGTCATCTCGTCCGCCGCCAATTACGAGGTTCGCCTGAGCTGCTCGATCGAGGCCAGCCGCGGTCTCCCCGGCACGAAGCGCCGCTGCTGCACCCGGATCGGCTCCTCGCCCTCGGTCTCCTCGACCGCAACCCGCTCCTCCTGGGCCCGGCGCAGGGCCCGCACCTCGCGCCGCAGGTCCTGCACCTCGCCGGCCAGCCCCCGGATCATCAGGGCCAGGCTCTCCAGGGTCGTCGCCTCCGCGCCCGGGTTGTCCAGGGTCTCCTCGACCGCGCTCCACAGCCGGTCCGGAGCGCGACCGGTCACCGCCATCTGGGCCGCTTCCCAGGCCGCCTGGTGTTGCTCCAGCTCACCGCGGCAGGCCTCGCACTGGTCGAGGTGCGCCTCCAGCTCCAGCCGGGTCTCCAAGGCCAGCTCGTCGTCGAGGTAGGCCGAAAGGTGCCGCTCACACGCCGCGCAGTTCATCACTCATCCTTCCAGGTAGGGCAGGAGGGCCTCCCGCACCCGCTTCCTCGCCCGGTGCATACGCACCTTCACCGCCTCCTCCGAACACCCGCTGATCGCGGCGATCTCCCGGTACCGCATCCCGAGCTGGCGCCCAGCACGAAGATCAGCCGCTGGCTTTCGGGCAGCTCCGCCACCGCCGCCGACACCTGGCCGGCCAGCTCCTCGCGCTCCAGCCGCGCCTGCGGTCCCCCGTCGTCCTCGGTCACGGGCTCGGCCGCGGTGCCCACCACCGCGAGCGCCTGCTCCGCTGGCCGCCGGCGCCGCAACTGACTGAGACAGCAGTTGGCGGTGACCCGGTAGAGCCAGGTGCCGAAGGCGGCCTCGCCGCGGTAGGAACCGAGATGACGGAAGGCGGTGACAAAGGCCTCCTGCGCCAGATCCTCGGCGTCCTGGTCGTTCCCCGCCATCTGGCGGCACAGGCCGTAGACCCGGTCCCGGTACAGCTCGAAGACCCGGCGGAAGGCGGCGTGGTCCCCCTGCTGGCAGGCGGCGATGAGCCCCAGGTCAGCGTCCTCCACGGTCCACCTCGCTCGGCCGGTGACAGGGTACCGATCAATCCTTCCACCTATTGAGACGCGCTCTGGGCGGGGAAGGTAACACCGGGACAGACGGATGGCGAACGGAGCTTCGCGCTACGGAGCGGGGTTCCGCCGGGATGAGGGTCGGGGGAGAAAGATGGAGATCGGTTGAACGGCGGTCCGTTGATCAACCGCGGGTTGGTCAGGTCGCCGGTTGTTATGTCTAGCCGCCTTGCAGCCAGGCCAGGATCTGGTCCCGGTACTCGGCCAGCCCCTTGTACCGCAGCGACTCGGGGCTCATCGAGGCGATGGCCGCGCAGAGGGCGTCCCGCCGGGTCGGATCGCGGCGGATCGCGGCCCCGTCCTGGAAGCTGACGCGGACCGCGAGCAGGGCCGCCTCCTGGTCGGGGAACGACCAGATCACCACGCGCTCGACCCGCAGGAAGAAGCGCGGATCCTCCGGGTCAAACGGCCGGCGCTGCCAGCGCTCGAGAGGCACGCCGGGCGGGGGCTCGGGGTGATGGTTCAGCCGGGTGTCGGTGACCACCTCCCAGACAAAGCGCACCAGCGGCCCTTTCTGCAGCATGATGTTCACCATCCCGGGGCGCCGGAAGTTCTCTATCCCGGGCACGGGGAGGTGCATGGTGACGAAGTCCAGGCCGATCTTCTCCTCGGCGGTCCAGCGGTACGGAAAGCAGAGATGGATGGCGAGATCGGAAGA
>JBAZUN010000051.1:0-20957 GCA_041661365.1 Candidatus Latescibacterota bacterium
CCCACAGAGCCACGACCGGGTCGATCCCGCTGCGACCGATCCCTTGACCCAGCACCCAGCCGGCGGTGAAGAACAGCCCGATGCGCATGACCGGGTGGACCCGGTCGGCCACCCGGATGACCTCCAGCCGGCGCAGGGTGGCGTTGATGACCCAACCGCCGGCCACGACCCCCACCCACAGCGGCTCCAGCCCCAGCACGGCGGCCAGACCGCCGCCGAAGGCCAGGCCACCGGCGGCGACGAAGAACAGCTCGGTCCGGTCCGCGTCCCGGGTGACCAGGTCGATCACCAGACCGGTGACGACGCCGACGACCAGGGTCCAGAGGGTCTCGGCCACTAGGCCGTCGACCGGCAGGACGCGCGATTCGGGCAGGAAGGGCAGGCGCACGGCGAAGGAGAGATCGTGCATCCGGGTGCTGCCCAGGCCGATGAGGAGGATCCCGACCCACCCCGAGACCGAGGGTTCCCACCCCGAACGGCCGACCTTGTTGGGCAATCCGTCGTCGCTCCGACGCCGCAGCGGCACCCCCACGGCGCAGATCCCCGCCAGGACCAGCAGGGCCGGTCCGTCGAACGGCAGGTGGCCAGGCCCGAGGAGTCGGTCGAGGATCGGGGTGGCCACCAGCACCCCGGCGACCACCAGGGCGACCTGGCCGGCTTCGAGCAGCAACAGGGCCGGCGCGCTTCGGCCAAGGGAACGGAGATCGAGGCCCAGGCCGATGACCAGACCGCACCAGGCGCCGAAGAAGGCGACCGCGATCGCGGCGCTCTCGGCAAAGAGGGACTGCAGATCGGGCCAGGCCGTGGCCCCGGCCACCACTCCGGCCAGGCCGTAGTGCAGGCGCGATTCCAGCAGGCGGCCCCAGGCCCCGTCCGGCGCGGCCCGGCCTCGAGCCCGGCGGACGGCGAGGAAGGCGCCGGCGATGACCACCAGACCCAGAAAGAAGCGGGCCAGGGCGAGCAGATCCTGGTTCATCGGTCGCGGCCGCCGGTCTGCCGCGTGCCCTCGGCCACGTCGAGGTTCGGGAAGGAGGCGAACCGCTCCTCCCAGGAGGGACGGAAGAGGGAGAGCGACTCCTCGGCCAGGGATTCGACGAGGGACGGGATTGCGGCCGCGGCGAACCACGGCTTGGCCAGGGCCGCAGGGGTCCGCCAGGCGGGCGAACCGGCCAGGCGATCGCCCAGGAGGGCGGCGGTGATCCGGTCGAGCCAGGCCGACCACGGCGGGGCCGGCTTCCAGGGCCCCGGCCGTACCTTGCCGCACCAGAAGAGCCATCGCGGCAGCCGGCGAAGCCACCGCTCGGTGGCGGCCTCGCCCCTGAGGATCGAGGCCGGTTCGGCGTCTTCTCCGTAGAAGCGAGACCCAACCTCGGCCAGCAGGCGGTCCCCGGCCGGCCGCCGGGGAAAGACCAGGTCAGGAGTCCAGAGGTGCCGCGCCTCCTCGCGGGCCAGCAGGCGGCAGTCGATCCCCCATTCCAGCCGCATGTGCCAAAGCTCCGCGTCCCCCTCGGGAACGGTCGCGGCCAGGGAGAACAGGGCCCGGGCCTGTTCGTTCACCCAGGGGTGAACCACCTGGTCGGTACACAGGTGCAGCCCCCACCCGGCGGCAAAGGCGACCTCCGCCGGAGAGCGGGCCGCGGCCAGCAGACCCCGCAACAGGTCGCCGCTCCGCTCGCGGTGCAGCCGCTCGGAGAGCCGTGCCGGCCCTCGGGGAAAGAACCCCAGATCCGGTCCCACGCACCCGGCCAGGAAGGCGCGGCGGCTCTCCTCCTCGGACCCCTCGGGACGTTGGAATTCCGGATCGTGCCAGATCCGGTCTCCCAACCACAGATGGAAGTAGCAACCCGCCACGGCCCTCCTCATCCCCGGCGCGATGTCCCGGCTCCCGGCAGCGACGGCTCCCGGTCGGCGGTTCAGAACGGCAGGTCGTCGTCCTGCTTGTCCGGCGGCGGGTAGTCTGGTGGAGCCCCGGGCTCGACGGCCGGCGGACCGCCCCCTTCACCCCGCGAGTCGAGCATCTGCATCTCGTTGGCCACCACCTCGGTCGTGTACCGCTTCTGGCCGTTCTGATCGTCCCAGGAGCGGGTCTGCAGCTTCCCCTCGACGTAGATCTTGCTCCCCTTGCGCAGGTACTTACCGGCGATCTCGGCCAGCTTCCGCCACATGACGATCCGGTGCCACTCGGTCCGCTCCTGCCGGGCTCCCTCGCGGTTGTTCCAGCTCTCACTGGTCGCCAGGTTGAAGTTGACCACCGGCACCCCTTCCGGGGTGTACTTGACCTCTGGGTCAGTACCCAGGTTGCCGATGAGGATGACCTTGTTCACCCCGCGCGACACACGAGCACTCCTTTCAGGTCCTCCACCCACATAGACCGCGGATCCGGCGCTGTCCGGACCCGCGTCGGTGCGGTCCGTCGCCGTAAGCGGGGATATCTTACCATCCGCCCCCTGCTCCGTCAACAGCGGCGGAGGTTTGGGCGACCCGCCTCCCCGCGCTCCGGCCCACGGCCGATCCGCCGGGCCATCGATGCCCGTAACCGTTTGACAGAGCGCGGTTTTGCGCTAAATTGGTAACTGCGCAAAGATTCGGTGCACCCGGTTCGCCCTCAGCGCACGGGAGATGGTGCGTGGCCAAGAAAAGCGGGTCTCTGTTCAGCGCCCTGCGGGGGATCATTGCCGGGGATCGCGGCGATGGCCAGACCCTCCCGGCGCGGGGCTCGGAGCGGCTAGGACGCGGCGGAGACATCTCGCCGCAGCGCGATCTGCTGGCCCCGTACGCGGCGCCGGTGGTCGATCTGGACCCGCTCGTCCACCCGACCAAACACCAGCACCCCACGGTGCCGTCCGTGCTGCAGCCCGGAGCCCTGCTGATCAGCCAACGGCACGGGGTCAAGGCCCTCCTCCTAGAGCCTATGGAGGAGGTTGACATCGCCAAGCTCAAGGACCTTTGCCTGCGCAAACTGCCCACCGACCAGGTGGCCTACCTGCCGATGGGGACCCAGGTCCTCAAGGACGAGGTGCTGCACCAGGGCCGGCAGTTCGTCGTCCGCCTGCGGAAGGGGACCATCTATCTCAGTCCCGGCGGTCACCCCAACTGCTACCTGCTCGACTCCCTCTCCCTGCCGCTGACCAAGGAGCTCTCGAGCAACTGGCAGATCCTCCTGCTCACCGAGGCCGTGGCGAAGAAGCACCTGCAACGGCTGGTGGAGATCCCCCCGAACTTCAAGCTCATCAAGGAGGACGTCCTCTTCGACGAGAGCATCAACCCGTTCCGCATCGAAAAAGGAACCCTGGTCATCAGCCGGGGTGGGGCCCTGACCGGATTCATGCTCGAGGACGTGCAGCTCCCGCTCCGCACGTCGGTGGCCGAACTGGAGGCCCTGTTCCCGCTGAAGAGCACCTATCAGAGCCTGCCGATCGAGACCCTGATGCAGCGGGCGGGCCGCACCGGCGGCAAAGGCCTGGTCCTCGACCGCGGCACCTTCCTGTTCAGCCCTCAGGGGAAGGTCTACTTCGTGTGGAAGGAGGGGCTGCAGGTCTCCGCTGCCAAGCTGCAGTCGTGGGCCCGGGCGGCCCAGATCGTCGAGCCCGGGGTGCTCAACGTCTCGACCACCAAGAACAACATCATCGGCGGCGCCGGTCACGTGGTGACGCAGGAGGAGATCAACTACATCCGCGACGTCTTCCGTCAGGCCGGCTCGACCAACATCTACCGCGAGACCCTGCTGCTCGAAAACAATGTCTTTTACAAGTTCACCCAGGACATGCCCTACGCCCAGACCGGCAAGTTCCGCTCCTATCTGGGGAAGGGCGTGGTCATGCTGAACACCTACCGCAAGGGTACCTTCAGCGCCGAGCTGGGGGGGAAGGATATCACCCTCACCGACATCGACCTGCAGCGGATCCGCGAATCGCTCGGGGTCACCGGTCGGGTGCTCATCAAGATGGGCACCCTGCTGCGGCTCCGCGACGAGCGCCAGGGGGACTGGATCTACCGGGCCACCAATAATCTCTTCTACCCCTACGAAACCCTGACCCGTCCCTATCTGGAGGAGTTCATCCCCGAATCGGTCGCCTTCAACGGTCGCGCGGAGAAGACCTCGACGATCATCGGTCCGCAGGAGAAGCCCAAGCCCGAGGACCGCGGCGCCTCGGGTGAGCCGCTGGGCGACCTGCTGGCCCTGATCAACAACGAGCTGAACAACGACCGCGTGGTCTTCGTGCTCGACGGAACCCTGTTCCACTGGAAGGGCCGGCTCTGCCGCGTCAACGAGGAGTTGGTCTTCCGGCCAGAGCAGTACGACACGGGAGTCGCCCGGGAGGACCTGGACGCCCTCGAGGCCGAGTGGAAGATCCACCCCCTGGTAGAGGACGTCGCGGAGCACGAGGAGCCGACCCCGGTCCCGGACGAGGCCGACGAGAACCTGGACGACCTCCCCTTCGACACCGGCTCTGGCCGGTGAGCTCCACCGTGGGACGCCGCGCCAACGCCCGTCTTGAGCGGGGCCACGGTCGGTGATTTATTGCCCCCGCCAAGTCCGGCCCGGGCCAGGTCGGGACCGCCCAACAGGGAACTCCTCGAGATGAACCCGTTCAGCCTGCTCTTCGTCGACGACGAGGGCGATTTCCTGTCGACCATCGAGGACTTCTTCAGCCGGTTCGGGTACACGGTCTACACCGCGCGCAACGGCCAGGAAGCCCTGCTCCGGCTAAAGGAGCACCGGCCCAACGTGGTCTTCCTCGACATCTCCATGCCCCACATGGACGGGAACGAGACCCTGCGCCTGGTGCAGGAGGTGGCGCCCGAAACCAAGGTGGTCATCGTCTCCGGGTACGCCTCGGCCCAGCTCGCCCGGGAGCTGCTGCAGCGCGGCGCGTACGATTTCTTCCAGAAGCCGGTCGACCTGGTGCAGCTCCAGGAGGCCGTGGAGCGGCTGCGGGCGCTCCGCGAGTTGAGTTGATCCGCGTCGGCCGCACATCCCCTTATTTCCCCTCGCCCTTCACCACAAGATGTAGTGCAGCCGTTCCTCACCCATCCTTCATCCGGGGGGACGCGGCATCGGTTCTCATCACCCAACCTAGTGTTATTGGCCGAGATACGACCCTTGTGCTTGACTTTACCAGGGGTCGTTTTTATCCTAAGACCACAGCAGTGCAGAGATGAGGTCCGAATCGGTTCCCCCGCCGGTTCGGGGCAGTGCCGTGGCTCCCAACCCCCACTTGGGCGTCTAGCCCGGGGTCGATACCACCGAGACAGGTCGCGGTATCGGACCCTAGGTCAGGTCCATCTTCCCCTTCCCCGCCGCCCGTGTCGGGCGCTGGTCCGTGACGTCCTTTCCGCGTTGCGGCTCGGCACTCCGGACGGCACGGGTCCATCCGCAGTCCAACCTCGGGACCAGACAACCACTATGGCAGGATCCCCTATCGTCGTACTGGACATCGGCGCGTCCAAGATCCTCTGTCTCGTCGGGGAACCCCAGTCGGGCCGGGAGCTGAAGATCCTGGGCATGGGCAGCAGCAGCAGCACCGGCCTACGCCGGGACGCCGTCATCGACATGCCCCGGCTGGTCGCCTCCATCCGGCAGACCGTGCTTGAGGCCGAGAGGACCGCCGGCCTCAAGATCGCCGGTGCCTACGTCGGTCTTTCCGGACAGGAGATCACCGCCCGTTCGAGCCGTAGCGCCGTGGCGATCTCGGGCGTGTCCAACCCGATCGACGAGGCCGACGTGGCGCGCGCCATGGCCGCCGCCGAGCAGGATGCCCCGACCGATGGCCAGGGCCAGGTCGTGCTGCACCGCGTCATCCAGACCTACGCCGTCGACGGCGAGCCGGTGCAGAACCCGCTCTGGCTGCACGGGAACAAGCTCGAGGTGCAGACCCTGACCGTGTCGGCCTCGCGCCAGGCCTGCACCACCCTGACCCGGGCCGCCGAGGAGGCCGGCATCGACATCGCCGGGTTCATCCTCGAGACCGTGGCCGCGGCCGCCGCGGTGGTCTCGCCCGACGAGCAGGAGATGGGTGTCGGCATCCTCGACATCGGCGCCGGCAGCTCTGACCTGGCCGTGTTCCACGACCAATTGCGGCACGTGGCCGAGATCCCCTTCGGCGGCGAGGACATCACCCGCGATCTGTCGGTGGTGCTTAACATGTCCCCCAGGAACGCCGAGCAGCTCAAGCGGGAGTACGGCTGCGTCTGCTGCAACTCCGAGGAGGGCGAGCAGAGCATCTCCTTCCAGACCACCGCGGGGCGGACCCGCACCCAGACCCGGCACCAGTTGAGCCAGATCATCGAGGCGCGCCAGCAGGAGATCCTCGAGTTCGTCCGGCAGGAGATCGAGCGCACCGAGGTGGGCCAGAAGCTGGCCGCGGGGATGATCTTCACCGGCGGCGGGGCCCTGCTGCAGAACCTCCCTCAACTCGGCGAGCAGGTCCTCGGAATGCCGGTGCGGCTCGGTCTGCCGCAGGACGTCATGGCCTCCGAGCCCCTGCAGGACCCGCACTACGCCACGGCCGTCGGCCTCCTCCGCTTTGCCGGGGAGGACCACCAGGAGGAGGCTCAGCTCCCCTCGGCCGCGCCGGCAGCGGAGCGGCTCCGCGACCGGGTCTTCCGCCTCTTCAGCATCTTCTGATCCCGCTCGCGCTTCTTGACGCCGACCGGCGACCGGGCTACATTCTCCGCGCGCACGGGGGCGCGCCGGTCTCGGAGTCAGCGGCCCGCGCCAGGCCCTGGGCCACCCTAGCTCAGTCGGTAGAGCAACTCACTCGTAATGAGTAGGTCGCCGGTTCGATTCCGGCGGGTGGCTCCATCCTTGACCAGGGGTTGCGAGTAGCGGTCCGCGCTCGCGACCCCTTGTCGTTTGTCGGGTCTAGCCAGGCAAAGCGACTTTTTCAACGGGCTGCTAAGCGTCGCGATCGGCCCGGACTTGGCGCACCGGCGACGGTTCGGTAGGTTTAGCTGAGCAGCGTAACCTCCGAGGTCACCCATGGACATCTTCGTCGGCAATATCCCCTACCAGGCCACGGCGGACGAACTGCGGGCCCTGTTCGAGCCCTACGGCCAGGTCGCCTCGGCTTCGGTCATCACCGACCGCGACACCGGCAGGTCCCGCGGGTTCGGCTTTGTCTCCATGCCCGATCCGGTGACGGGGAGCGCGGCCATCGAGGCGCTCAACGGACACGACTGGCTGGGGCGACCGCTCAAGGTGAACCAGGCCCACCCGCGCAGCCCGGGCCGCTCCGGGGGACCTGCCGACACCTGAGCCGCACGGCCGAGTCTATTGCCGGCCGCGTCGGTCCGCTTGGATCAGGCGAGCGAGGCGCGTGGCTCACCGGGCCGGTGCGCTGGCGGGGCGGTACCGGCGCTGATTCCTTCCCGCTGCGGAGTCACGGGGTGCCATGGAATTCTTCAATGCGTTTCTCAGTACCGAGGTGCTGGCCGGCATCCTGATCATCGGGGCCTTCAGCATGGGGATCCGCTCCATCCTCCACTTCTCCCGCGAGGCCACCGACCTCAGGCCCCGGCTGAACGAGGTGGATCGCGAGCTGAAGAAGCGCCGCGACGGTACGGACGAGTTGAGGAAGCAGGTTGGCGTGCTGACCGCCGAGGTGGCCCCGATACGCTCGCGCGAGAGCAGCCTGCGGGCTTATTACGAGGAACTCCAGGCGCTCGTGATCGACCACGAGCGGCGGGAGCACCAGAGGGGCACCGAGGCAGAGACCGACCGGCGCAAGCGGATCCAGCGAAAGAGGATGGGGATGCGCGGCGAGTAGCACCGCGCCGGCCGACGGTCTGGCCCCGAGTTGACGGTCAGGGGTCCAGCCGGTAGATCCGCCGGGCAGTACCGCTGAAGAGAGCCTGGCGGTCCGCGGCGCTGATCCCGGAAGTCAGCTCCTCCACGACCTCGAGCCACCGCGGGTAGGATACCGCCAGGGTGCTGACCGGCCAGTCGCTCCCGAACATCAGCCGCGCGAAGCCGAAGGCCTCCACGACCACGTCGAGGTAGGGACGCAGATCGGCCGGCCGCCACCCTTCCCAGTCCGCCTCGGTCGCCAGCCCGGAGAGCTTGCAGGTCACGTTCTCCAGGGCCGCCAGCCGGCGGATCTGGTCGCGCCATGGATCCAGCACCTTCTCGCGTACACGCGGCTTGCCCAGATGATCGAGGACGAAGCTGACCTCGGGCACGGCCCGCACCAGGTCGATGGCGGCCGGCAACTGATGGGGGTAGAGGCAAAGGTCGAAGGACAGACCGAGCGGAGCCAGACGCCGCACCCCTTCGACGAAGGGCGACCGGGCGCAGAACCCGGGGTCCGGTTCAGCCTGGATGAGGCGCCGGATCCCCTTCAGTCCAGGCGGCCCGGCAAGCTGTTCGAGGTACGAGGGCAGCCCTGGGTCCTCGATCGGGGCCCAGGCCACCACCGCGCTGAGCGGCCCCGGCTCTGTCGCCAGGGAAAGGGCCCAGCGCGCCTCCTGCAGCCCGTGTCGGGGATCGGTGTCGGCCTGCACGAAGACCGAACGCTGGATCCCCACGGCACGGGCGATGGACTCGTACTCCGGAAGAAGGAAATCCCGGTCGAGGCGCGCGATCTGGCTCAGCCAGGGATAGGCGAAGCGACCACGGTCCCACAGGTGATGATGCGCGTCGATGATCTCCACGATCCAGTCCCTCTGGTATCGGCCGCGAGGCAGGAATGAGCCCGGGCACCCTCCCCGCGCTGAACGCCGGGCTCAACGCCTTGAGCGTGGCCCTGCTCCTGGCCGGGTTTCTGCGGATCCGCCGCGGCGACCGGACCGGGCACCGCCGCTTCATGCTGACGGCCCTGGCGGTCTCGGCGCTCTTCCTGGTCTCGTATTCGGTGCACCACGCCCAGGTCGGCTCGGTTCCCTACCCGCGGCACGACTGGACCCGTCTCCTGTACCTCGCCATCCTGATTCCCCACGTCGTGCTGGCGGCGGCGCTCGTCCCCGGCGTGGCCCTGCTGGTCCACCGGGCCTGGCGCGAGCGTTTCGCGCAACACCGCAGCCTGGCCCGTTGGGTCTGGCCGACCTGGCTCTTCGTCGGGGTCAGCGGCGTGGCGGTCTACCTCATGCTCTACGTGCTCTCCGGAGGGCCGGCAAGATAGCGGGGTCCCGGGCCCGGGTCAAGCTCCGGTCAGACCAGCACTGGAGCGGCCGCCATCGCTCGAGTGGCGGCGACGGCCTGTTCCCACGCCGGGTACAAGGTCGCCATCAGCCGACGCGCTTCCCGCACCGCCGCCGGATCGAGCAGGTTGTTCGCCCGCACCAGCCGGCGATGGATGTACAGGTAGAGCCGCTCGAGGTTGGCGGCCAGGGTCACGGCCTCGGGAGAGGCCGGATCCGGGTCGAGCGCATCGGCCAACTGCAGGACGATCCGCTGGGCATGGAGCAGTTGTTCGGTCTTGGCCACCACGTCGCCGGAGCGGATCAAGCCCTCGGCCTTCCCCATGCACTCCATGGCGCACCGGTAGAGCTGGAGCAGGGCCTGTCCCTGTTCCTCGATCGTCCACCGAACCGGATGGGCTTCCTCGACCGCGAAGGTGCGGTGCTGATCTTCCCCGACCATCCCTGGCCTCCTTGGGGCTAAGTCGTTTTGAAATACTAAGTAGTGTCACTTATTATCATAATATTTCTGGTATCGGCAGGTAACCGATAGACTTGAGCGAGTCACTCGTCCCTCTGGACGCCATCCTTCCCCGGGGTGTCGAGGCAACGGGAAGCCGTTGACACCCGCCCGGCTTATCCCTACCTTGCCGCCAGTTTCCCGGTTACCCATCGTATTTCTTTGTCCCAAAATATCTTGAGACGATTCGCATGGCAGACGAGATCACCGATACCGAACTGAATGAACTGCTCTCCTCGGTCGGGAATCGCCGGGCCGATCGCGACTCGGCCGATCCCCTGGCACGGGCCCCGCTGGCCTACGACTTCAAGCGTCCCCAACGCGTCAGCAAGGAGCAGAGCCGGCTGGTGGAGAGCCTCCACGAGCAGTTCGCTCGGATGCTCGGAGCCACGCTCTCCAGCGCCATGCGCGCCGTCGTCGACGTCGATCTGGCCTTCACCGATCAGGCGCTCTACGGGGAGTTCATCCTCTCCCTCCCCCACCCCTGCACGGCCTACAGCTTCACCGTGGAGCCGCCCGGGAACCGCATGGTGGTGGCCTTCTCGCCCGACCTGCTCATGGCCGTGGTCGACCGGGCCTTCGGCGGCAAGGGGGTCAGTGCCGCGGGGAAGGCCCGGCCCCTGACCCCGATCGAGACCAACGTGGTCAACAAGCTGGCCACCCGGGTGCTCCAGGACCTGGAGACCGCCTGGGAATCAGCCGTGGCGATCCGGATCTCGGACACGGTGCTCGAGACCAACCCTGAGTTCATCCAGGCCGCCGGCAGCGGCGACCCGGTCCTGCTCATCGCCCTCGAGGTCAACACCCCCCACGCCAGCGGGCTGGTGCACCTGTGCTATCCCCTCCTGACCCTGGAGCCCCTGCTGGCCAAGCTCGGCGGCCGGCGCGGCCGGGGGCAGTCCCCGACCCACCAGGACCTGGAACTCCGGGCCCGCACCCTGGCGAAGGTCAAGGTCCCGGTGGTGATCCGGCTGGCCAAGGGGACCCTCCCCCTCAAGGATCTGGCCCGTCTGCAGCCGGGAGACGTGGTCAAGCTCGACACCTCCCACGAGGAGCCGGCGGTGGTCTTTCTGGGAAAGCAGCCGAAGTACCTGGGTAAGCCCGGACTGGACGGCCGGCAGCGGGCGGTCAAGATCGTCCGGCTGATCGGCCCGGAGGAGGAAGACCTGTTCCGCTGACCGCCCATGGACCGGTACACCAGCTTCACCAACAGGCTGCAGTCCGTGCTCCCCCTGCTGACCGGATGGTTCGGCCTCGGCCTGGTCCTGGCCGCCTGGAGCCCCCATCCCCGCTTCATCCTCACCGTGGCCCTGGGAACCAGCGCCGGGGTTCTGGTCCTGGGACCCTATGCCGCCGCGGCGCTCTATTCGGTGGGCCTCCACTCGGCCTGGAGGGCCCATCTACGCTGGGCCCTCTGCCTGATCCTCGCCCTGTCGGCGGTCCTGCTGCTGCACTACCTCCTGGGCTGGGAGCCGGGGCAGCTCCTCCTGGCCGGCGGTACGGCGGTCGCCGGCACGGTGCTGGGCCACGACGCCACCCTGGCCGTGCTCGAGCTGAAGGGAACCCGACGCCTGGACCGCGGCATGGTCGCGCTCTTCCCCTTTCTCCTCGGCCTGTCGGCCCTGGCCGGATACGCCAGCCTGGGGTTCGGGGTCGGGCTGTACCGATTCGTCCGCGTGCTGATCGAGGTGCCGTGAGCGGGGCCCTCGCCGCCATCCTGGCCCGGGCGTTCGAGCGCCTGGTGGTGGGACCGCCGGTCTTCGACCCGGGCCGCGCGGTCGAGAGCGTGGTGGTCTTCCCCCTCTTCCCCACCGACCTCCATCCAGATCCTCCAGATCTGCTGTCCCTGGGCGAGGCGATGGCCCGCGGGGTGAGGCTGACCGACACCGGCGTCGTCGGCCGCGTCCACGTCGACAATCCCCTGGCCACGACGATCCTGGCGGGCGAGTCCGACCTCCTGCTCGGGCCGACCCAGCTCCGGGCGGTGCAGTTCAGTTGTCTGGTCCCGCCCGAGCGCCGGGCCACGGTGCCGGTCTGCTGCGTCGAGGAGGGCCGGCCGGTCCAGTATCAGGCCGAGTTCACCCACGCGGACGCGACCCCGTGGCGGGTGCGCTCCTTCAAGATGGAACAGCTCGCCCGCACCGGAGATCCCCCGCAGTACTGGATCTGGGACTCCATCCGATCCTACCTGCAGGCCGCGGGCACGGCCTCCGCCACCCATGACCTGCACGCGATCCTCGATCGCCACGCCGCCCTCCTGACCGATCTGCGGTCCGCCTTCCCCTGCCAGCCGGGTCAGGTCGGGGTAGTCAGCGCCGTGGGGCAGAACCTCTTCCTCGAGCTCTACGGCGATCCGGAGATCCTCGAGGACCGGTACGAGCAGGCCCTGCGCAGCGCCCTGGTCGAGGCGGTGGTGACCGGCGGCGAGCAAGCCCTCCCTCCGCCCTTGGTCCCGGTCTTCCTCCAGCAGGTCGTCGAGGCCAGCCGGCACAGCCGGCTCCTGCCGGGCCGCGGCCTGAAGGAGAGCGGCCGGGCAGCGGCCTTTACCGACCGCGCCGTGACCGGCGCCGCGCTCGTGGCCGACGGCGAGCTGATCCATCTGTCGGCCCACATGCGGTGCCTGGGTCAAGGGGAACCGGCGGCCCGGCTGCGACCCGAGCTGGAGCGCGTTCGCGCCGAATGGGAGGATGAGCGGCCCGGCTTCCTGGCGGACCTGGCCGAGCGGTACCGCCCCCGTCGCCAGCGGTACCAGGCGTTCAAGGACCGGATCAGGCCCCCTGTCCCCGGGCCAGCTCCGGTCGAGGAGCCTCGCCGCGGTGGAACCTCGGCCCCCCCACCGGTGGAGCCGGCACCCCGCCCGGTGCCGTTGTCCCCTGGCCTGCACCGCTTCTTCCTGCGTCTGTTCAGCCGCGAATAGCCTCCCCAGACCCGCCCCCCAAGGGGCCGGCAAGCGGCCGGTCCTCCCCCGGGACTGACCTTGACTCCAACCCCGAGGTGGCGTACCTCTACTGCGCCCTCATACCTAAGTGTCGCGTCCGAGAAATACCTTGGCATTCGCGGGCCGATCCATCCCGGCCAGCGTCGTTCCGCTCACTTCCTGTATCTTCCCCTCGATACAGGGCGTTCGCGCGCCTAGCCGGCCGGGCGCCTCGGCCCGCTCGATGGCACAACTGATTTCTCGGACGCGACACTAACAAATCACCTTTTTTCACATGGTTGCATCACTTCTTCGCCGCCTGCTGAGCTGCCACCCCCTGGCCGGCCCCGGGTTGCTGGCCCTGGGCCTGCTGGCCGGCTTGTGGGTGGGCTGGTCCTGGTTCCTGAACCGTCCGACCGGTCATCCGTCCGAACGGGTCACGGTCGAGGCCGGCATGAACGCCCGGGGTATCGGCCTGCGGCTCGAGGAGCGGGGACTGGTCCGTAGCGGGAACCTGTTCGCGGTCATGGCCCGACTGCGGGGACTGGAGGGTCGGCTGCAGGCCGGCACCTACCGGCTCGACGGTCACCGCACCACGGCCGGGATGGTCGAGGACCTGCTCCAATCGCCGATCCAGACCGCCCGGGTAACGATCCCCGAGGGACTTTCCCGGCATGAGGTGGCGGGACTGCTGGACCGGGCCGGGGTGGTGGACTCGGCCGCCTTTGTCACGGCCACCGGCGACAGCGCCCTGACCCGCCGGCTGGGGATCGCGGCTCCGACCCTCGAGGGGTATCTCTTCCCCGAGACCTACGTCCTGGCCCAGGGGTCCGGCGCCGAGGAGGTGGCCCGGACCATGGTGGCGCAGTTCGGCGAGGTCATGGCCCCTCACCTGCGGGGTCGTCTGCCGGCGCTCGGTCTGACCCTCCACCAGGCGGTAACCCTGGCCTCCATCGTCGAGCGCGAGGCCAAGGTGCAGGCCGAGCGACCGGTCATCGCCGGGGTTTTCCTCCGGCGGCTGCGGCTGGCGATCAAGCTGGAATCGTGCGCCACGGTGGAGTTCGCCTTGGGGGTGCACAAGGACCACCTGAGCAACGTGGACATCCAGGTGGAGTCGCTGTACAACACCTACCGCTATCCGGGGCTCCCCCCCGGCCCGATCGCCAACCCCGGTCGGGCCGCCTTGGCCGCCACCCTCTTCCCGGTGGAGTCCGAGTTCCTGTTCTTCGTGGCCCGGGGGGACGGGACCCACATCTTCAGCCACACCCGCCAGGAGCACGAGCGGGCCAAGCAGAAGGTGCGGCAGCTTGCCCGACGCGAGGCCCGGTGAGGATCTGGTGCCTACTTGCAGAAATCGGCTGCATTCGGGCGCCGATTCATCCCGGGCCGCGGCGTTGGCCTTCCTCTGCGGATCTCCCCTCGATCCGCCCTCGGTCGGCCGCCTGGCGGCCCGGGCGCCTCGACCCCCTCGGTGCGGACGCGGACTTCTGCAAGCAGGCACCATAGCGCGCCGCAACTCACCACGACCGCACCGCCATCCCTCAGCCCATAAGGATCTCCTTCCAGATGTCGATCCTCGACCAGCTCAACCCGGCCCAGCGCGAGGCCGTGGAGACCGTCTCCGGGCCGCTGCTGGTGCTGGCCGGCGCCGGCTCGGGCAAGACCCGGGTCCTCACCTACCGCATCGCCCACCTGCTGCAGGACCACGGGGTCGATCCCCGGCGCATCCTGGCGGTCACCTTCACCAAGAAGGCCGCGGGAGAGATGCGAGAGCGCGTCGACCGTCTGGCCGGACACGCGGCCGGCCAGGTCTGGACCGGCACCTTCCACTCGGTCTGCGCCCGACTGCTCCGGATGGAGGCCCGCGCCTTCGGCCTCGACGGTCACTTCACCATCTACGACGAGGACGACCGCCGGGCCCTGGCCCGACGGGTGCTGCAGGCGCACCGGATCGACGAGGAGGAGCTGACGCCGCGCTCCCTGGTGGCCCAGATCAGTCGGGCCAAGAACGCCATGGAGGATCCCGGCCTGCTGCTCGAACAGGCCGGCGAGTTGCCGGAGCGGCAGCGGCTGGCCAAGCTCTACGCCGCGTACGAGGCCGAGCTGCGGCGTAGCAACGCCTTTGACTTCGACGACCTGCTGGTGCAAATCGTGCGCCGGTTCGAGTCGTGCCCCGAGGTGTTGAGCCGATACCAGGAGCGGTTCATGCACCTCCTGGTCGACGAGTACCAGGATACCAATCGGCCGCAGTACCTCCTCTGCCGGATGCTGGCCGGCAGCCACCGCAACCTCTGCTGCGTCGGCGACGACGACCAGTCGATCTATCAATTTCGCGGCGCCGACATCCGCAACATCCTCGACTTCGAGCGGGATTACCCCGATGCCCGGGTGGTCCGTCTGGAGCAGAACTACCGGTCGACCGGCCGGATCCTGGCCGCGGCCAACGCCGTGATCCAGCATAACCGTAACCGCAAGGGGAAGAACCTCTGGACCGAGGCCGGCGAAGGCGCGCCGATCGAGGTGGTTGCCTGTGAGTCGGACCGGGTGGAGGCCCGCTTCGTGGTGGAGACCCTGCGCGACCTGACCCGACAGCAGCGATACACCCCGGGAGACGCGGCCGTGCTCTACCGGGCCAACGCCCAGTCCCGGGCCCTGGAGGAGGAGTTGCGGCGGTCGGGAATGCCCTACGTGATCGTGGGCGGCATCGGCTTCTACGAGCGCAAGGAGGTCAAGGACCTGCTGGCCTACCTGCGGTTGCTGGCCAACCCGGCCGACGACGCCTCCCTCCGTCGGGCGCTCAACGTGCCGAGGCGCGGCATCGGCGAGACCTCGATCGAGCGACTCTCCGAGTTTGCCCGCCGCCAGGGCATCGGGCTGTTGGCCTCGTGCGCCCGGTTGGACGAGGTGACGGAGTTGGGGCCACGGCCGCGCCGGAGCCTGGAGGAGTTCGCGGCCCTGATGATGCGACTGGAGGCGGTACGCGACAGTGCCCCCCTGGCCGAGTTGGGCCAGACGGTGTACGAGGGGACCGGGTACCTCCAGATGCTGGAGGAGGAGGATACTCCAGAAGCCGAGGTACGCGCCGAGAACGTGGACCAGCTCATCGCCTTCATGGCGGAGTTCGCCGACACGGAGGAAGAGCCTTCACTGGAACTGTTTCTGGAAGAAGTGGCTCTGATGACTCCGTCTGACGAGAAACACAAGAGTGAGCAGCCCATCACCCTGATGACCTTGCACAGCGCCAAGGGGCTGGAGTTCCCGGTGGTGTTCATCACCGGAATGGAGGAGGACCTCTTCCCCACCTCGAGGGCCGTGGAGGAGGAATTCCTGGACCCGCAGGCGATCGAGGAGGAGCGCCGGCTCTGCTACGTCGGGATCACCCGGGCCCGGGAGCGGCTCTACCTGACCTACGCCTGTAGGCGATATCTATTCGGCGGCAAGGTCGAGGCGGATGCCTCGCGCTTCCTGGACGAGGTGCCCGAGGAGCTGATCCACCACCAGGACGCCGGGGATACCCGCCCGGTGCGGCCCGGGCCACCCGGAGCCGGCCGGGTCGGGGCCTCCAGGGGGGGATCGGTCTCCCCCAAGACCACGACCCCCTCCGGTCCTGCCAAGGGGTTCCGCTACGAGTGGGACGAACCGCCGGCACCGCAGGGACCGGCCGATTTCGCCCAGTTCGTCGATCAGGACGACTTCCTCGCCGTCGGCCAGTTCGTCCGCCACCCGAGTTGGGGGCGTGGCGAGATCGTGGCGCGCGAAGGGGCCGGAAACGGACTGCGGCTGACGATCCGCTTCGACGGCAACCGGGTGAAGAAGGTGGCCGCGGCCTATGCCCAGCTCGAACCCGGCTGAGTCGAGTGGACGCGCTCGGCAAGACGGCCGTTGCCGCCATGGGGAGTTCCGCTAGATTACAGAGCGGCACGACGTTCCCCGTGCAGAACCGCTGCGATAACACCCCTTATCGAGTGCCCTCGATGCTACCGTCCCCACGACCGGTCACGGTCGCGCTTCACCACGTCGGCTGCAAGCTGAACCAGGCCGAGATCGAGGCCCTGGCCCATGCCTTCGGACGGCGCGGGTACGAGGTCGTCCCGTTCGCCGGAACGGCCGACGTGTACGTGGTGAACACCTGCACCGTGACCGGATCAGGCGACGCCGACTCGCGCCGGGCCGTGCGCCGCGCCCTGCGGGTCAACCCCCGGGCCACCGTGGTGGCGACCGGCTGCTATGCCCAGCGGCGTCCGGACGAGCTGCGCCGGGCCGGGGCCCATCTCGTGGTCGGGAACGGGGAAAAGGCCCGTCTGCTCGATCACCTCGACGCCCTCCTCGACGGCCGCGAGGGCCCGTCCTTCGACCCGGCCGACCCGCCCCGCACCCGGACCTTCCTGCAGATCGAGGGGGAGGTCCCCGGCGGACGCACCCGGGGGACCGTGCAGGTGCAGGACGGCTGCGACGAGCACTGCACCTACTGCATCATCCCCAAGGTCAGGGGCAGAAGCGTCAGCCGGCCCGTCCCCGAGATCCTGACCCAGGCGCGCCGCATGATCGCCTCCGGGTACCGCGAGCTGGCGCTGACCGGGGTGAACACCGGCTCGTACGGCCGGGACCGCGGCGAGACCGAGGGACTGGTCCAGTTGGTGACCGAGCTGCTGCGACTCGACGGTCTGGAGCGGCTGCGGTTGAACTCGATCGAGCCGGGCGAGCTGTCCGACGCCCTGATCGACCTGGCCGCCTCCTCGCCCAGGATCTGCCGCCACTTTCACGTCCCCCTCCAAAGCGGTGACGACGCGGTGCTACGCCGCATGGGACGACGGTACACCCGGGCCGCGTACGCCGGTCGCGTCGAGCGCCTGGCCGCGGCGATCCCCGACTGCGCCATCGGCGCCGACGTCATGGTGGCCTTCCCGGGGGAGAGCGACGAGGCCTTCGCCAACACCGCCGGGCTGCTGACCGACCTGCCGCTGACCTACCTGCACGTCTTCCCCTATTCGCAACGGGCCGATACCGCGGCGGTCCGGCTGGCCGGCGGTCCCGCACCGGACGTGGCCCGGACGCGGGTGCGCCAGCTCATCGACCTGGGCGACCGCAAGCGGCTGACCTTCCACCGGAGCTTCGTGGGACGCCGGCTCCGGATCCTGGTAGAGGACCGGCCGGACCAGGGCTCGGGGATGGCCGTCGGTCTGAGCGACAACTACATCAAGGGTCTCCTCTCCCGCGAATCGGCGCGGCCCAACGAGCTGGTCGACCTGCAGGTGACCGCGGCGCGGGAAGACCTGGTCTACGGCGAACGGGCCGCATGACCGACGAGCTGCCGATCCTGGGTCAATCGGCGCCGCTCCCCTGCCCCTCCGGCGACGGCCGTCCGGTTGAGGGGTCCGGCCGCGCGGTCTACCTGGAGACCTACGGCTGCCAGATGAACCAGGCCGACAGCGAGCTGCTGGTCAGCATCCTGCGCGGCTCGGGGTTCGCCACCGTGGACCGTCCGGAGGAGGCCGACGTCATCCTCCTCAACACCTGCGCCGTGCGCGAGCACGCCGAGGCCCGGGTCATCGGTCGGGCCTCGCAACTGCAGGGGCTGCGGGTCCAGCGGCCCGGGTTGACCCTGGGGATCCTCGGCTGCATGGCCCAGCGACTGGCCGCCGAGCTGCCCCGTCGCGCCCCCTTCGTCGATCTGGTCGTCGGTCCCGACGCGTACCGCCGGCTGCCCGAGCTGCTGGAACGGACCGGCGAGGAGGCGGTCCTCGACGTGCGCCTGCGCCGCTCCGAGGACTACGCCGGGATCACCCCTGACCGGGGGACCGGGCCCACGGCCTGGGTCACGATCATGCGCGGGTGTGACCGCTTCTGCTCCTTCTGCATCGTGCCCTACGTGCGCGGTCGCGAGCGGAGCGTACCGCCCGAGGAACTGCTGAGCCAGGTGGAGCGGGCGGCCAGGGCCGGCGCGCGCGAGGTGACCCTGCTCGGTCAGACCGTGAACTCCTATCGCCACGGTCCGGTCTCCTTCGCCCGGCTGCTGAGGGAGGTCGCCGCGGTTCCCGGCGTCGCCCGGATCCGCTTCACCTCACCCCACCCGGCCGAGCTGGACGAGGAGACCCTGCAGACCATGGCCGAGGTGCCCCAGCTCTGCCCGTCCCTGCACCTGCCGGTGCAGAGCGGGTCCGATGCCCAGCTCGAGCGGATGCGCCGCGGGTACACGGCGGCGGAGTACCGGCGCCTGGTACGGCGGGCGCGAGAGGTGATTCCGGGGATCGCCCTGACCACGGACGTCGTGGTCGGCTTCTGCGGCGAATCCGAGGAGGACTACCGGGAGACGGTGGCCCTGATGGAGGAGGTGCGCTTCGACGCGGCCTTCCTGTTCAAGTACTCGGAGCGGGAAGGCACCCACGCCCAGCGGCATCTGACCGACGACGTGCCGCCCGAGGTGAAGCAGCGTCGCCTGGAAGCGGTCATCGCCCTGCAGGAGCGGATCTCCTACGAGCGGAACCAGGAGTACCTGGGACGGACGGTGGAGGTGCTGCTCGAGGGTCCGGCCCGTTCCCGAACCAACGGCGAGACGGCCTTCTTCGGCCGTTCACCCCAGGGAAAGACCGTGGTCTGCGACGGGCCGGGCAGCCCTGGAGATCTGGTCCCGGTGCGGGTGTCAGCAGCCTCGGCCCACACCCTCCTCGGTGAACGGGTAAGGGGCTGAATCCAGCGTGACCGCGTGAAGGGGTTGGGTCAGGGGCGACTGCCGGTGAAGATGGCCATCACCGCGGCCGGATCCTTGGCCTCGACCAGGGAGCGGCGCACCTCGTCCTGCTGCAGCAGGCGGGAGAGCGCCGCGAGCAGCTCCATGTGCTGCTTCTGGTGCTTCTTCGGCGTGGCGAGCAGGGCCACGATGTGCACCGGCGCGCCATCGATCGAGTGGAAATCGACCCCCTCGGGGGAGATTCCGACAGCCAGGAGCTGTCGGGCGATGCTGTCCTCGTGGGCGTGCGGAACCGCGACACCCTTACCCACCCCGGTGGAGGACTGCTGCTCGCGCTGGATGACGTCAGCCAGAAACCTCTTGGCATCCAGCACGCCGTCCTCCTCGCCCAGCAGCTCGGTAAGCTCGCGGATGGCGTCGATGCTCCTGCGGGCCTTCATCCCGACCAGGATGTTCTTCTCGCGCAGGATCCGGTCCCACTTTTCCATGAGAAATCCGGGAGCAGTCCGGGGCGGCTCACGTGCCAGCAGTTCAGACGCGCGCCGAGGTTCTTGACGGTATTACAGTCCGCGCAAATTAACCCGCCGACGCCCGGGAGTCAAGGTCGTTGAGCCGCCGCGCGTCGGAGGTGCTCGGCCGCCTCGGCCGGTCGACCCAGTTCCTCGGCCAGCCTGGCCAGCAGGCGGTGCGGGGCCGCCTGCCAGGGATCCAGATCGCGGGCCGCCAGGGCGTGCGGCCAGGCCCGGCCTGACTCACCGCACCGGGCCAGGGCCAGGGCCACGTTGAACCGCATGGTGCGGGAGTCGAAGGCCACGCTGGCGGCATGCTCATAGGCCGCCACGGCCGCAGCCGGACGGCCATGGTCCAGTTCGTACTCCCCCCGCATGTACCAGTAATCGGCCTGCACCTTGCGCACCCACGGGTCCTCGTCGGTCCTCGCCTGATCCGCGGGGATCGGTTCGGGTGGCGGTCGATCCACCCCCTCTTCCCCTCGCTCCTGACCACGCCGTACCACCCGGTACGCCAGCCCGTCCGGAACCAGCTCGTGTTCGGCCGACGGCAGACCACGCGCGACCAGGTAGTAAACCGGGCGCCTGCCCTGGCGGACCAGCTCCCCCTCGGCCCTTGCCTGCTGTTCCTGCTGCCGGGCCAGCGGCAGCCGTCGCTGCACCGGGGTGAGCAGGTCGGTCCCCCGGCCCATCCGGTTGTACAGGCTCACGTCCGGCCTGAACCCCTCCACCCGCTGGAGGTAGTCGACCACGAACGAGGCATCGTCCCCCTCGGTCACCAGCACCGCCTCGGCAGGCAAGCCGGAGAGGATGTCCCGGCCGAACCGGTGCACGGTCCACTCGTCGCGGCGATCGGCGGCGCCCCCGTTGGCCACGAGGAGCAGTCCGGGGACCAGGACCCCGACCAGCGCGCCAACGGCGGTGCCGAACCGTCGCCGCAGGTCGTCGGCCCCGTACCCGATCAGGATGGCCAGGCCGGCAAAGCCGGTGAGGAAGAAGACCCCGAGCCCGTTGGGGTCCCGGTGGTAGTTCAGGACGGCCAGCAGGTTGCTCGACACGGTGAGAGCCACGAGCACGGCCATCGGCCGGTCGCGACGGACCACGGCCCAGCCACCCCAGGCGACCAGGGGGAGGAGGAGCGGCGTGAACTCGCGAGGCAGTTGAGCCAGCCATCGCTGGCCGTTCAGCAGCATCCCCTGCCAAGGG
>JBAZUN010000052.1:0-20650 GCA_041661365.1 Candidatus Latescibacterota bacterium
AGGTCACTTCCTCGGTGAGGGTGTGGCAGGGCGCCGCGATGTACCCGCCGCCCGGCATCATCACCTCGAGCGTGCGGCGCACCCCCTCGACCACCTCCTCGCGCGACCGGCGCGCCAGCACGCTCTGGGCGCCGATCCCTCCCCAGAACGCGATCTCGCGGCCGTACTCGCGCTTGAGGAAGGCGAGGTCCATGGCCTCGGCCTGCACCGCCTCGAGAACCTCGACGCCGATCTCGATCAGGTCGGGGATCAGGGGGGTCACGTGGCCGCAGCAGTGGAAGGCGACGCGCACCTGGGGGTTGATCCCCTTCAGGTGGGCGATCAACCGCTGGTGGCGCGGCCGGTACCACCGGCGATACGCCGCGGGGCTCATCACCAGCGACCGCTGGGTGCCCAGGTCATCGCCGATCCAGACCACGTCCACGCCGGTCTTCACCCAGGCGCCGTAGACCGCCATCTTCCACTCGGTGACGCGGTCGAGCACGAGCTCACACCGCCCGGCATCGAGGAGGGGCAGGGTCAACGTCTCGACGTCGCCCAGCCAGTCCTTGGCCTGCTCGAAGATCCCCATCTGATACCCGCTGCAGATTGCGATGCCGGCCTCCTGGAAGGACCGCACCCGTCCCGCCGTCGCGGCCACCTCCGCCGGTGGTACCGGCGGCGTCCACTCCTCCCTGGGCAGGCCCGGCGGGCACGGGGGAACCGCGAACCCCTCCATCGGACGGACGTCGTGGCCCCAGTGGGTGCACCAGTCGGCGGCTGGATCTCCCGTCCGCTCGCGCCACCGCGCGAGCAGCTCCTCGCAGACGCGCATGTTGAACGGGACCAGGTCAGGCTCTTCGTGGCGCAGGGCGGTCAGGACGCGCTCTCTCGAGGTCACGGCGCGTCCTCCCAACCGGCGATGGGGCGGTCATACCCGGGTCTCACCGTGGATTCTTCTCCTATTGGGGAGTTCTGCGGCCGGACAAGGATACGCCTCGGCGGGGAACGGCTCAAGCGCCTCCATCGCCCTGATCGCCCTGATCGCATTGATGGAGATTCCCGATTGATCTAGATTCTGCGCCCTGATGTCCCGGGATCCTGAACGCCGTCCGGGCAGGGCTTCTTTCCGTGGAGGGACCCGTGCGTCCGAGGTCACCAGGCCAGTACTGTACCGCGGCGCAGAGCGACTACGCCCGGGCCCTGTACCGGGGCACGGGCTCCCCGCCGGGGGACGAAGCCGGCCGGCCAAAGATCGCCCTGGTCTCCTCGGCCGACGGGTCCACCCCCGGTCACGTCCACCTCGACGCCGTGGCCACGGAGGTGCGGCAGGCGATCCAGGCGGCCGGCGGCGAGGCCTACCTGACGCAGATCCCGGCCGGGTGCGACGGGATCGCCCAGGGCGAGGGGATGCACTGGTCCCTCCTCAGCCGCGACCTGGGCGCCGCCGCGGTCGAGGCCAAGGTGCAGATGCACCAGTTCGACGGGATGGTCTGCCTGTGCACCTGCGACAAGATCATCCCGGCCATGCTCATCGCCTGCGCCCGGGTCGACCTTCCCGCCATCTTCGTCACCGGCGGCCTGATGGCGCCGTATCCCAGCACGGTCATCCCCGCCCGCCGGCTCCTGGTCGCCAGCGACATCAAGGAGGCCCACGGCATGCACCTGGCCGGCCGGCTCTCCGACGACCGATACGCGGAGATCCTCGACCGCACCTGCGCCGCGGTCGGGGGGTGCAACATGATGGGCACGGCCACGACCATGGCCCTGGTCACCGAGGTCTTGGGGCTCTCCCTGCCGGGGAACGCCACCATCCTGGCCACCGGACCGGATGAGCCGCACCGGCCAGGCGAGGCGCTCCTGGGGCTGGCCCGGCAGGCCGGCGCCCTCATCGTCCGCCGCTGCGCCGACTGGTGGCTGCGCGGGGACGACTCGGCCCTCCCCTCGGCCTTGTTGCAACGGGAGGCCTTCGAGAACGCGATCCGCGCGGTCCTGGCCGTGGGCGGCTCGACCAACGCGGCCCTCCACCTCCCGGCCATAGCCAGCGAGGTGGGAATACCGCTCTCCCTCGACGACTTCGACCGGTTGAGCCGGAACACGCCGCTCCTCGGGCGGTTCCGACCGGCCTCGGACTGGCTCCCCTCGGACCTGGGCCGGGCCGGCGGGATCTGGGCCGTGATGAAGGAGCTGCACGCCGCGGGGCTGGTCCACGGGGATCTGCCGACGATCACCGGCCACACGGTCGGCGAGCTCGTCGACGCGGCGGTGAACCTGGATCCCCAGGTCATCGCCTCGTGCGGTAGGCCCTTGCATCCCGAGGGTGGCCTGCGGGTCCTGCGCGGGAATCTGGGGTGCGCCCTGGTCAAGGCCAGCGCCGTGACCGAGGGGATGTGGCGGCATTGCGGTCCGGCCCGAGTCTTCCAATGCGAGGAGGAGGCCCGCGACGCCCTGGCCAACGGCGCGGTGCGGCCGGGGGACGTGGTGGTGGTCGCCTGGGAGGGACCGGCCGGCGGGCCGGGGATGCGCGAGCTGTCCCTGCTGGCGGCTACGGCCCAGGGGATGGGCCTGGGGGAATCGGTCGGGTTCGTCACCGACGGCCGCTACTCCGGCGCCACCCGGGGGCCGTGCATCGGCCACGTCGATCCCGAGGCGGCCCGGGGCGGTCCGATCGGACTGCTCGAGGACGGCGACCTCATCGAGATCGACCTGCACCAGCGGCGCCTGAACCTGCTGGTGGACGGTGTTCCGGCCGGCGAGGAGCTGTTCACCGAGCGGCGGAGAAGCGGCCGGTTCTCCGAACCCCGGCGCGACTACGGTCCGCTGCTCAGGCTCTACAGCCGCACGGTCGGGCCGACCGCGAAGGGCGCGGTCTTCGGCGCCGGCCTGGACGAGGAACCGGGATAGCGAGGAGCGTTCCCATGCTGACCATGGCAACCATTGAATCCGAGCTGCCGTTCATCCGGCCCCCGGAGTGGGCCCTGCTCGAGCGCAGCCTGATCGACCTGATGAACGGCGCAATCGAGCCGCTGATCGAGCGGTACGTGCGGCCCGACGGCGAGGTGAAGTGGCCGACCAGCGAGGCGTTCCAGAGCATCGACGGTCTCGACGACGCGTACGAGAGCTTCCACAACTGGCCCCTCTTCCACGCCCTGGGCGGAGCCCCGCGCGTCGGCGAGCTGGCCCAGCGCGAGTACGACGCGATCACGGCCCAGTTCGCCCGGTACGGCACCGGCTTCGGTCACCCGATGGTCGTGCAGGAATACGAGCAGGGGTACGACTGGATGCACATGGGCGAGGGGTACACCCTCTTCTACCTGCTTGGTCTGGGCGATCCCCGATCGGCCCGCAACCGCGAGCGGGCCGTGCGGTACGCCGGCTTCTTCACCGGTGAGCCGAACTACGACGCCGACCACCGGCTCCTCCGCTCTCCCCACGTGGGGAGCATGGGACCGGCGTACCGGAACTTCGAGAAGTACTACACCCGCTACGCCTACGATTCGTGGAAACCGTGGCCCCTCCCCTACCTCGATCTGCCGGGGATCGCCACGGTCGAGGATCTGAAGAACCCCGAGAACGAGCTGCGGATGGGCGCGGCCATCGTCTCCCGCATGGCCCGCGGCGATACGGCGGTCAACCTCGCCAGCACCAGCCTGGTGGCCAACGCCTACCTCTACACCGGCGAGGAGCGGCTCCGCGCCTGGGTCCGCGACTACCTCGAAGCGTGGATGGAACGAGCGACCCGCAACGGCGGCCTGGTGCCGGACAACGTCGGTCCTTCGGGTCGCATCGGCGAGTGCATGGACGGGAAGTGGTACGGCGGGTACTACGGCTGGACCTGGCCCCACGGCTGGCACACCCTGGGCGACGCGGTGCTCAGCGCGGCGCAGAACGCCGCCCTTCTGTTCGGCGACCCTTCGTACATGGACTTCGGCCGAGCCCAGCTCGATGCCCTGGTCGCCCAGGGCCGGGAGGAGAACGGCACCTATAAAGTGCCCTACTTCCACAACGATCGCGGGTGGGAGGGGTTCACGGCCATGGGCGCCCGGTACCTGGCCCACCTGTGGACGATGACCATGGCGCCGCAGGACCTGGAGCGGGTCCTCCGGCTGCGCGACCACGAGAGCCGCGACTACGCCCGGGTGATCCCCTCCTTCAGCAAGCACGGGGGCGGCCACGAGGCGGCCTGGCTGGCCTGGCTCATCGGCGAGTACCCCGACTACCCGGTGGAAATCCTCCGTCACACCCACGGCCAGGTCTACCAGCGGCTGGCCTTCATGCAGGACGACCAACAGGACCCGGCGACCTACGGCGACTGGTACCTCCAGGTGCGCAACCCGGTCTTCGTCGAGGCCCTGGTCCAACTCACCATGGGCGCGCCGCTGTTCAACTACAACGGCGGCCTGCAGCTCGCCCGGGTGCGCCACTTCGACGGCCTGGAGCGCCGGCCCGGGCTTCCCGCCGACACCGCGGCCCTGGTGGAGCGGCTGGAGGATAAAAGCGCGGTCCTCCACCTGGTCAACCTCCACCCGAGCGCCGTCCGCGAGGTAGTGGTGCAGGGAGGCGCCTTCGGTGAGCACCGCTTCACCGAGGTGCGGTACGGGGCGCGGCAGCAGGAGGGGGAGGCCAGCCCCTTCTGGACCGAGGTCCAGTACCGCGAGCAGGTCGAGCGAGAGACCGCGGGTCGGGCGCTGCGGGTCGACGACCGGGCCTTCCGGGTCCGCCTGCGGCCCGGTACCTGGATCAGCCTCGAGCTGGGGATGGAGCGGTTCGCGAGCCAGCCGACCTACGACTGGCCGTGGAGTTGAGCCACCACCAGCCGAAGGGGGGTACGCCCCCCGGACCGGATCAGCGGCCCGTAAGCTGCTCCCAGACCAGGAGGGCCCGGGCGTAGTCGAGGACCGCGCCGAGGAGGCTCCCCCGGGCGCTGGCCAGCTCGTCCTGCGCGTCGAGAACCTCCTTGACCGTGGCCAGACCCAGGGCCAGCCTCGCCTCCTGGTCGGCCACGTTCCGCTCGGCCAGGCCGACCGTGGCCTGGGCCACCTCGGTTCGCCGGAGGGCGATGCCGATCTGGCGGTGCTGGTCGCGGACCCGCTGGACGAGCTGCAGGCGGAGGTCGTCGAGGTTGAGGTTGCCGCGCTGCTGCTCGAGGAGCCGCTGCTGCAGGGCCGCGTCGCTGGGGCTGTCGCCCAGGGGTACGGTGAGGCTGACACCGCCGCGCCAGGAGCGCGAATCGGCCTGGCCCAGCTCCTCCAGGTTGTCGGCACTGCTCTTGCCGACCCCGGTCACCCCCACCGTGCCGGTCAGGTCGACCTGCGGCCTAACCTGGTCGCGCGCCAAGGCTAGTTGCAGGTCCAGGCCGCGGGCCGTGAGCAGGGCCTGCTGGTACGCGACGCTGGCGGCCAGGGCCCGGTCGATCCCCTCCTCGAGCCCGGCCGCGAAGGGCGCCACGCTCGGGGTGTCGACCAGGACCACCTCGGTCGACCAGCCGTCCGGAGCCTGGTCGATCCCGCAGGCGGCCTTCAGCCTGTCCTGCGCGGACTGCAGGGATCCCTCGGCGATCACGATCTCCTCCTCGCGCCGCGCCAGGGCCACCTCGGCCTGCAGGACGCTGTTGCGGGTGCCGGTCCCCATCTCGGCCTGGGCCCGGGCCAGGTCGAGGACGCGCCCGGCCCCGCCGCGCAGTTGACGGGCCACCTCCAGCCCGGCGATCGCGGCGAACTGGTTCCAGTAGGCCTGACCGACGATCACCCGCAGGTCGCGGACCTGGCCCGCCAGCGCCAACCGCCCCCCCTCGATCCCGTTCCGCGCCAGCTCCACGCCGATCCGGTTGACCTGGCCGCGGCCCCTGATCAGCGGCTGGGTCAGGTTCAGCTCCAGGCCCGAGCTGTAGACCGGGTTCACGGTGAAATAGGCCGCATTGTTGTAGTACCGACTGGCGCTGAACTGGGCCCCGAGGCTGCCGCCGGTCCAGAGCCGCTGGGCCAAACCGAAGGAAAGTCCCTGGCGATTGCTGGTCGTGGTCCGTACCCCCTCGAGACTCGAGGTCGACGGCGAGCGGTCGCTCTGGTAGCTCAGGCCGGTGTTCAGGGTGCGGCCGAAGCGGGCCAGCTCCGAGCGCAGGCCCGTGGTCTGGATCTGGGTGTCCAGGCGGGCCGCCCGCAGGTCCAGGCTGTTCTCCAGGGCCAGGTCGACGGCCCGGTCCAGGGTCAGCTCCACCGTGGGTTCAGCAGCGGCCGGGATTGCGACCAGCAGGGCCCCGGCCAGGGTCAGGGTGCATCGGCGGATCAAGGAGATTGGCGCCATTTCGGATTAGCCTCCACTGGAAGATCGGTCCACCGCCTCGAGGGCGGTACCGGAGTCGGATTCGACGACCCCGTCGCGCAGGCGGATGACCCGGTGCGCCCGGGCCGCCAGGTCGAGGTCGTGGGTGACCACGATGACCGTTTTGCCGTGAGCCACCAGGTCCTCGAACAGGGAGACCACCTCCTCGCCCGAGGCGGTGTCGAGGTTCCCGGTCGGCTCGTCGGCCAGGATCAGGTCCGGGTCGGTGGCCAGGGCCCGGGCCAGGGCCACCCGCTGTCGCTCCCCGCCGGACAGTTCGTTGGGGCGATGGTCCATCCGGTCGGCCAGACCGACCTGGGCCAGCAGCTCGGCGGCCCGCTGGTGTCGCTGCCGCCGGCGCGTGCCCCGGTAGACCAGCGGCAACTCCACGTTCCCCAGGGCCGTGGCGTGGGCCAGCAGGTTGAAGCTCTGGAAGACGAAGCCGATCTTCTCGTTCCGCAGGTGGGCCAGCTCGTTCCGCCTGAGTCCCTCCACCGGGCGATGATCCAGGAGATAACACCCCGAGGTCGGCGTGTCCAGACACCCCAGCAGGTGCATCAGGGTCGACTTCCCCGAGCCCGAGGGGCCCAGGATGGCCACGTACTCCCCGCGGCCGATGGTCAGGTCGATCCCGGCGAGGGCGCGCACCTGAACGCGGCCCATCGGGTAGACCTTGGTGAGTCGCTCGGCGACGATCATGGGTTCCTCCCCTCACTCGTAGCGCAGGGCCTCGGCCGGGTCGACCTGGGCCGCGCGGCGGGCCGGGAAGAAGCCGGCCAGGAAGCCGACCAGGCCGAGCACCCCGACCACGATCAGGGCCACCCGCAGGGACAGTACCGGCACCGGCCGGCCGACGAACTCGAAGAACTCGCCGTTCATCGGCACGCGGCCCACTGCGGAGACCACGAGCTGGCTCATGGCGATCCCCAGCAGGCCGCCGGTGGCCGTGGCCGCGAGCCCCTCCAGCACGTACTGGGCGAGGACCTGGTAGGAGCGGGCCCCCACCGCCATGCGCACGCCGATGTCGCGGGTGGCGTTGCTCACCGAGACGTACATCACGTTGGCGATTCCCACCCCGGCCACCAGCAGGGTCAGGCCGCCGACGATCCCCAGCATGACCTGCAGCCCGTAGAGGACCTTCCCCGAGATCTCCTGCTGCTCCAGGGTATCCCACATCCGGACGGTCTCCTCGTCCTTCGGGTCGCACCCCTGGCGTCGGGCCACCACCTCGCGGATCCGCTCTTGGACCAGGGCCATCTCCTCCGGCCGCCGCGGCTTGGCCACCAGATCGGAGTAGTCGCGGCGGTTGAACATCAGCTCGAAGGTGGTGATCGGGATCCAGGTCCCGTCGCGGTCCGGCCCGCCGTAGGAGGAGGTCTGGTACTTTTTGATCATCAGCCCGATGACCAGGAACTCCCGGCCGTCGATCTCCAGGTTCAGGCCGACGGGATCGGTCCCCTCGCCGAACAGCTCCTTGGCCACCTGGGGCCCGATGACCGCCACCCGGCGGCGCTGGGCCAGGTCGACCGGATCGAGGAACCGGCCCCCGGCCTCGACCAGGACGTTGCGCATCTCCCCGTAGTCCGGGTGCACGCCCATCACCCGGCTGGTGCGGAACTTGTCCTTGCGGCGGAGCTGCGGGTAGGCCTGGTACTCGCCGCTGAGCCCGCCCAGCTCGGGGATGGCCAGCCGAAGCTGGTCGTAGTCCTCCTGCCTCAACCGCACCGGGTACCCCTCGGGGAGTCCGCCGAACGGCTTCGAGGTTTGACCGGGCCAGACCACCAGGATCCCCTCGCCCATGCCCTTTCCCGAGCGACCGAAGGTCACCCGCAATCCCTCGCCCAGGGCCAGCATGGTGGTGATCGAGGCCGTGCCCCAGGCGATGGCCAGCACGGTCAGCAGCAGCCGGGTCCGCTCGGTCAGCAGCTCGCGCAGCACGTGGGCCAGGGGGATCATCTCAGAACTCCAAAGCCCGAACCGGATCCAGCCGGGCCGCTCGCCGCGCCGGGAAGATCCCCGCCGCCAGCCCGACCAGGGCCAGCACGACGAAGGTGAGCAGACCGACCGTCGGGGACAGCTCGGGCTTGCCCAGCCAGTCCGGCATCGGCAGGACCTGGACCAGCAGGATCACCAGACCGGAGAAGGCCAGACCGAGGAACCCGCCCAACCCCACGATGAGGAAGGCCTCCAGCAGCACCTGGCCGAGGATCTGCCCGTCCCTGGCCCCCACGGCCAGGCGCACCCCGATCTCGCGGGTCCGCTCGCGCACGATGAGGAACATGATGTTGGCCACCCCGATCCCGCCGGCCCCGAGGGTGAGGACCCCGCCCAGGCCGAAGAGGGCCTTCAGGCCCCAGAAGAACCAGTTGGTAAAACGGTCCATCTCCACCGTGTCCCAGATGAACAGCGAGCCCTCGTCGGTGGGATCGAAGCGGTACTTGCGGCCGAGGTACTGATACACGGCCTTCTTCATCGGCTCCGAGGCACCGGGCGGGTTGGGAGCGAGGAGGAGGTTGCTGACGTTCCAGTTCCCCCAGACGGCGATGAAGGTGGAGTAGGGGATCTGGGCGCGGTCGGCGTCCGGCCCCGAGTAGCTGGAGCTCTGGATCTTCTTCTGCAGGGTGCCGACCACGACGAAGGGCCGGCCGTCGACCAGCACCGTCTGGCCGACACCCGGATCGTCGCCGAAGAGCTTGCGCTTCAGCTCGTCGCCGAGGAAGATCGAGCGCCGCCGCTCGGCCACGTCGCGGGCATTGAGGAACCGTCCTCCGGGCAGGGGGATCATGTTGCGCATAACCTCGAAGTCGGGCACCACCCCCGAGACCGCGGCCTTGACCCGGTGGCTGCCGAAGGCGACGGTGCGGCCCCAGTGGGTCAGCTCGGGCGAGGCGAGGCCGATCTCGGGCACGGCGGCGGCCATGGCCAGCACGTCGTCGGCCTTCATCTCGATGGCCCGGCCCGGCTGCATCCCGGCGAACGGCTTGGTCGTGCGGCTGGGCCAGACGATCACCAGGCTCTCGCCCATGCCGTGCATGGCCTTGTTCGAGGTGGCGTGGAAGGCGTCGCCGACGGCCAGCAGCAGCACCACCGAGACCGTGCCCCAGGCGATGCCGAACAGGGCCAGGGCCGTGCGCAGCTTGCGGGTCCACATGTCCCGCAGGAACTGGAGGATCAGCTCCCAGAAGTACACCTACTTGATCTCCTTCGTCTCCTTGTCCAGGACGGTATCGCCCAGGGCCAGTCCCGACTTCACCTCCACCTGGATCCCGTCTGACATGCCGATCTCGATCTGCCGTTCTATCGGTTGCCCCCCGGGATCGCCGGGCCGCAGGCGCACGAAGGTGGAGTCGCCGCGGAAGACCAGGGCCCGCTCGGGTAGGACCGGCACCCCTTCGGCCCGGCGGATGATGATGTCGGCGTTGGCCGAGTACCCGGCTCGCAGCACCAGCCCCTCGGGGACGACCAGGCTGTCGAGCTCGACCTCGAAGACCGTGGCGTTGTCCCGCTTCTGGGACTTCAGGGAGATCCGAGCCAGATGGCCGGCCACTGGCCGGTCCGGGAAGGCGCCGATCTTGAGCTGGCCGGACATCCCCGGCCGCACCTTGCCCACGTCGATCTCGTCGACCGTGCCCCGGAAGAGGAGCTCCTCCATGTCGGCCAATCGCATCAGCTCGGTCCCCGGCTGGTACGAGGTGAGCGGGACCACTGGATCGCCTACGTCCACGACCAGGTCGAGCACCCGGCCCCTGACCGGGCTCAGGATGATGTTCTCGACCGTGCGGCCAGCGACCACGGCCCGGCCGCGATCGACGATGGCCAGCTCCTCCTCGGCCATCTTCCGCTGCAGGGCCGCCTGCTCGTAGACCTCACGGGCTCGGTCGACCTCGGCCTGGGGCGCCATCCCCTGGGTCAGCAGCCCTTCGGCTCGCCGCAGGTCGGCGCGGCGCTGCTCCTCGGCCAGGAGCCGCATCTCCAGGGTGCGCTTGGCCTGGGCATATTCCAGCGGGGTGGGATCGGGACGGACCTCGAGCAGACGGTCGCCGGCGCTTACCGAGTCGCCTTCCTGCACGAAGATGCGGGCCACGGTCCCCGAGATCTTCGACTTCACCGCGATCTCGTGACGGGGGATGATCTCCCCCATGGCCAGGGCCTTCTCGGTCAGGGTGCCGGTCTCCACGACCACGGTCTTCGGCCCCTGGTCCTTGCCGTTGCGCGTGAAGTACCAGTATCCACCGTAGGCCGCGGCGGCCAGCACCACGACGGCGACGATCACGATTACCTTCTTCATGGTCCACCTCTGGGTGCGCCGCGCCGGTACGGCGGGCGATGCGGACGACCAAGGGTGATGCAAGATGCGTGCCGGCGAGGCGGAGCCCAAGATAACCGAACACCTGCACCTGGCCAAACGAGTCGACGGCTATCACCCCGCTCTGCACGGATGTTAGTGCATGTGACTCGGACGAATGTTTCGTCGGCAGCGATTTCGGTCACGCGCCGCGAGCGCCGGCAACCACCTGGACGGAGATCGGGACGGCCGCTATCTTGCCAATCCTGTCATCCCGGTGTTAGGCCGGGTCGGTAACCGCTCCACGAGAGGAGAAGCCATGGGCGAGTTGTGGATAAAGGACGGGGAGACCCTGCTGTTCATCGGCGACAGCATCACCGATTGCGGCCGGCGCGGACCTGAGACGCCGTTGGGGAACGGGTACGTGCGGCTGTTCACCGACCTGGTGACCGCGAGCTGGCCGGCCCTGCGTCTCACCTACATCAACAAGGGGATCGGCGGCCACCGCATCACCGATCTCAAACAGCGCTGGCAGGACGACGTCCTCTACCACCGGCCCGACCGGCTCTCGATCAAGATCGGGATCAACGATCTGCACACCCATCTGGGCGAGGCGCCGGACGGGGTGTCGCCGGAGCGGTTCGCCGAGGTCTACGAGGAGCTGCTCGAGTGGACCCGGACCGAGTTGGACTGCCCGGTGGTTCTGCTGACCCCGTTCTACATCTCGACCGATCGCTCGGGGAACACCTTCCGCAGCCGGGTGATGGAGCTGATCCCGCGGTATATAGAGGTCGTGGAGCGGATGAGCGACCGGTACGGCACCCGCCTGGTCCGGTTGCACGAGGTGTTCCAGGAGCACCTGAAGTACCGGGACGCGGATACCTTCTGCCCCGAGCCGGTCCACCCCAACCTGACCGGCCACCTGGTCATCGCCCAGGCCCTGCTGGCGGCGCTGACCGACTGAACGGAGTTGGCCGGCCCTCTGCCAAGGGAATGGTCGCCCGCTGCCGGAGGTGGCGGCTAACAACCTGGCCTGGAGGATGATCCCTTGGAATGCCAAGTTCCTTGGCGGAATCGCCAGGGAGTTGTCATCCCGGTGGGGGGCATGCTTCTGCCTTCGCTCCCGGTCACGGCCCTTGGAAAGCGCCGGCGGAAGAGAGGGGAAAACCGCCTTGGGGATAAGGCGCAGGGTGAAGGAGGTCCTCTCCACGGCGCTCGAGAGTCGGCGGCAGAAACCGTGCCGGTTCGTCTACGAGGTCGATCCTGGATGAGCAGTCGCCGTCGGATCGCCGGCGCCCTATGGGCCGGCCTGACCGGATGGGGGATGGCGGGCTGCGGCAGCGACATGCCTGACGTGGCTCCCGCACCGGTCGAGATCATCCTGATGGACACCATGATCTACGGACACCAATTGCCCGCGGCGCTCGGTGTGCGGGCCACAGCCCTGAGGGGGATGAGCGGCGTGCTCAGGGCCGAAGCCTGGCTCGGTCGCACTGGCGTGGAGCGGATCTGCGGTCATCTCACCATCGTCGAGGCCAACGTCACCATCGACGCCTGTGACTGGGCTGGATCGCAAGGTGGGGACACCCCCGACGGACAGGCGGATCGAATCCGGATCAGCCGGACCGACCCGCAAAGCGGCCGGGTGAAGGTGCTGGCCTCCATCGACAACCCCTACGATGCCGCAAGGTTCCCTTCCAAGGTCAATGCCGGCGACTGGGTGATCCGCCTGGCCCGGCAGGCCTGCGACATCCGGCAATAGGGAGGTACCCGCCTCGTGGCCCGGGAGGGCATGATGAGACGGCGCGGTTGCCAACCTTGCTGCGAATAGATGGAAAACCCACGGCCACCCGGGGATGACGGCGCCCGGATGACCGTGGATCTGCTGCAGCGAACTCAGCGACTCTCCCGCCGCAGATCGAGCCACTCCTGCTCGGTCGGGGACAGTTCCAACTCCAGGGCCCGCAGGTTCGCCTCCACCTCGGCACCGTTCAGGGCTCCCACCAGGGCGTAGATGTCCAGAGGTTGGGCCAGCACCCAGGCCAGGGCCAACTGCGGCACGGTGACGCCTTTGGCCGCGGCCAGCTCGAAGGCCCGGTCCAGCCGCTGGAAGTTCTGCTCGTAGGCGTAGGACAGGACCATCGACTGGTCCACCGTCGCCTTGACCTCCTCGAAGTTCTGCCGGGTGATGCGTCCGGAGAAGAAGCCCCGCGCCAGGCTCGACCAGGTGAACAAGGGCATCTGGTGTGCGGCGTACCAGCCGCGGTCGGCTTCGGCCTGAGGGCCGGAGATGCTCAGGCACCCGGCCCAGGGCTCCTGGACCTGCTCGGCCAGGCTGAAGTTGGGCGAGCTGCAGGCGAACGGGACCAGGCCGTGCTTGGCCGCGTACTCGTTGGCCTCCTGGATCCGGGCCACGCTCCAGTTCGAGCCGCCGAAGGCGCGGATCCGGCCCGCGGCCCGGTGATCGTTGAGGATCTCCACGATCGGTCCTACCGGCACCTCGGGGTCGTCGCGGTGCAGCAGGTGGATGTCCATGTACCCCGAGCGCAGGCGGGCCAGCGAATCGAACAGGTCGGCGGTGATGTCGAAGGGCGTCACCCGGCGGCGGTCGCCGTTGTGGTGGGCGCTCTTGCCGATGATGACCACCTGCTCGCGGTTCCCCCGGGCCTCCATCCACTGACCGAGCACCCGGTCGCAGGCGCCGCCGCCGTAGAGGTGGGCCGTGTCAAAGGCGTTGATCCCGTGGGCCATGGCCGCGTCGAGCAGGGCAAAGCCGCCAGCCAAGTCCTCGGTGGTCAGGTTGATGGCCCCCTGCACGATGCGGGAGACCTGCTTGTCGAGTCCAGCAATCCTGCCGTAGCGCATGTCTCTCGGTGTCCTTTCCTCGTTCACTCCATCGGGTACTTCAGCCCCCACTGGGCCCGGATCGCGTCGAGGATCCCGACGATCGCCACGGTGTCGTCCAGGGTCATCACCGGGCTCTCCAGCTCGCCGGCGCGCAGGCACCGGCCGACCTCGGCCGCCTCGTAGTTGTACCCGTTCCCCTGCAAGGGCAGCTCCACCGTCTCCTCCTTGCCGCCGGCCTGTAGGGTCGCCTTGGTGCCGCGCCAATAGGGAGGATGGAGGAGGATGCGGCCGTCGGTGCCGATGATCCGGGCCTCGTGCGGGGTGTTGGTGCGGATGGCCGTGGTCAGGGCCGCCAGGGCACCGTTGCCGTACCCCAGGATCACCGCGGCCTGCTCGTCGACCCCGGTCTCGCCCAGGGTGGCCATCGATTCGATCCGCGTCGGCTTGGGACCGAAGACCATCGAGGCAAAGGAGACGGTGTAGATCCCCACGTCGAGGAGGGCCCCGCCGCCTAATCTCGGATTGAAGAGCCGGCTCTCGGGGTTCACCCCGGCGCGGAAGCCGAAGTCGGCGGTGACCAGCCGCAGCCCGCCGACGGCGCCGCTGGCGATCCACTCCCGCGCCTGCGCCACGATCGGCAGGAAGCGGGTCCACATCGCCTCCATGAGGAAGACCCGTTTTCGGCGGGCTACCGCCACCACCTCGGCCGCCTGGCGGGCGTTGATGGTGAACGGCTTCTCGCAGAGGACGGCCTTCCCCGCCTCCAGGCAGAGGATGGCGTTCTCGCGGTGCAGCGGGTGCGGGGTGGCCACGTAGATGGCGTCGACCTCGGGATCGGCGGCCAGGGCCTCGTACGAGGCGTGAAGCCGGGGCACGTCGAACTCGGTGCCGAAGGCCTCCGCCGTCGCCGCGGCCCGCGACCCGACGGCGACCAACCGGGCGTCGTCCAGGGCCTGCAGGCCGCGAGCGAACTGCTTGGCGATGCTGCCGGTGCCGAGGATCCCCCAGCGGATCGGTGCGGTCATCTGTCACTCCCTTCTGCGCGTGTGGACCGGCCTGGGAGGCCGGTGGTGAGGAGAAAGATAGATCGTTAACCCATCGCCGCGCCAAGGCGAGAATGGCACCCGTAATCCTTCTACAAATTAGCTTGCTCCGGCACATTCAATATCGTATTGTCGGATCGAATTGGACATCGCGATTGGTTGAATATGACGTTCTAAAGAAAAACTGACGTTTCTCTTCACTTGGCTGTGCACCGTTCACCTTGGTTCGGAAAGGAGCTGTCCATCATGTCGGAAGCGCGATCCCTGACCTTCGAGGAACTCCGATCCGCGGTCGCGGGAAGTGCCTGCGCCTTCCGCTGCCGCTGCGAGTTGCAGCCTGCGGCCGGGGAAGGAGGCAAGGTCTTTCCCCCGACCTACGCCGGTGCAGTCTACGCCAAGGAGCAGCGGCGAGTCCCCGGCCGGGATGAGCCGGTCGAGTGCGTGCTCCTTGATTCTGTTCAGTCGCAGGCCAACCGGATGGAGGAGGCGCTCCAAGCAGCGGTAGACACCGGACGGCTCAAGATCCCGGTGATCGAGGTGGACTTCGCGACTACGGAGCTGCTGAGGGCGATCGGCAAGGTCACCAGCCTTCAGGCCCCACATCGCATCGCCGACGCCATCCTGCGAGACAGTCTGCTCAACGGGAAGCCGTTCCGGGAGACGGCGGAGGGCATGAGTCTCAGCAAGGCCAGTCCGGTCAACGCCACCACCCTCTACCGGCTATGCCCGACTGCCCTGATCTTCGGCCTCTGGGACTCTACCGGTCCCATGGGAGGCCTGGGCGCCAAATTCCAGCGTACCATCGTGAGCGAGATCGTGGGTATCGATGCGGTGTACGGCGTTAAAACCAGCAGCCGGATTGACCCGCTGCAGGTACGCGCGGCGGTGAAAGTCATCAAGAGAGAAGGAGGATGGGTGATTGCCGATGACCCGAAAGCCAAAGGAACCGTCTCGCCGGCTGAGGTCAACCACGGGAACATCACACCCGATATCACTCCGGGTGGGGTGACCATCACCGCGGCCGAACAGACGATCACCCTGTCATTACCCGCGCTTCGCCGCCTGCGGTTCCCGCTGAACGGCGAGGTGGACTGCAAGGTGGACTGCAAGGTAGATCAGGCCGGGCAGACGGTGCTGGCGGCATTGGCCCTGTGTGCGGTGGCGTTGACGGCGGAGAAGGGGTTCGACCTGCGTTCGCGCTGCCTCCTCTGGCCTGCTGGACCGATGGAATGGGAACTCCTGGACCGACCAGGGCAATCCCCCTCGCGCTACGCCTTCGCTGCAGGCGATGCACTCTCCGCCTTGGAACAGGCGGTGATCGCCGCGGAGAAGGTGGGGCTCAGGTGGTCAACGACGTCGCTCAAGCTCACGCCGGCGCCGCAGCTCGTCGAGCTGGTCAGGCGGAGTCAGGAACGGGATATGGTCAGAGATAGCGAGGAAGGGGACGGCTGATGCTCGCCCTGGGTATCCGGTACCTGACCGGCTACGCCGTGGCAACGGACGTTGCGGATCGAGAGCGGGCCGAGTGGCCACCTCATCCCGCCCGGGTCTTCATGGCCCTCGCTGCCGCCTACTTCGAGACCGGCGAGGACGCCGATGAACGCTCCGCCCTCGAATGGCTTGAGCAGCAAGGCGCGCCCGAGATCAAGACTCCGGAGGCGCTCCCTCGCGAGGTTGTCACACACTACGTACCGGTCAATGATCCTAGCCTACCTGAACAGGTGCGGACGACAGCCAAGCCCGGCACGATCAAGGCCGGTCTGGCCGTCCTCCCGAGCCACCGCCCGCGACAGCCCCGGACCTTCCCACGGGTACGCCCCGACACCGATCTGGTGTATCTGTTGTGGCCCGTCGCGAGCCCGTCTCCTGACTGCCGCAGCGCGCTTGATCGCCTGTGCGGGAAGGTGGTCCGCATCGGCCACTCGTCCAGCCTGGCCCAGATGTGGGTCGAGGACAGCTTGCCTGAACCGACTCATATCCCGGATCCGTCAGGCGGTCTGCGTCTCCGGGTCGTCAGCGAAGGCACGCTCGCATACCTGCGCTCCCAGTTCAACGCCATGGCGATCGCGGAGTACGCTGAACTATCCGACCGTTTTGCGTCGGCAATGGGCCCAGCCAAGCGAGCCATCAAGCGGGAATTCGACGCCCGGTTTCCTGACGGTGAACCGGCATCGCGGCGTCCGGTGGTCGGCTTGTGGCAAGGGTACCGGGAGATCAATGGCCGAGACGACCGGATTGAACCAGCCTCGGGGGCCTTCTCCCGCGACTTGCTCGTGCTGGCACTGCAGGATGGACCGGTGGTCGGCCTGGAGACCACCTGGCAACTCCTCACCGCGCTCCGCGACACCATCCTCAGCCGATGCGACCCGACCCCCGAGTGGGTCAGTGGACATCGCGCGGACGGCTCGCCGTCGCAGCAGGTTCACCTGGCGCTCCTGCCCCTGGCCTTTGTCGGCCATCCCCATGCCGACGGGCACCTGCTCGGTGTGGCCCTGGCGTTTCCCCAAGGGGTAACCACACGACAACGCGGCGCGGCCCTGCGAGGACTCCTGTACGACGCAGACGGTCTGCCCAAGTCCATCGAGCTGCGCCTGGGGGCCGTGGGCACCTGGTACCTGTCCAGAGAACAGCGCGACGCGCCACCGCTCGCCCTCCAGGAATCGACCTGGAATGGGCCAAGTTGTTCGTGGGCCACGGTCACCCCCATCGTGTTGGATCGCCACCCCAAGGCCGACTACCGCGAGGACCGCCCCAGGTGGCTCCAGGAGGTCAGGGCGGGCATCGTTGAAAGCTGCCGTCGCCAGGGTCTGCCGGAACCGGTGCAGGTTGAGGTGGACAAAACCTGCTGGCATCGCGGCGCGCCAGGGGCATTGCCGGGTAAGGGGGGATTCCCCCTGGCACCGGCCAAGCCAGGAAGCCCTGCCCGTCAACAGATCCATGCCTGGCTGCGGTTCGAGCAGCAAGTCGAGGGACCGCTCCTGCTCGGTGCAGGACGCTACCGCGGGTACGGGCTCTGCAAGCCCTGGCAGGGAGGGAGCCCATGATCCTGGAGGTCCAGCAGTTCGGTACGTACTTCAGGGAACTATGGTCCCAGGATCCGTTTCCCTGGCAGGAACGTCTTGCGGCGCTGGTGTGCGGCGGGGAATGGCCGGCGATCATCGACCTGCCCACGGCCAGTGGTAAGACCGCCTGCCTCGAGATTGCGGCCTTCGCGCTGGCGTTCCAGGCACGAAGGGCTCCGTCTGAGCGCACGGTCGGGCGTCGGATCTTCTTCGTGGTCGACCGCCGCGTCATCGTGGATGAGGCTCATCAACGGGCATGTGAGCTGGCCCGCAGGTTGGGCAACGCCACCCCGGGCTCGGTTCTGCGAGCTGTTGCCGACGCCCTGCGGCTACTCAGCAATGACGACGGTTCACCGCCACTCGACGTGGCGATCCTTCGTGGCGGCATCTACCGCGACAACCGTTGGGCGCGGTCCATCTCCCAGCCCACCATCATTACCAGCACCATCGATCAAGTCGGTTCGCGGCTGCTCTTTCGGGGCTACGGTCTCTCCCCGGCGGCCCGCCCGCTGCATGCCGCGCTGGTCGCTCACGACAGCCTTCTTCTCTTGGACGAGGCGCACCTCAGCCAGCCTTTTGCCCAGACCCTCGATGCCATCCGTGGATATCGGGGCAGTACCTGGGCAACTGAACCCGTGCTCACCCCCTCCACCGTGGTAGCCATGACCGCCACCCCGGCTACCTCGACCTCGGGCGTTTTCCGGCTGAACGACGACGATGAGCGCCATCCGGTAATCGCGCGACGCCGTGAAGCTGCCAAGCCCACGGCCCTGGTCCGCGGTCCCCAGGCCAAGGGCACCCGGGCCATCTCGGAGCTGGCCAGGTTGATCGCCGAGCAGGCCACGGCGCTGCTGTCTGCCGAGCGGAGGACGGTGGCCGTCATCGTCAACCGGGTCGCCACGGCACGCCTGGTCCATGACCTTCTCAAGAAGCACCCCGGCGGCCGAGCTACCGTCCATCTGGCCATCGGTCGCATGCGCCCGCTCGATCGCGACCGGTTGACCATCGCCCTCCAGACCCGTGTCGGTTGCTCACACCCGGCCAGTCAGGAACAGATCCCGCTGTTCGTCGTGGCCACCCAGTGTCTGGAGGTCGGCGCGGACTTCGATTTCGACGCGATAGTCAGCGAGTGCGCTTCCCTAGATGCCTTACGACAACGGTTCGGACGACTCAACCGCATGGGGCGCCCGATCGCGGCCAGGGGGATCATCCTCATCGGAGAGACTCAGATCATCGATGTGGACGACCCCATCTACGGCGCGGCATTGGCCAATACCTGGAAATGGCTTGAATCCGTGGCGACGGTTACCAAGGACGATACGGGCAATGAGGGTCAGAGCGTCGACCTGGGGATCGCGGCCATGAAACGGCGGCTCAGCGGCGTGGAGATCGCGCCCTTGCTGGCCCCACGCTCCGACGCCCCGGTGATGTTCCCATCCTACCTCGATGCCTGGGTGCAGACCTCACCGACTCCGGCGCCAGATCCGGACGTCGCGATCTTTCTTCATGGACTCCAGCGCAACGAGCCGGACGTCCAGGTCTGTTGGCGACATGACCTCCCGACGACACCAGACCGCGATACCTGGACCGAGATCGTCTCCCTGTGTCCTCCTTCTTCCTCAGAGTGCATGCCGGTGCCTATTGGCCTGGTTCGTGCCTGGCTCGCCGGACAGAGTATCGCGGGAGACCCTAGCGGTGATCTGCTCGGGTGTCGCACCAATCTAGACGCCGACAAGCCGATGCCCACACGGCGAACGGCATTGGCGTGGCGAGGTTCGACGGAGAGCCTACTGGTCAATGCGGCCGAGGTGCGGCCGGGGGACACCCTCGTCATCCCCGCAAGGTTTGGCGGCTGGTCCAGCTTCGGCCACATCCCCGACGTCCCGGATGATCCTGCAGCCGCGGACCGCGTGGACCGCGCCGAATCGGCATTCCGTCAATCGCATGGCCGGGCTCTGCTGCGGTTGACACCGGTGCGCCTGGCCGCTTGGCCACAGAGCCAGGTGACCAGGCGTCTGGCTGCCTGGCTGGGCGACGACGGCCAGACGGATCTATCTCTCGCCGCGCTGCGGGACGATCTCCGACAACTCGCCGACTCCCTTCCGGCGGACGCACCCGAGGCGGCTTTACTGCATCTGCTTGCGGACGCGCGAAACGGACTGCAGTGGCAGCGCTACCCGGATCCTGGCCAGGGCGTGGTATTGAGCACGCGTCGCCGCGTGGCTCAGGACGGCTTGTACGTACCTCAGATGGACGATGGTGAGGATGACGCTTCCAAACTCGCGAATCAGACGCCGGTCTCCTTGAAGGACCACAGTGCCCACGTCGCCCATGCCTTGGAAAAGGTATTGGCGGTTCTACCCAAGGAGGGATGGCACCATGCGCTGAAAGGGGCCGCCCGGTTCCACGACCTGGGCAAGGCCGACGAGCGCTTCCAGGCGCTCCTACTCGACGGCCACCTGATAGACGTGTGGGCACAGCCGATCCTTTGGGCCAAGTCACCCTTTTTCGCGTTGACCCCGGTGCAGCGACGAGCAGCTCAGAGACGCTCCACCCTGCCCACTGGCTTCCGGCACGAGATGCTCTCGGCCTCGCTCGCCCAATCTGCCCCGGATCTGCCCGCCGACCCACTCCTGCTCCACCTCCTGCTGCACCTCGTCACCAGCCACCACGGTTACGGCCGGCCCTTTGCCCCTGTGGTCCTCGATCCCGCGCCGCCAGAGGTTACGGTCCCCGAATGGGAGGTGAGGGTCACTGCCGACCAGCGCTTGCAATGCCCGCCGCATCGCCTCGACTCGGGCATATCCGAACGTTTCTGGTCCCTTACCCGCCACTTCGGCTGGTGGGGGCTGGCCTATCTGGAGGCCGTCCTGCGACTGGCCGATCAACGCGCCAGCCAACAAGAGGAAGAGGCCGCCGAAACTGGAAGCGCGGAGGAAGGCACCCCATGATTCCGCCCCAGGAACATACTGGCAAGTTGGCCTTGAACGGGCTGGACGGAAGCAACCCCCTCGCCTTTCTCGCCGCTCTCGGCACGCTGAGAACCCTGAGCCTGGCGTGGCCCGAAGAATGCGTCAGGATGGGCTGGACCCAGCACAGTGGCGCTTGGCGAC
>JBAZUN010000053.1:0-1801 GCA_041661365.1 Candidatus Latescibacterota bacterium
GATGGAACAGGGCAGGCCCACGGCGCCCGACAACCAGCCGTAGTGCTCCTTGATGCCGAGGTCGACGATGAACGGCGAGACCATCGACGACAGCATGAACTCGCCGGTGCGCAGGAGGATGACGAACGCCAGGATCGTCCCGATCCGGCGCTGGCTCATGAAGTCGACGAAGGCCCTGGCGTAGAACGAATCGCTCCGGGCAGCCAGCATCGCCTGCAGCTTGCCGCGGAACAGCCCCAGTCCCGTCAGCGCCGCGAGCAGCAGCGCCGAGATCGCATTGGGGAAGTTGACCTGCTTCCAGATCGGGCTGGCCGCCTTGAGCTCAGTCAGTCCGGGGGAAGCCAACCCGACCCTGAGTCCCCAGATCGCCAGGCCGATCAAGGCCGCGATCCCGAGCACCTTCGGCGCGAATACGGCCGAGGCCAGTTGGCTGGCCGGCTTGGCCGGGGTCTCGGTCTTCGGCAGCAGGAACCAGTGGTACACGGAGATCAGCGCGAACAGGCCACCCGCGAGCAGGAAGGCAGCATGCCAGCTCGTGGTCGTCCCCACGGTCACGATCACCCCGGTGCCGGTCATCATCGCCATGCGGTAGGCCATGACGCGCCAGCCGAGGAACCTCGCCTGTCCTTCCTGGTCGAGCGCGGCCAGGTAGTACCCATCGATCGCCACGTCGTGAGTCGCGGCGAGGATGGCCCCGACGAAGAACAGTGTCGCGATGACCTGCACCCCCGACTCGCGGGCGAACAGGCCAACGGCCAGGATCACGACGGCGATCAGGCTCTGGATCCACAGCATCCAGCTTCGCTTGGTCGAGAACTCGTCGACCTGTGGCGCCCAAAGGAATTTGAGCGTCCAGGGCAGCCCGTAGAGCGAGGTCAGGCCGATCCCTTCGAGGCTGACCTTCAGGTCGCGGAAGAAGACCGACGACACGGTCCGGAAAAGGGTGAACGGGAACCCCTCGGCGAAGTAGATCGTGAAGCACCAGACGTGCGGGAGGGAGGAAAGACGACCTTCTCGCCGTCTACCCGCAGTTTCCTCTTGCTCGCTCATCGTGGTCGCATCCTCTCGGGTGTCCGTGCCTTCCCGTCCCGCGAGGTGCATCACTCCGACCGCTGCTGCACGAAGAGGATCCAGAGCGGGGCGGCGCCCACCGGGTGGGTCGAGAGCGGCTCCAGGGTGCCGGTGTCACGGTCGATGCGGTAGACGGCCAGGCGTCCGGTGTTCTGGCCCGCCGACAGCAGGAAGCGGCCCGAGGGATCCAGGTCGAAGAAGCGCGGCGTGGGCTCGGTGGGGAAGTGACCCCGGGCCACCAGGGTGCCGTCCATCTGCACGGCGAAGAGGGCCAGGCTGTCGTGACCGCGGTTGGAGGCGTACAGGTGCCGGCCGTCGGGGGTGACCTTGATCTCGGCGGTGAAGCTCTTGTCCTGGAAGTCCTCGGGCAGGGTGCCGACGAGCTGGAACGGCGAGAGCGTGCCGCGTTGGGAGTCGAAGTGGAAGGCCGAGACCGTGCTGTTGTCCTCGTTGACGGCGTAGAAGATATCGAGGGTGGGGTGGAAGGCGAAGTGGCGCGGTCCCTCGGGCGAGCCGTGGTCCACCTTGGGCGGGTCGTTGGGCGTCAGACTCCCCGTCTGCTCGTCGAAGCGGAACTGGTAGATGGCATTGGTCGGCAGGGTGTGGGGCACGAAGGCGAAGCGGTTGGAGCGGTCGGTCTGGATGCTGTGCGCGTGGGGTTCGGTCTGGATCCACTGGAGCGGCTCGGTCGACAGCGAGCCGTCGTCGTGGATGCGGTGCACGGAGACGT
>JBAZUN010000053.1:1811-11071 GCA_041661365.1 Candidatus Latescibacterota bacterium
TCGGTGTTGTCCGTCTTCACGTAGGGTGCCCCTTCGGGCAGGGACGCCTTGCCGACGGGAGTCAGTTGGCCGGAGGCTCGGTCCACGCGGAACGACACGAGCTGCTTGGCCGAGCGCAGGCAGACGAACAGGAGGGTTCCCTCGGCGTTCGTCGTCGCCGCCCCGGGCGCGTCCTCGAGGGCGACGTCGGGTTGCGGGGTGAGTTGCCCGGTAGTCTCCTCCATGAGGAGGTGCGAGAACCACGGACTACCGGCATTCGAGACGTATACGTGGTAGGGCATGGAGACCTCTCTCTGGGAAGGGCGCCGGAGACCGCGCGGTTCCGCGCGTAGTCGCGGCGCGGTTGCTGGATGGTGTAGTTCCGCTCACCCCTCCGCCGGGCCGACCCGCGACCACAGGGCTACGCGGTACGGAAACAGCTCGGCCCGCATCACCCCCTCGGCCACGGCCGGATCCCGGCGCATGACCTGCGCCGCGGTCGCTTCGTCCGGAGCGAGAACGATTGCGATGCCGAAGGTCCGCTCGTCCGCGTTCAGGGTGCGGCCGGCCATCAGCAGCACGCCTTCGGCCAGGAGTTCCTGCAGGTAGGCGAAGTGACGGGCGACGACCTCGGTCTCGCGCGGGGTGGGGCCTTCGGTCAGCATCCCTGTACGCGTCGGCCTCAGGAGGTAGAGGAACTGCGTGGAAGCAGGCATGCGGTTGACCTCGGTGATGTCCGGCGCAGGCGAAGGATAGGTCAGGTTCGGGACACCCGCACCGGCGAGCCCTGCTGGAGCGACTGGGCCACGGCCTGCATCAGCGCGACCGGCGCCAGCATGCGGACGTCGCTGAACGGCTCTTGGCGGGTGCGGAACATGCGGGTGAAGATCCGCGTGGTGCGCTGCAGGGACGCCGGGTCGTGGCCCATGGCCGCGTCGAGGGAGCCATCGTGGCCAACGGCGTGCAGGCGGAACTCGTACGGGCCGTCGACGAGGAACTGCAGCGTGGCGGTCAATCCATCGGGATAGGCGACCACGGCGGTGCAGTCGGTGCCGTTGGTGGTCGTCGAGGTGGTCCGAGCCCCCGGACCGAGAAGGTGGACCAGCAACTCGGCCTGGTGGATGCCGTAGAACCAGATGCCGCTCCACGGGCTGCGCCAGTCGCCGGGGCCGCTCAGGTGCACCTGCCGCAGGCGTCCGAGCTGACCGAGGCGGGTGGCGAGGGCGGGGAGATCCTCGTGGTAGGCGATGGAGCTCATGGTGCACACCGGGGCGCCGTGGGCGCGCCGCAGGCGAAGAAAGGCACGAGCCGCCGGCAGGGAGCAGCAGATCGGCTTGTCGACGAAGACCGGGACGCCGGCCCGGACAAAGGGGCGCGCCGCGGCGAGGTGGAGCTGTCCGTCCCGGTGGTCGATCATCACCCCGTCGACCTGACCCAGCATCTCCTCGGGCCGCGCCACGACGGTGGCGATGCGGCCGGCCTCGGCCGTGGCGCGGGCAAAGGCCGCGGTCTCACCCCACAGATGGGTGACGGTGCACCCCTTGAGGGCGCGGTCGACGTTGATCAGTTTGGCCACGCTCGCGGCGTGGCTGTTCTCGGCGCCGATGATGCCGATGGTCAGCATGGGTGAGCCTTCCTGAGGGGGTAGCCGCTGGCCGGACGGGGTTGCCGGGCAGGCTTCCAGGATAGTCGATCCAGGGCAAGCTCCGCAAGCCGGTATCTGCCTGACTTCCGCCCCCAGCCGCCCGGACACCCCTGCGGGCTTGCCGTCGACCCCCGTGGCCGTTATTGTCCTGGCCAGCGAGCCGGCCCTGACGGCTTTGACCATCTCCGGTCCTGGCCGGGAGCTGGCCGTTTTCCCCCCGAGGTTTCCCATGCTCGACGCCCGCGTTGACCGCATCATCGCCACGGAAGTGATCGTCACGGCCAGGCCGGGGTACGTCGATAGCCCGGCCTTCGGTGACTCGATCTTCGACAAGACCTCCAAGTGGATCGTCGAGGTCCACACCGAGGCCGGCGCCACGGGGATCGGCGAGACCTACCGCGGCTGTGGCGGCGATTCGGTCCGTTGGGCCGCCGAGCAGCTCCTGGGTCGACCCCTGCGCTCCCTGCCCTGGCACTCGCCGCTGCCCGTCGACCTGCGCGGCAACGACACCTTCGGGCATCCCGACCCACCGGTGCCCAACCGCATGCACGAGTTCGCCTTCCCCCGCGGTGCCGCCGAGACGGCCATGCGGGTAGCCCTGGCCGACCTGTGGGGCCAGGCCCTCGGAGTACCGGTGCACGCCCTGCTGGGCGAGTGCTGCCGTCGCCGCGTGGCCGTGAGCTGGTGGTTCGGCCGCTCGGACGCGACCCATGCCGCCGAGCAGATGCAGATCGGCCTCGACCAAGGCTTCACCGCCGTCAAGTTCAAGGCCGCGGCCGAGGACGACGTGGCCGGCATCGTTCAGGCGGTCAAGACCGTGGCTGGAGCTGAGGCTCTGGTCATCATCGACCCGAATAACCGGTTCTACCGCCTGACCGAGGCGCAGGAGATCGCCCGCCGGCTCGAGTCCCACGACCAGATCGTCTTCGAGGACCCGTTCCCCTTCATCCCCGACGAATGGCAACTGTTCCGCCAGCGGTCGAGCATCCCCCTGGCCTTGCACGCGCAGTCCGCCCAGGCCCTGGTCCACGGTCCGACACGGCCGTTCGACTACGTCAACCTCGGCGGCCCAGACTGTCTCTTCACCGCCGAGCTGGCCTGGCGCCACCGGCTGCAGTGCTGGTTTGGGTCCGGGCTCGAGCTGGGGATCCTCGACGCCTGGATCCTGCACCACGCCGCCGTGGCGCGGGCCTGCAGCCTGCCCAACGACGTGGGGCACCTCATCCGCGAGGACGACCTGATCGCCCAGACCCTCGAAGTCCGTGACGGCGCCCTCACCGTGCCCGACGACCCTGGCTTGGGGGTGACGTTGGACCCGGTCGCCCTGGCCCGCTACACCGTCGGCCGGTTTGAGGTGGCCTGACGACTGCCCCGGAGGAGACCCATATGACACCGCGCGACCTCGTCCTCGACCAGATCCACCATCGCGAAACCACCCCCGTGCCCTACACCCTGGCGTACGAGGAGGAGGTGGCCGGACGGCTCGACCACCACTTCGGTAGTGCCGCCTGGCGCAGTCGGGCCATCCCCTACATCAAGGCCTGCGGCGGGATTGCCAGACCGGGGGACGAGAAGATCGACGAGACGCACCACCGCGACCTGTTCGGCACGGTCTGGCGCACGGACAAGCTGCCCTACGTGGTCATCGAGCCCGGGCTTAAAGCGCCCACCTTCGAGGGGTACGCCTTCCCGTCCGCGGCCGCGTTCCTGAACGACGAGGAGAAGCTCCAGACCAGGCGCACCCTCGCCGAGGCCGGGGATTCCTTCACCGTGGTCCACTGCGGATGTCTGTGGTCGGCGTGGTACGTCCGGGGCTTCGAGACCACCCTCATGGACTGTGCCGCCGAAGAGGATTTCTATACCGAGCTGCTCGAGCGCTTCACGGTCCTCACCCTGGCCTTGGTGGAGGCCTGCGCCGACCTCCCAGCCGATGCCATCATGATGGGAGACGACTGGGGCGACCAGCGCGGCGTGCTGATCGGCCCGGAGCGCTGGCGGCGGCTCTACAAGCCCCGGTACGCCCGCATCTTCGAGGCGATCCACGACCAGGGCAAGATCGCCGTCATGCACTGCTGCGGGAGTGCCGCCGAGATCATGGGCGACGTCGTGGAGATCGGCCTGGACGTCCTGGAGAGCGTTCAACCGGAAGCGGCCGGCATGCACCCGTACGCCCTCAAGCAGGCGTGGGGTGACCGGATCACCTTCTGGGGCGGTCTGGGGAGCCAGTCCACCATCCCCTTCGGCACCCCGGAGCAGATCCGCCAGGAGATCCGGCGGCTGCGTCGCGAGATGAGCCGCGGCGGGGGGTACATCCTGGCGCCGGCCAAGCCGCTCAGGCCGGAGACCCCCACCGCCAACGCGGTCGCGGTCGTCGAGGAGTTTCTCTCCCTGTAGACCCGAGCCCCCCGCGCGAAGAGGCATCCACCGTCCACCTGGACGGCGGAGAAGCGGAGAACTGGAGGAGGGTATGGCGCGCCTCGATCTGCCCGTAATCGACGTCCACACCCACGTCGGGCGTCTGCCCGGGGTGGTGGGCGAGGTCTTCACCGCGGACGACCTGAGCACGATCTGCCGGCGCGAGGGGGTGGAGTTCATGCTGACCTCGTCGGCCTCGGCGACCACGGTCGGTCAGCACTATGCCACTTTGGAGGCGGTCGAGATGGTGCAGCGCCACGGCGACCGCCTGGGCGGCATGCTCTGGCTCAACCCGCATGACCCGGCCTGGGCCGAGGACGTGCCCCTGGCAGTGCAGCATCGGTTCTACGGTGTGAAGATCCATCCGGTGCTCGATCACTACGAGGTCGACCGGGCGACGCTGGACGAGATCTTCGCCTGCGCCCGCGACCACGCCTGGCCGATCCTGACCCACACCGACGTGGACGGCACCCCCTTGGCGGCCTCGTGCTACGAGCCGCTCATCCAGGCCTACCCGGAGGTGGTCCTGATCCTGGCGCACCTGCGTTCGGGGGCCATCCCGCTGGCCAAGCGGTATGCCAACGTCTTTCTCGACACCACCTACGTGGACTCGTTCATGGTCGAGATCGCGGTCGACGCGCTCGGCCCGGACAAGATCCTCTTCGGCTCGGACGCGGCCGAGGGGTTCGACGTGGGCCGCCCCACCGGAAGGCCGCGCCCGCCGCGTACCTACGCCGGTCTGATCGCCGGTCTGCGCCAGCGCGGCATCCAGGAGACGGACCTGGAGAGGATCGTGTACCGGAACGCCCGCTCCCTGTTCCGCCTAGCAGCCCGTTGAGAAAGCCGCTTTGCCTGGCGAGGCCGAGGGATGACGGGATCTGGCTAGGCGCGCGAGCGGCGCCGCATCGAGGGGAGATGCGGCAAGCGAGCGGAACGACGCCAGGGCCCGTCAGCACCGGCCGCAGCCCGAATGGGCTTTTTCAACGGGCTGCTATGGTGAGGGATCGACCAGGAGATCGCGGTATACCACGCGGTTGAGTACCAAGCTACAGGAGTGCAACCATGACCGAAAACGAGCGTCTGGAGATCCTGAGCCTGCTGTCCGAGGGGAAGATTACGGTTGAGGAGGCGGACCGGCGGCTCCGCGCCGTCGGTGACGAGGCCGGCGGCGAGCGAAGCCGGGGCCGGGGCGCGGCCGCACTGGCCGAGGAGGTCGGTGCCGAGGTCAGGCGGGCCATTCGGTCGGTGCAGGCCAGCGAGATCGCCCGCACGGTGAGTGCCGAGGTCGGGCGGGCGGCCGGTACCGTGCAGCGGCTGGACCTCGGCCGGCTGGTCAGCGAGATCGTCGCGCAGGTCAAGGCGGCGATCGCCGAGGCCGCAGGGGGAGCCTCAGATCAGCGCGCCGTGACCGACGAGTGCTTTTCCGTCGAGGCCGGGGACGCGCGGTTGGTGCAGGTCGAGGATACCAACGGCAACGTCGAGGTCCACGGCGGGCCGGGGGAGATCGTGGCGGTGACGGCCACCAAGCGGGTGAGGGCCGGGACCCAGGGTGAAGCAGAGGCCTTCGCCGCCGAGGTGCTGGTCACCGTGATCCAGGACGGCGAGAAGATCCGCGTCGGTCACCAGCACCCCGAGCCACCTCATGGGGTCCACGTCCAGGTGGACTACGCCGTCGAGTGCCCGGCCCGGATGGGTGCCGAGGTCAGCACGATGAACGGCAACCTGAAGGTCGCTGGCCTGGCCGGCGGCGTGGCCGCTTCAGCCAGCAACGGGAACGCGGCTCTGGAGGGCTGTTCAGGCCAGCTTGAGGTGAAGACCCGCAACGGCAACGTGGCGATCAAGACGGCGGAGCTGAACGGCGACGCGCAGCTCGCCACGACCAACGGGAACGTCTCGGCGGAGGTCATCGCCGGTCAGGGACATCTGACCGCGGTGACGACCAACGGCAACGTTTCCGTCCAGTTGCCCGGCGGCGAGGTACCGGTCGTGGCGAGGACGACCAACGGCAACGTCGAGATCCGGCTGCCCGCGGAGTTTTGCGGACGGGTGGAGGCGCGGACCGGCCACGGCCGGATCCATACCGATTTTCAACTCGCTTCGGTCGAGTCCGAAGGGAAGGGAGAGCTGATCGGCAGGATCGGCGAGGCCGGTGGACCGGAGCTGGAGCTGCGGACGGTCACCGGCAACCTGCGGTTGCTCCGCGTCGAGGAACCGGCGCCCTGAGCCTGGTTACGGCCGCCGCCAGGCGTCCCGGCCACGCGTGTCGAGCTCGAGCCGCTGGCCGCTTGCCGGTCGCGGCACGCGCTGCCGGTAGGTGGCGGCGATGCGGGCGGTGGTGGCCGGTACCAGCTCGACCTCCAGACGCGCGCAGATCCGCCGCGCCGCCACCACGACCCCCACCAGCGTCTGGCGCCGGAAGTCGCGCTCGTCGAGGTAGTCGAAGATGTTGTGGGTGATCGCCTTCAGGTACTTGACCGGTACCGCCTCACCGGCCGCGAGCTGGCGCCTCACCGCCTTCTCGACCGTGTAGTAGTGGTTCTTGGCGTCCACCAGCTCCACCCGCAGGTCCTGCGGGTGGGCCCCGCCCCACAGGCGGGAATCCGGATCGATGGTGACCGGCACGTCGACGAAGTCCACGTCCCCGGTCAGGCAGCGGTTGTGGCGGTGTGGGTAGTGGAGGTCGAGCGGTGAGCCGCCCCATACGCAGGCGCACTGCGGCAGGTTGCGCGTGGGGCAGGAGACCAGGCCGTGGCGTAGCCCGACCGCCTCCAGGGCCGGGAAGGTGTGGTCGTTGGCCGAGAAGTACCCCGGGGTGAAGCACTCCGGATTCCGTCCCATCCCCTGCGCGAAGACCTCCATCCCCTCCCGTATCATCCGCACCTGCTCCTCAGGGCCGTATACCCCGAGGAACTCCTGGTACCCCATCTCTCCGGGGTGCAGGTGCAGCCCGATCTCGTGGCCCTGCCCCTCCAGCTCGCGGTAGAGGGCGGCGTGTGCGGTCATGTCCGAGGGGATCACCACGAAGGTGGCGGCTAGGCCCTCGGCGGCGCAGACCTCGCCGAGGCCGCGGATCGCCCGCTCACCGAGCCCCGGGTCGGCGATGCTGCGCTGGGTGGCCTCGCAGTCGACCTGCAGGTTGAACAGGATGGACTCCACTATACCCTCCCGGCCTTAAGGCCGAGTGTCGTCGTTGCCCTCGCGGTCGTCCATGGCCAGGCGGCGATCCACCGGCGCTGGGTCAAAGGGTGATCTCCCAGAGAAAGCCGCTGCGGCGGGGGTGGTCGTTCTCGCCGGCGTAGAGCACCCCGTCCGGGGTGACGGCGACGTCGTGGACCTGCCAGCAGGCCGTGTCCCCGTCGACCACCGGTCCCAGCAGCTCCCATCGCTCGGTCGCCGGATCGAAGCGGATCACCTCGCAGCGACCGTCCCGCCCGGTCACGCCGTAGGCCGCTCCGTCCGGACCCAGGGCCAGCGAGGCCAGGCGGCTGCGCCGGGCGGCCACCGGCGTCCCCAGGTACACCCCCGCGCCGGTATCCAGGTCCACGCGGTAGAGCGAGCCGTTGGCGCCGCTGGCGTAGAGCCGCTCCGGCCCCAGGCTGAAGAGCCCCTCGACCTTGGCGTAGCCGTACCTGCCGTCGGGGTTGGGTAGCCCGGCGTCGAAGAAGCGGATGCAATCCTCGGCCGGGTCGAACCGGCACAGGCGATGGGCATCCACCCCGGGGCTGCTCTGCCAGGCCCGGGTCACGCCCCACCCGCACCAGACGCTGCCGCGGCTGTCGAGGACCACGTTCTCGCCCTGGGCCATGGCCATGCCGCTGCCGATCGGGCCGAGGTCGTCGGCCCGGCCGCTCGCCAGGTGGTAGCGGAAGAGTCGCTCCGGGGTGAAGGTCATCCCGTAGAGGACGCCGCGGCTGGCGTCCAGGCAGATCGACTGGACGTACAGGTGGGGTAGCGGGATGCCGATCTTGGCCAGCGCGCCGGTGCGGGGGTCGTACCGCACGATGGCGCCGCCGGGTGCCTCCCAGTACCGGTCCACGTCGTGGAGCAGGGCGATGGCGCCGTAGAGGCAGCCGTCGCGATCCCACTTCACCAGGGAGCGGTGGAACTTGGCGTCAAAGGGATCGGCGATGCGATGGTACCCCAGGTCGACGAACTCCTCGCGGCCGCGGTCGTAGGCGCGGAAGATCTCGCCGTCAAAGGAGGTGATCCCCAGGTAGACCCGGTCGTCGGCCGGGTCGTAGCAGAGGCAGTCCATGCTGATCCAGCCCCGGCGCCAGGCCTCGTCCTGCTTGAAGTCCCGGTACTCCCAGCGGTCTTCGATCTCGTCGTCCCACTGGCTGCCGTAGCTCACGTCCTGCAGCTTGATCGCGCGTGCCTTCATCGGGCTCTCCTGGTGTCGCGTCCGAGAAATACCTTGGCATTCGCGGGCCGATCCATCCCGGCCGGCGTCGTTCCGCTCGCTTCCTGTATCTATCTGTCGATACAGGGCGTTCGCGCGCCTAGCCGGCCGGGGGTCTCGGCCCGCTCGGTGACACAACTTATTTCTCGGACGCGACACTGGGATCCGGTGGCGACCGCCTCGCTGATGCGGGTCAGGGCTCGGAAGAAGTCGTCGAACGATTCGGCGATCTCCCGGGCGATGGCGTACTCGCTCCCCTCCTCCCAATGGCCGGGGGTCAGCTCGGCGAAGCGGCGCGCCCCCTCGACCTCGTCGTCGGTCAGGGGATCGCCGCGCAGCTCGTCGAGGATGCAGGCCGGGTCCTCCACCTGCTGCCCGGTGCGGAGTTTCCAGTAGGTCCGGAAGGGGGCGCGGAAGAAGCTCTCGCCGATACGCTTCAGCTCGTTCTGGATCAGCCAGCGGGTGGCGAAGCGGGCAGGAGCCCGGCAGTAGAACTGCAGCCGCCCCTTCATCAGCCGGGCGAACTTGGCGTTGTCGAAGATCACCAGGGCCGGGTCCAGGGGCACGCTCGCCAGGGCGGCCTTCCAGGCGACGAGGTCGACCCCGGCCGCGGCCGGCACCAGGGTAACCGCGTCGCGGAGACGGCGGGCGATGGCCGTCAGCCCCTCCTCGAGGGCGTCCTCCAGCTCCGTCAGGTGCGGCTCCTCGTACCAGCGCGGGGCCTCGTACCCGGCGTGCAGGATCGCGCGCACCAGGTTCCAGCAGTGCAGCTCCGGGAAGAGCGCCTCGGCCAGCTCGAAGGCCTCCATCTTGCCGGCGAGG
>JBAZUN010000053.1:11081-20650 GCA_041661365.1 Candidatus Latescibacterota bacterium
CTCGAGCAGGCAGACGGCCGAGAGGACCGGCGGGTTGAAGTAGTGCATCACCCGGCTGTGGAGGGCGTACTTGTTCTCGTGGACGCCCAGGTTGACCGGCGGGTCGATGGTGCGGTTGTAGCGGCCGTAGTACAGGCAGAACCTCTTGAGGTGGAAGTACTCGTCCTTGACGTCCCAGGGACGCCGGGCGAAGCGGTCCAGCGCGGCGCTGACCTTCTCCGGATCGGCCGCGTGGTAGTAGGTCCACTGCTGGTACTCGGGGTAGTAGGTGCGCTCGGCGTGCAGCTCCTGCCAGGTGAGGTTGATCCCCGGCAGGTGCTCGAAGTTCCGGGCCCAGCAGGGATACTTCTCGCAGAGCTGCAGGTGCACCTCCCCCACCACCGACGACAGGCGGCACCAGTCGTCGGCCGTCATCCCGTCCCGCACCAGGAAGCGGGCGTCGAAGTCGCTCATCCCAGGGATCAGATCGCGGAACATCCACTTCCCGGCGATGGCCTCGATCCCGGGGAAGCGGTAGCGGCATTCGCGATAATAGGTGTGGATGAAGTCGGCGAAATCGTTCTCCGGCCGGGGGGCGAAGTTCACGGGGCCACCTCCCGCCGCTCGGTTGCCGAGCGGTAGACCGCGTCGAGCAGGGCGTTGGTGCGCGCCGCCTCCGCCAGGGGGCAGACCGGGTCGCGCCCCTCGGCCACCGCGTCGACGAAGTCCTGCACCAGAGGCTGGTGGACATTGACCGCCGGCGGCAGCTCCAGCTCCTCGACCTGCCGGCCGATGGTCTTCACCACCTTTCCCGAGTCGAAGGGATGCCAGTAGAGCTTCCCCTCGGTGCCGACGATCTCCAATTCGTGGCGCCAGGTCTTCGAGCTCCAGCCGAACTGGGCCGAGACCTGGGCCCCGCCGGGCAGGGTCATCACGATGCTGGCCGTGTCCTCCACCTCCCAGGAATGCACCAGGCTGGCGCAGCGGGCGAAGACCGTCTCGGGCATCCCCAGCAATCCCACGAGCAGGTCGAGCATGTGGCTGCCCATGTCGCTCAGGGGGCCGCCGCCGCTGGCCGTGCGCACCACGCGCCAGCGCTTGGGATCGTCGACCTCGGGAGCGAACCACGAGTAATACGCCATGCGCACCAGCACCACCCGGCCCAGCGTCCCCGCGGCTATCATCTCCCGGGCCTGGCCAAAGGTCGGGAAGAGACGACGGAAGTAGGCGCAGCCGGCCCGGCGACCGGTGCTTGCAGCCGCTTCGACCACGGCCCGGCACTGGGCTGCATCCAGGCCCAGCGGTTTTTCCACCAGCACGTGGCGGCCTGCCGCCAGCGCCCGGAGGGCCTGCGGCACGTGCAGGGCCACGGGGGTGGCCACGTAGACCGCCTCGGCATCCAAGGCCTTCAACGCCTGGTCGAGGTCGGCGAAGACCGGCACCTTGCCGTGTTCGGCGGCCAGGGAGCCGGCGCGCACCGGGTCGAGGTCGCAGACCCCTGCCAGCTCCGAGCCGCGGGCCTGGCGCAGCGCCGCGGCCACCCGCTTGCGCGCGATGTCGCCCGCCCCCACCAGGAGCCATCTGAGTGTGCTCACCCGTGATCCCTCCACCGATGTCCCGGAGCGCGACGCCGAATCGGTCCGCGCTCAGGGAGGCCGCCTCAGCCCAGCTCCGCCAGGGTTTGGCAAAAGGCCCAGGCGATGTACTCCAGCTCCTCGTCGGTCGTCTTGGGAAAGACCGACGTGCTCAGCACCTCCTCGCAAACGCGCGCGGCCACCGGGCAACCGGCCCCGTCGTATCCCAGGGCCTGGAAGGCCTCCCAGCTCCACACCGGCGGGTAGTGCTTGGCCGTACCGACGCGGTACCGGGCCTTGAGGTGCGCCGCCACCTGGGCCGCCGTGGATCGGACGGTGCGGCGGTCGACGCGCACCACGTGCAGGTGCGATCCGTGACCTTCCCCGTGGCCTACCGGGAGGATCAGTCCCGGGAGGTCGGCCAGCAGCGCGTTGAGGCGGAGCATCCGCTCCTGGCGGGCGCGGATCACCCGGTCGATCTTGGCCAGTTGGGTCAGCCCCACGGCGCACTGGACCTTGGTCATGCGGTAGTTGAAGCCGATGCTCGCCACGCGCACCCCCGGTCCGCCGTACACGTACCCGAAGGTCTTCAGTTGCCGCACCTTCTCGGCAAAGGCCTCGTCGTCGGTGGTAACGGCGCCGCCCTCTCCCAGGGTGGTCATGTTCTTGTTGCTCTGGAAGGAGTAGCACGAGGCCAGGCCGCGCCCCCCCACCGGCCGGCCCTGGTAGAGCGTCCCCACGGCGTGCGCCGCGTCGTAGATCACCGGCACCCCGGTCTCCGCCGTGATCCGGTCGAAGGCGTCCACCTCGCAGGCCAGCCCGGCAAAGTGGACCGGGAGGATCGCCCTGGTCCTGGGGGTGAGGCGCTCGCGCACCCGCGCCGGGTCGAGGTTGAGGGTCGCCTCGTCGACGTCGGCGAAGACCACCCGCGCCCCCCGGGCCACGGCCGCGCCCGCGGTGCAGACGAAGGTCAGGGGGGTGGTCACCACCTCGTCACCGGGGCCGATCCCCAGGGCGATCATGCAGCAGTCCAGGGCCGTGCCGCACGAGTTGACCGCCACGGCTCGGCGCGCCCCCTCGTGGCGGGCAAAGGCCTCCTGGAACTCGCCCTCCTCGGGCAGGGGGAAGAAGCTCCCTCCCTCTGCCGCGGCCCGGGTCACGCGGGAGACGGCCTCGAGGTCGTCCTCCTCGTACAGCCCGCCGATGGCGATGAACGGTACCTCCCTGATCTCCATGCGATGCCCCTTCTCCTCCAAGTAGCGGCGGCAGCCTGGCCGGTCGCGGTGGATGGACTCGTTCAGCGGACAGGATGAACTAAGAGTCTTCCGGGGTCGCCGGTCAAGCGGAGGGTTGGGGATCGCAGGGATCGGGCAGTTCGGCTTGGGCCTGGTGCTATACGCCCGTAGATTATCGGAAGCCATCGGGCCGTTCAGGACGGTGCATCCGGTAGAGAGTCCAAGGTTACATCCTATCTAGGAAGGGTCTCATCAGGGAGGGGCAACCGATGACGTCACGTGAGCGCGCGCGCAGGATCCTGAACCACCATCAGGCAGACCGCCCGGCCATCGATCTGGGCGCCACCCGCATGACCGGCACCTCGGCCTGGACCTACGGCGCCTTGAAGCGGGCCCTGGGGATCGAGGGCGGCCATACCCGGGTCTACGACCTCTTCCAGATGCTGGCCGAGGTGGAGGAGCCGGTGCTGGACGCCCTGGGCTGCGACTTTGCCATGGTTCCCGACCCACAGCTCCCGTACGGGCTCAGCCGCGACGGCTGGAAGGAGTTCACCTTCTGGGACGGCCAGACCTTCGAGGTGCCGGCGGGGTTCCGGCCCCAGCGCCTGCCGAACGGCGACCTGCTGATCGGGGACGGACCGGAGTGGACCGAGCCGGTGGCCCGCATGCCCAGCGGCGGCCGGTACTTCGACGCCATCAACGTGGCCAACCTGACCGACACCTTCGAGGTGCCCCACCTCGACGAGTCGCAGTGGGGGATTCCCGGCCCCCTGAGCGACGAGGGGGTCGCGCAGTATCGAAGCCGCATCCGGGCGCTGCGCGCCTCGACCGAGCGGGCCCTGGTCGTCACCCCGCCGTTCAACCTCACCTCGGGGTACGGCGGGCTGTACCAGTGGGGGATGAAGATGGCGCTGGAGCCGGCCCACTGCCGCGAGTACGTCATGGCGCACGCCCGGGCCATGGCCGGCCGGGCCCGCCAGTTTCTGGCCGCGGTCGGCGAGGAGATCGACGTCGTGGTCCTGAGCGGGGCCGACTACGGTACGCAGGACCGCGAGGCCTTCCGGCCGCAATTGTTCGGCGAGTGCATGGTGCCGGGGTGGAAGGTGGTCTGCGACGCGGTCCACGAGTTCCCCGGGGTCAAGGTGTGGATCCACACCTGCGGGTCGGTCCCGGGGCTGATTCCCTACATCGTCGAGGCCGGGGTGGACTGCCTGAACCCGGTGCAGTGGGGGGCCGCCGGCATGGACCGCCGCTGGCTGAAGGAGCGCTTCGGCCGGCGCCTGACCTTCTGGGGCGGGGCGATCAACACCCAGAACACCTTCGCCTTCGGCACTGCCGCGGAGGTGCGGCGCGAGGCGCGGGAGTGCCTGGAGATCTTCGCTCCCGGAGGTGGATACGTGGTCAACCCGATCCACAACATCCAGGCCGACGTGCCGGTGGAGAACGTCCTGGCCCTGTACGAGACCGCCCGGCAGTATCGGTACTGAATCGTCTGGTCGCGGCCTCCTGCTCAGCGGGAGCGGCCCTCGGGGTGACCGGTCACCTCCCGGACGATGGCGCAGGCTTCGGCCAGGCGACCTTCCATGGCACCGGTCAGGCGGTTGGTGTCGCGGAAGACGAACTCGATGAAGAACCCCGCGCCGATCTCCAGGGTCTCCTGCAGGTGCGCCCGGAAGTCGCCGGCGTCGAAGGTGGTGCCGCAGAGCTTCAGCGGCACCGGCTTGCGGGACCAGATGACCTTCGGGCTGCAGCAGGCGGCCAGCTTCTCCAGATTGCACCACGGGGTCACGCTCACCTTGCGCAGCCCGTTCAGCCGCTGCAGGTGGGGCATCAGGTCGTGCACCGGCTCGCAGCAGCCGAATTTCATCAACCGGAACTTGGCCGCCAGGCGGCTGAAGTGCGGCATGAGGAACTCGTCGAACATGGCCGGAGACAGGCCCACCGCTTCCTGGGCCTCCAGGTACCCGTAGCGATCGGTCGACCGGATCGGCCCGCCCGCCGGGATCTCCCGGCCAGGGATCTCGTCGGTGAGCTGCGAGCTGCCGGAGCAATACCCCTGGTTGCCGTCGTTGTTCAGCACGAGCAGGCCCTGCTCCTCCTCCCACCGGCCCAGGGCCAGGTTGTCCTCGGCCAGCCGGGTCAGCAGCCGTTGGACGGCCTCCGGGTGCGTGGCCATCTCGAGGTAGAGCTCCTGCATGCCCATCAGGTGCACCGCCTTGTTGGCGATGCCGTCGGAGTAGAGCGAGCTGGTCCTGCCGACGACCACGGGCAGCAACCCTCGGAAGACCTCCCCGGCCAGCTCCGCGCGCCGGTCGGTCAAGGCGCGATCCAGGATCAGCGAACGCTTGCGGATCTTGCCGAAGTCCGCGTCGATATCCTTGACCGGCTTGTTGCTCTCGTACCCGAAGGTGCCGCCGTACCCGTCGTCCGCGTGGGTAAACCGCAGCTCCTCGCAGAAGCTGGTGATACTGGTGGCCCAGTCCACGACGAACCGATCCGGGATGATCCGGTCGTCGTCGATCCGCTCGTACGCGGTCACCGCGTGGAGCAGCCGCGACTCCAACTGACGGCACGCCTCGTCCGCGCACTCCGGCGGGGGAAGCAGGTCGCGGAAGAAGGTGCCGTTGTCCTCGATGTGGAAGGGGGAAGTCCGCTCCTGCAGACGGTTGTGCCGTCGCCACTTCTCCCGGCGTTGGGTCATCACCTCGCCCGTGGCGTACTCGGTGTATCGGGAGGCCAGGTTCCTCAAACGGGTGCGGTCGTTCGCATTCATGCAGGGCTCTCTCGCAGGTCGGTCGAAGGGCTCGACCTTCAGGGTGGTGGAACAGATTACCAGTTCTCGGGCCACTTGAAGTGCTGGTTGATCTCCTGCACGCAGGCCATCGGCTCATTGGGCGCCATCTGCAGGATCGCCTCCATGACCCCCATGGCCTGATCGTAGGAGCGGGTCTGGTGGCTCTCCAGCACGCTCCATAGCAAGATGGTCTTGTCGCCGGTGTGGAAGGCTTCCAGGGTTCGCTCCATCTCCAGCCAGTCGGGATAGATCTGTTCCAGCATCACCTTGGCGGGCAGCGGCTCGACCCGCAGCGGCTGGATCCCCTTGAGGTTGACGAGCGCCGGCACCTCGACCGCCACGTCGTCGGGGATGCCGCTCAGCGCCCCGTCGTTCGGCACGTTGACCTGGAACTGCCCCTCGTGGTCGTTCACCAGCGCGTCGATGATCGGGATGTGCTGCTCGGTCGTCGGCTTGCTGCCGAAGATCGCGACGGGACGCGCCTTCGGGTCATAGGCCGCCTCCTTCATCCGCCCCCGCAGCTCTTCCTTCCCCCGCAGGATGCGGTCGCGGCCCTCGGGGGTGTCCCCGCCGCCCCCCGGGCCGTACCAGTGCTCGCGCGCTGCCAGGTCGGTGTGATACCACCAGCCGCCCCGCCGCGGGGTGTCGCCGACCGGCATCAGGCCGAACATCCGGTACTGGTGGACGGCCGCGGGCGACATCTGCGTGGCGATCCCCTTCCCGTTCGCGCGGCATTCGGCCCAATACGCCTCGGCCTGATTCGCGATCCATTCGTCGATGAGGGGGTAGGCATCCTTACCGTCGCAGAAGAAGTGCGTCAGCCAGATGTTGTGGTTGAGGCCCGGCGCCTGCCAGGTGACGCGATCGGGATCGAGTCCCAGGATCTGGGCGATCTGCCGGTACCCGTAGTGGCCGTGACACAGCCCGCAGACCTTGATCGAGGTCTCGCGGGCCATTAGGGTGGTGCCGTCGAAGACCGGATTGCCGGCCTGCAGGAGCCATGCCTCCGGGCAGAGATCCTCCATGTCCTGCGCCACGTCGAGCATCAGCCGCAGGTTGTGCCACTCCGGCATGCCGGAGTGGCCGTAGAAGTAGCCGTGCCCGGCGGTCAGCTCGCGGCGGCGCTTCATGAACCGCTCGTCGTGGGTGACCGTGGCGGTGTCGATGACGAAATCCGCACCCTGCAGCGCTTCCGCGCGATCCAGCGTGCGCTTGAAGCGCAGCTCGGCGCCCAGGTCCTCGGCATACCGCTGGCCGAGGCGATAGACGATCTCCAGCCGCTCTTCGTCGATGTCCATGAAGCGGACCTCGCTCCCGGCCAGCCCGCGGGTCAGGCAGAGGTCCTTGACCAGGCCGAGGGAGAAGACGACGCTCCCGGCGCCGATGATCGTGACGTTGACGTTGCTCATAAGGTGGTCTCCTTGGCCATGGTCGCTGCCGCGTCGCCTGGCAGGAACTGCCGGTAGAAGGCGGTCAGGCCGCCAGCTCCTTCCAGGCCTCGACCAGCAGGTGGAAGTTCCGGATCGCGGTCTCGGTCGTGCTCAGGATCGAGTCACCCGGTGCCAGGATGAAGCCGCCCCCAGGGGCGAGACGGGCGACGGCCTCGGCCACCGCCGCGCGCACCTCGGCCGGGGTGCCTAGCTCCAGCACCAGGTTGTTGTTCACCCCGCCGCACAGGGTGACGCGGTCGCCGAGTCGCTGTTTCAGGATCTCCAGGTCGGTGCCGGTCACCAGGGGGTCGAGGTTGGACAGGACGTCGAACCCCAGCTCCCGGAAGGAGCCGAGCAGGGGCATGGCGCCGGAGTTCATCACGTAGGTGAACAGGGCTCCGGCCTGGTGGGCCAGCTCGATCTCCCGGCGCAGCGGCTCCTGAAGGAGCTGGCGGTACAGGGAGGGCGACCAGAAGTCGGTGCTCTCGTACCAGCCGCGGCGCACGATCAGCTCGACCCCGGCGTCGAGCATGAGCTGCAGGCGAGCCCGATCCCACGCGGAGACGATCTCCGCGTACCGGGCCATGAAGGCCGGCTGGTCCACGGCCGCCAGCACGGCCCGCTCCACCCCCGAAAGCCAGATGAGCGGGTCCCCGACCCCTTCGAGGTACCCGCTGAGCAGAATCCCGTGCTCGCGGCAGAACGGGCGGTACTCCTCGACCTCGCGGCGGAACCGGTCCAGCTCGTCTCCCGCGGGAGGGCGCAGCACCCAGGCCAGCGCGTCGAGATCCCGTTCGTCCTCCACCAGGTAGGTCAGGGAGCGGCCCGGTGGCACGTTGTGGTCGCTGAACAGGTGGATCCTTCCCGGGTGGTCCTCGGTCCGTCGGACCACCTGCCGGAGCACGCCTTGCGGGGTGTGGTACTCGCGGTGCAGCATCGGACAGGCCTCGCCCACCGGGTTTTCCTGCCATTCCCGGATCTCGATCTGCCGCTGGGAAACCAGCGACGGAGAGACGGTGATCGCGGTGTCGAGCCCGAGGTCCAGGAGGAAGCCGGCCTTCTCCAGCGGCGTGGTCCGCCGCGCCTCGAGGAAGCCGATGATCCCGTGGCAGATGCCGTCGAAGCAGAGGGGCAGGTGATCGACCGGCTGCCGTCGCACGGTGGCCCTGATCCGCTCGCTGGAGGACATTCCCTGAATCACGATACCCCTCCTTCCTCTGACTGCCAGGGTCAGATCCATGCTCCGTGCAGTGCCCCGGCTCCCCGACCCTCACCTGCCAGTACTCGACCAGCAAGGCTTACCGCGACGCGCTCGCGGCCGGGCTCCTTCAGGCTCGGGGTGTGGCTTCGGCCTCCTGCACGTACTGGCGCAGGACGGCCAGCTCGCGGGGCAGGTGCACCTCCCACGGCTCCCAGTCGATCCATTCGCCGCTCAGGTAGCCGTCGTAGCCGACCTCGGCCAGGCGCTCCACGGCGCGGCGCGTGTCGATCATGCCTGTGCCCAGGGGCACCATGTGTAGCGGTTCCTCGGCGGCGCCGTCGTGCACGTGCAAGTGGCGGATCCAGGGACGCAGGATCTCGAAGGATTCGTCGACGCTGGCCAGCCTTGTGCGCACCGGGTGCATGACGTCCCAGTTTACGGCGATCGCGGCCTGGCCTGCCTGGCGCATGACCGCGGCCACGTGGCGGGGGTCGCACCAGTCGTCATGGGTCTCCATGCAGACCGTGACCCCGGCGGTTCGCGCTTCCTCGGCCAGGGCGGCCAGCGAGGCGGCGACGGAGCCGATGCCGTCCTGCCGCGCCGCACCTTCCGCCAGCGGCCCGCCGAAGACGCGGATGCACGGGGCGCTGAGGTCCGCGGCCAGGCGGATGGCGCGACGTCCGTCTTCCAGGTGGCCGGCGGCCGTGGCTGGGTTGGCGAACTGGCAGGAGGTGGCCACGCAGGCATAGGCCACCCCCGCGTCAACGGCCCGGCGCACGGCCTCGGCTCGCAGCGCGGTCGGGGCATCGTACTCCAGTCCGTGCCGGTGGCCGGCGCCCACGCGCGGCTCGATGCCGTCGTACCCCAGGCGGGCGGCGGCAGCCAGCGTCTCGCCGAGGGTGAGCTGCGGCGTCGAAAAGGTCATGAAGGCGATCTTCATCGGGGGGTCCTCTTCAGCGGTTCAGGGGAGGTCGACCGCGCCGCCGGTGCGGGCGGAGGAGTAGATGGCGTCGGTGAGGCGCTGGATGAGCATGGCGCGGTGCAGGTCAGTGCGCGGCGGTACCCCGGTCAGGATGGCCGCGGCGAAGTCGGTCACGGGACCGGCGTGGATGGCCGCGTGGTCGTCCTCGCCCTCCCAGGCGGCATGAGATACCACCCCCCGGTCGGGCGTGCCCTCGTCGTGCCAGACCACGGTGCGCGGTTCGCCGGTCATGGTGAGCCGCAGGGAACCGCGCTCGCCGACGATCCGCCAAGCCGACTCACTGGCGGCGGCCATGTACTCGCCGCGCTCCACCGAGAGCACGATGCCGCCGTCGCACCGGATCAGGGCGGTGTAGTGCGTCTCCGCGTCCGATC
>JBAZUN010000054.1:0-20540 GCA_041661365.1 Candidatus Latescibacterota bacterium
CTGCAGCCCGCAGAACCAGGCCAGGGCATCGCCGCCCACCCCCCAGCCCCCCGCCAGCAGCAGATCGTGCTGCCGAGCCAGTTGACGGCCTGACTCCCAGGCCTGGCGGCAGCGGGCCAGGTCATCTGTCGACGGCGGCACCAGCAGGTACCGCAGCGCGGCCAGGTCTTCGCGGCCCTGAACCAGGTGGCGCGAGCAGCGCGGCGCCAGGAAGTCGTCCATGAACGGGACGTGGTAATCTCCGCGGCCGGCATCCCCGTACGGCCAGTCCTCGGTCTGGTCCACCGCCACGCTCAGCGTACCCGCCGGGGTGTCGTACTCGCGGTGCAGTCTGGGGTACCGCAGCCCGGGGCCGCTCTCGCACCAGTGGCGGGTGCGGACGCGGGGATCGAGCCGGACCGGTAGGCCGGGCGCATCCGAATGACCGACATCGCGGGCCATCTCGCTGAAGGTGCTCAGGTCGACGACCACGTCCAGCCCGAGCTCCAGCTGCGTCTGGATCGCGGCGACGGGGCCGGCAGCCCCGGTCTGGGCGAGGCGATCCCCCAGCGCACTGAAGAGCATGAAGGCCAGCGGCACGTGGTCAGGTCGCTCGCACCTCAGCGCCGCGAGCAGACGCTCGCGGGACGACATGGCATGGCTCACCGGCACCTCCTTCGGCGACAGGACACGTTTTCCTGCACTCTCGTGCTCTGGTGGTTCCGCCCCGCGGAAGAGCGAGGGCCTGACTTATACTGGCCGTGGCTAGCCGGGGCCAAGCAGCTCGAGGCGGTGCGAGCCCACCAGCGGGCGCCAGGCCAGGCAGCTTACGCGTCCCGTAGCCAGCCGTTGCCGGCCAGGTCCGCAGCAGGCCAAGATGCGGCTCGGTGGAGCACCGCGCGCGTCAGGACACCCTGGTCCGGAACCGCCGGCCGTCCTCGCGGCAGATAGCCCGCACCAGTCGCCGACCGGACATCACCGCGGTCGGCAGGCCGCCACCCGGCTCCACCCATTGGCCGCACCGGTAGAACCCCTGCAGCCCGGGCAGGGTCTGGCGCATGGGCTTCATCACCGTGTGGGCGTTCTGTGGCGTCAGCAGCCACCCCTCGAAGCTGCCCTGCCAGTTGCCGGTGTAGCGCTCGAAGGTCAGCGGCGTGGCGACGTCGACCATCTCGACTTGACCTGCTATGCCCGGGAAGCGCTGCTCGAGCACGGCCACCACGGTGCGCCCCACCTCCTCCTTGGCGCGCTCATACGCGGCGCGGTCCGTGGCCAGCGCCTGCCAATACGGGTACTCGCTCGGTAGCATCACCACCATGCTGGTCTTGCCGGCCGGCGCCAGCGTCGGATCCTGGTTGTACAGATGGACCGCGAGCCGCTGGCGCACGGCGTCGCCGATCCGCGTGGGCTGGCGCAGGGCGTAGGTGAACCCCGAGAGCGTCCGGGGCTCATCGGCGAACGAGCGGCTCACGCCCAGGCCCACATACAGCAGCGGGGGGAAGATCGGCCACTCCTGGTATGGCCGTCGAGCCTCGTCGTCGACGTACCGACCGTCGAGCAGATCGAAGAGCGTCGCGTGGCCGTCGGCCGCCGAGATCACCCGATCGGCCCGGTGTTCGCTGCCGTCGGCCAGCCGCACTCCTACTGCCCGGTCGCCCTCGACCAGGATCCTCTCCACCCGCTGTCCGTACTCGATGGCCCCGCCCAGATCGGTGTACCGCCGGGCCATGGCCTGGGACATGGGCAGGGAGCCACCGATCGGGTACCCCGCATTGCGCTCGTGCAGCCAGGCAAAGGTGAACAGCAGGAAAAAGGTCGAGAACTCGGGGACCCAGGCCTCCAGCAGCGCCTCGCGCAGGGCGGAGTCCTGGAAGCGGCGGGCGAAGTCAGTGATCGGGGTATTCAGCCACCGGCGCAGGGCTTTCCCCTGGGCCGCTATCAGCCAGCCCAGACGGAGCATCTTGCGCACCCTCCGAGACAGGGGCTCGCTGTCGACTGGCAGATCGAAGCCGAGGAACAGCCGGATCCCGCGAATCAGCTCGCCGATCGGCTCGGTGTCCTGGGGGGACAGCTCGCGCAGGTGCCGCTCCAGCCGCTCGAGGTCGGTGTAAAGCACCACGGTGCGGCCGTCTGCCGTCTCGTGCCGCAGGTACTCGTCGAGGTCGATGAACCGGCGGCCCTGGGCGATGCCAACCTCCTCCCAGAGCCGATGCATGCCGCTGCGCGGCGATGAGCCCACCAGCCAATGGATGCAGCCGTCGATGGTGTACCCCTGCCGCTGCCACGCGGTGCACAGCCCGCCGGGCTGCGTGTGCATCTCGAAGACGCGGGCGCGGTACCCGTTCATCTGGCCGTAGATGCCCGCGGCCAGGCCGGCGAACCCGGCGCCGATGACGAGGATCGAGTCGTCCTTCATGGCACTCCTCTCGGCAGGCAGCCAGCGGTCAACTGCATGTGCGTAGGGTCGGCGATGGCCTTGACCACGGAGATCAGGCCCCCGCTGGTCTTCCCGTCCTCTTCGGGGTCTCGCCTTCCTCCGCCTGGGCCGCGGCCTCGAGCAGGGCCTGGCCGAGCTCGCGGGCGCTCCAGCGGGATCGGCCCACGGTCCAGGTGCGGTCCTCGGCCATGTCGGGATCGATGTCGGCGAAGAGGAAGTCCTCCTGGTGGCGTCGACTGCGGACCAGGATCTCGCCTGCCGGGTCGACGATGTAGCTGTCCCCGTACCCCACCCCGTCGTACTGCTGAATCGCCGGGTCCGGCCCCTTGGGCGTGACGTTGTTGCCGCGCACGAACCAGACCCGATTCTCCACGGCCCGGGCCACGTGGTCGGCGCGCACCGTGGTGAAGTGGCTCAGCAGGGACTCCTTGCTGATGTAGTTGTAGTGCGGCGAGAAGATGATCCGGGCGCCCTTCAGGGCCAGGATGCGGGTCGGCTCGATGTACCCGCCGTCCGAGCAGATCACCACGCCGAAGGGAACGCCGTCCCGCTCGAAGACGGGGAACTCACGCCCCTGTCGGTGGAACGGCATGTACGCCGAGCACTTGCTGTACTGGCCCAGCAGGCGGCCTTGCTCGACCACCACGGCCGTGTTGTACAGATCCGGCCCGCGCCGCTCGTTGAACCCCACGATGCAGGTGGCGCGGAAGCCGCAAATCCGCTCGAGGAACGCGGTCAGCAGGGGGGAGTCGACCGGAAAGGCGGTGGCGCGGGCCGCCGCCTCGGTGTCCTGGTACCCGGTGAGGAAGCACTCGGGAAAGCTGACGATCTGGACCCGCTCGCGGTCGGCCAGCTCCATTCCCCGGACGACCTTGGCAAGGTTGCCCTCGAGATCGCCCGGCAACGACTGGTACTGGCAGTGACCGATCCGCATCGGCTCCCTCCTTGCTGTCCGGGTCCCGGACGCTGGCCATTCCCTTCGCCCTTCTCAACGCAATCTACGGATCCGGGCCGTCTGGCTCCACCACGGTCCCTGCCGCACTACGCATCTTGACCCACCCCCAGGGGCACTCCTATAGTTCTCCGCGCGGTCCATCCATGGCGTTCATGGCGTGGTTGCGGGCCTCGTCACCGGCCTCTCACGTAGCCGCGGAACCCCCAACCAGGAGTGCAAGCTGATGTCTGGTGAGGATCTCCTTGGTGCTGCCCTGACAACGGCGCTGCTGTCGCTGTCCCTCTGTCTGACCCGCGGTGCGAGCGCGGCGACCCCTGCCGACGCGGAGGTCGTGCTGGTCAGGGATGGCGTGGCCACGGCTGCCATCGTCCTTCCTCCCGAGCCCACCGGCAACGAGCGACTGGCCGCGACCGAGCTGCAGACCCATCTCCAGATGATCTCCGGCGCCGAGCTGCCGATCCTGGCCGATGCGGAGGAGGCGATCGGCGTCCGGATCCTCATCGGCGGGGCGGCGCCGCGGTCGCTGGCCGATGCGATCCGGCCCGGCGGCACCGATCCGGCGTCCTTCCGCCTGGTGGTCAGGCCCGGTACCGTGGCCATGGTGGGCCTGTTCGACCAGGGGACCCTGTTCGCCGCGTACGAGCTGCTGGAGCAACTGGGGGTGCGCTGGTTCATCCCCGGCGACCTCGGCACGGTCATCCCGAAGGCCAGGACGGTCGCGGCGGCGTTGCAGGACACGATCCAGCGCCCGGCGTTCGCGGCCAGGATCCTGGACCCGATCTCCGAGACGGAGTGGAAGCGCCGGCTGCGCCTGGGCGGATTGTCGCCCGGAGCCCATGGTTTCCCGTTCGCGCCGGACCCCCAGACGCGGCCGGAGCTGTTCGCGCACGAGAACGGCCGACCGACCGGGCAGTTGCGGGTCAGCAGTCCCGAGGTGCTACGGCAGGTGATTGCCGCGTGCCGCGCGGCTCTGGCACCGAAACCGGGGACCAAACCCAAGGGCCTGGAGGAGGGGGTGTGGGAGCATCTGCCCTGCGCCTACGGGCGCGATCCCGCGTCTCAGTACATCAGCATGGGCCCCAACGACGGCGCGGGGTTCGGCAGCGACCCCTGGGATGCCGATGACATGGACCCGCTGAACGGCCGGCTGTCGGTGACCGACCGGTACATCAGGTTCTACAACCTGGTGCTCGAGGACCTGCAGAGGGACTACCCGAAGGTCGGCATCGCGTTCTTCTGCTACTCGAACTACATGCGGCCGCCGGTACGCGAGAAGCCCAACCCGCGCATCCTGCCGGTGTTCGCGCCGATCGACGTCTGCCGCTTCCACAGCATCGACAATCCGCGGTGCTGGGAGCGTCACTCCTACCTCGACTGGGTCGTGGATCGGTGGCGGTCGCTGGGGGTGGAGATGGTCTACCGTGGATATCTGTTCAACCTGGCAGACCCGGGCATGCCGATCTCGATGATTCGTCAGGTGCGGACTGAAATTCCCTACTACCACCGCAAGGGCATGATCGCCTGGACGCAGGAGATCCACCCGATGTGGGCCTACCACGCCCCCGCGCTCTACCTGGCGGCGAAGATGCTGTGGAACCCCGACCTCGACGTTGACGCCACCCTCGACGAGTACTTCACCAAGCTCTACGGCCCGGCGGCCACGGCGATGCGCGCCCATTTCGACTGCCTGGAGGAGGCCTACTACCGCGCCGATTGCCACGCCGGCAACGTCTTCGATATGCCCCACATCCTCACCCCGCCGGTGATGGCGGAGCTGTCAGCCACCCTGCGCCAGGCGGAGCAGGCCGTACCTGCCGGCTCGGTGCAGGCGCGGCGGGTGCACCTGACGCGCCTGGGCTTCGACTTCGGCCAGGTGCAGTTGGCGATGATGGCCGCGGTCAATGCCCACGACTTCGTCGAGGCGCACCGGCTGCTGACGCGCCTCAACAACGAGATCATCCCCCGCGGCCTGGAGAACAGGCCCCCGGCGCTGGTCACGGATTACGGGGCCACCACTACCTTCATGGCGCGGTTCTGGGAGCCGCTGGTCAAGCAGGGGTACGAGCGGGTGACCGGCGGCAACGAGGTCGTCGCCAAGCTGCCCGACACCTGGATGGTCATGCTGGAGTCGAGTGGGGCCGGCGAGGGCCTGGGACTGGAGCAGCCCGAGGTGGACTCAAGCTCGTGGATGCCGCTGCGGACCTACTCGCGGTCCTGGTCGAGCCAGGGACTGCGTTACTACAAGGGCGACGCGTGGTACCGCACCTCGGCGGTGGTGGACGAGCAATACCGCGGCCGCAAGGTGCGTCTCTGGCTTGGTGGGGTCGACGACCAGGCAGCGGCCTGGCTCAACGGCCAGCCCCTGCCGGTGATCACCCGGGGCGAGGCGCCGATCGGCGTGCCGTGGGAGTTCGACGCCACCGACGCGGTCGCCTTCGGTAAGCCGAACGTGGTGGTGGTCAAGGTCACCAACGGCAGACTCGAGCTGCAGGAGATCGGCACCGGCGGGCTCACCGGCCCGGCTATGCTCTGGGCGGCGGCTGCGCCCTGACCCTGGAGGCCGACCAAGCCGCGCCTTTGCGGCCCCGCTTGACAATTCCAAGGCCGTCGATTCATTCGTCCCGCCGCCACCGGGCGCAGGCCTGTGCTGCTGGCCGCCTTCGGCTGACGGCTCCACCCCAAGCCAACAGGAGGGACGGCCTGGTGAACGCGACGCGCTCAGTGATCGGCGGCCTGACAGCTCTGGTCGCGGCGATGCTCTTCGGCACGGCTGCGGTCCATGCCCAGGGTTGCGTGGCTATCCGCAGCACCGGGTCCACGGCCTGCCTCATGACCGGGGTCGAGGGCGAATACCAGCCCTCCTGGGTGGTCAGCGCCAACAACCGCTACTTCCGCTCCTTCCGCCACTTCGTCGGCCGCAAGGAGCAGGCCCAGCGCCTCGAGCAGGACACCGAGGTCGTCAACCACTCCTATACCACCGACCTCTACCTCCAGCGCCGCCTGGGACCTCGCTGGTCGGTCGCCCTCGACGTGCCGGTGATCCGCAACACCCGCTCCTCGCTCTACGAGCACGGCGGTAATGCCGCCGGGCCGGCTGGCCGCCACACGACCCAGTCGTTCGGCATCGGCGACCTCCGCGTCACCGCGTACGGCTGGCTCCGCCAGCCCGGCCTCGGACTGCGGTGGAACGTCCAGGCCGGCCTGGGGTTGAAGCTGCCCACCGGCGACTATCGGTACCAGGACTACTTCGTCCGCAACGACAGCACGCGGGTGCTGGGACCGGTCGACCAGTCGATCCAGCTCGGGGACGGGGGCACCGGCTTCGCCGTGGAGCTCAACGGCCACGCCGCTCTGTCCCCGCGTCTGGCCGCGTACGGCACCTTCTACTACCTGGTCAACCCGCGCGCGCACAACGGCGTGTCCACCGCCCGGGGCGGCCCCGCCTCGGCCACCGCGGCCCTGTACCGCAGCGACGTGATGAGCGTCCCCGACCAGGTGATGCTGCGCCTCGGCGGGACCTGCGTCTTCGGCCGGCTCAGCGCCTCGCTGGGCGGCCGCTACGAGGCGATCCCGGTCCACGATCTGATCGGCGGCAGCGAGGGGTTCCGGCGGCCGGGGTACGTGATCTCAGCCGAGCCCGGGCTCTCGTGGCGCCTGGCTCCCGGCAGCACGGTTCACCTCACCGTGCCGTGGGCGCTGGTGCGCGACCGGACGCAGAGCGTGCCGGACAAGATCCGCACGGAGATCACCGGGGCGTACGCGCAAGGCGATGCCGCGTTCGCCGACTACTCGGTCCTTCTCGGAGTCAGCATCGGGCTCTGAGTGGCCGCCGCCGGACCGTGGGGGCGGCCACCCCGCACACCTTGACGCACCCCGCGCCTCGCGCGATCGTTCCCCGGCAGCTTGCTCCCGTCGACGGACGCGGTCGTCTTTTGTGGGTCTACGATCGAGGAAGCCGGGCGCGAAGCGGCGGCCGAGATACGCGATCGGCTTGCGAGGGGAGGCCGGACATGACCGAAGGAACGGTGGCGATCGGCAACGAGCACCTGCGCTGCGTGCTGGTCGACAACAGCGCCGTGGAGCGGCACGGCCAGGGGTACAACGGCATCCTGTCGCTGGAGTCGCCGCCGGGTGCACCCTCGCCGTTCGTGCCGCGGTACGCCGGGCTCAACCTGGAGCACTACTTCGACACCCGCCCCAAGCCCGAGGACGCTGTCTGGTTCGAGCCGCGGCGATCGCCGATGTCCATCCGTGCCTTCGATTCGTGCGCCGCCGAGCTGCACCAGCCGCTGACCGCCGTGTTCGGGGTGGAGAGCTGGACGCGGTTCGAGGTGGTATCGCCGACCGCGATCGATCTGCGGTTCCGGATGCGGCGACGCACCGGGCCGTCACCGGATGGCTTCCTCGGGGTCTTCTGGGCCTCGTACATCGACCAACCCGAGGACAAGAGCAGCTACTTCCTGCGGGCTGCTGTACGCCAACCCCTCCCTAGTCCGCTACTCGGCGAGGTTCTTCTACGCGCGATGGCGGGACCGGGTGCTGATCTACATCTTCCGCCCTGGCCCCACGGTGCGCTTCGCCCACTCGCCCTCGGGGGGCGGAGCCACCCCGGACGGCCAGGACACCTGTCCGGCGTGGGACTTCCAGTTGCTCATCCCCAGGTGTGCCGCCGACACCGAATACGGTCTGGACATGCGTCTGGTATACAAGCCCTGGAAGGGACGGGCCGACGTCCTGGCCGAGGTTGCGCCACTCCTGGGTTAGGCCCTGGCCGAGGTCAGCCATCAACCGATGGGAACCCCTGTTCGAGGTCTCAGCAGCACGATTGACACAGAATTGTAAACGTGGCGAGGACAGGCAGACAGGGAAGCATGGAAAAAGCCCTGGACGATCCTGGTGGGGATCGCGCAGGGCTACTTCTCCTGGTCTCGCCTGCGTCTTAGTGGTGCACCCAGAGGGACTCGAACCCCCAACCATCTGATCCGAAGTCAGATGCTCTGTCCAATTGAGCTATGGGTGCCCGGACAGCCCGCTGAAGAAGCCCCCTTCTGGCTGCGGAGCAAGAAAGGGTCACGGGAACCAGCCCGCAACCCTTTCAGGCATGACAGTGGTGCACCCAGAGGGATTCGAACCCCCAACCGTCTGATCCGTAGTCAGGTGCTCTATCCAAATTGAGCTATGGGTGCACGGGGTTTCGATGCGGCGTAGAAGATAGCGGCCGCTTCATCCCGCGTCAAGCGACCCCTTGCACCCGTACAGGCCCCGCGCCGCGATGTAGTCGAGCACCGCGTCCGGGACCAGGTACCGGACCGGCTTTCCCGCCGCCAGCCGGCGGCGCACTTCGGTGGAGGAGACCTCGAAGACGGGCGAGCCGAGGAGGATCACCTGCCGCGCCAGCTCGGTGTCCCCGGCAAGGCCGGCCGAGGCGCGCGTCCCGGCCACCACGGTGCACAGCTCCAGGATCGTCCGCGGGTCGTGCCAGGAGGGGAGCTGGGCCACGTTGTCCTCGCCGATCACGAGGTAGAGCCGGCTGTCGGGGTATTCGGTCCGCAGCGTCCGCAGGGTCTCCACGGTGTAGGATTTCCCCGGCCGATCGAGTTCGAGCCGCGAAGCCGCAAAGCCTGGGAAGCCGGCGATGGCCCGCTCGACCATGACCCAGCGGTCCGCGGCCGGGGCCATGTCCGGCCGGGTCTCCTTGTGGGGTGGATCGGCCGCCGGGACGAAGAGTACGCGGTCGAGGGGGAGCCGCTCCCTGGCCCACAGGGCCAGCAGCACGTGGCCCACGTGGATCGGGTCGAAGGTCCCCCCCATCACCCCCAGTCGTTCCATCTGTCGACCTGGGTGACTACTTGGCCGGTCCGGCCTGGAGCTTGGCCAGCCGCTCCTGCGCCTGGGCGCGGACCTCGGCCTCCTCGCTGTCCTTCAGGGCCTCTTCCCAGTGGCCGCGCGCCGTGGCCTCGTCCCCCCGGGCCTGGGCGATCTCTCCCAGGCGAAGCAGGGTGTGGTAGTAGGTCGGGGTGTCCGAGAAGCTGCGCACGACCTCGTCGTAGGCCATCACCGCGGCGTCGAGGTACCCCTGCCGCTGGTAGAGCTCGCCGTTGAGGTACTGCTTGCGGGCCAACCGGGAGCGGCACTCGACGACCCGCTGGCGGGCCTGCTCGGCCAGCGGGCTGCCCGGATTGTCCTCGAGGAAGTAGCGGAAGTAGTTGAGCGCCTCGCGCGTCTCCTTCTGGTCCAGCTCGGGCCGGCGAAGCTGCTGGAAGTAGCTCTCGGCGATCTGGTACTGGGCCTCGTCGATCCATTCACTGGCGGGATAGGTGTCGATCAGCCGCTGGTACTCGAAGACCGCGTTGACGTAGTCCTTGCTGCAGAACTGGGCCTCGGCCAGGTAGTACTGGGCGTCGGCGACCACGCGCGAGCCGGAGAAGTTGCTCACCACGCGCTGGAGCTTCTCCACGGCGTCCAGGCAGCGCTTCTTCTTCAGGGCCGTCAGCCCCTCCTGGTAATAGGTCTCGGCTTCTTCCAGGCGCGGCGGGCGCGAGCTGGCGCAGCCGAGCAGGCAGACGGTTCCCAGCAGGATCGGCAGGACGTACGGATTCCGCATCGGGCTCCTCGGGCAGAACGGGGGTGGAACGGGGGGCGGTGATCCCGGATCATCGGTTGGCGAAGAACAGGTAGATCAGTCCGCCCAGGACGGTCGAGACGATGAACGGTTCGACGAACCGGCCGAAGCTTCGTTCCTCGAGCTCGGCCTTGGTGAAGGGATAGGCCGCGTTGCCGAGGAGCTCGAGCCGGTTGCGGGGCACCCGGTCGCGGAGTACGGCGCCGGATTCCTGCTGCCACTGCAGGGAGTCGCCGCGGCTGAGGCTGAAGGCAAGGGAGGCCCGGGCGCGGCGCTCCACGGTGCTGCCGCCCAGCCCGGACCGGCCGCTGACGCCCAGGTCGAGGATCCGGTAGGCCAGGCGCGCGCTGCCCCTCGTGGTCGAGGTCGAGTCCAGGGTGACGGCGAATCCCCGGGCCAGCAGGCGCTCGCTCAGGACGTGGTCGAGGACCCAGTTGGCCGCATGCGGAGCCTGGGGCGCCACCACGACCGCACCGGCTGATCTCGGGGCCAGCTCCGGTGCCTTGGCCAGGGCGTCGTCGGCGGCGCGCTCCACGGCGGCGACCACCAGGTCCAGATTCGTCGGCGGCTCCTCCGACCGCACCCGGGCGGGGAGGGCCAGCAGCAGGGCCAGGGCCAGGCCGGCAAGGCGCATCAGGCGGGTCCTCTCTTCGCGGTCGGGCGCCGCGCTCGGGGTTCGGCTCGGCGTCACTTGCTCTGGGCGCGGAAGACCAGATCCCGGGGGGGATTGGCGGCATAATCCTCGCAGCGATCGGCGTAGAGCGCGGACGGTCCGTCGTGGGGATCGAGCTCCAGGGCGAGGGAGAAGAGCCGCTGGGCCTCGGCGAACTGGAACGCCTCGTACGCCGCCAGTCCCTGGTTATACAGGTCGAGCACCTGGTACTTCTCGGGCGGAAGCTGTCCCTTGCGGTCGAGCACCTCGTAGGCGATCACCGGATCTTCCTTGCCCACCACCTGAATGACGTCCAGCTTGCGGGTCTCCACCTCGTCCTTGACCTGCGCGTAGAGCGCGTCGTTGATCATGATCCCGGTGCGGTAGATCTTCTGGCCGCTCTCGAACCGGGCCGCGAGGTTCACCGTGTCGCCCATCATGGTGTAGTTGGCCCGGTTGCGCGAGCCCATGTTTCCCACCACCATCGGGCCGCTGGTCAGGCCCATGCGGACGTGCAGGAATTCCTGTCCCTCGGACCGCCACCGCTCGCGCAGCGCGGCCAGCCGGGGCGGCAGGGCCCCCTCCTGCTCCCAGCGGCGGCGCAGCTCCACCAACTGGTGCTGCTGGTCGATACAGGCCCTGATCCCCCGCAGGGCATGGTCCTCGTAATACATCGGAGCGCCGAAGAAGGCGACGATGGCGTCGCCCTCGAACTTGTCGATGGTGCCGCCGTGCCGCTCGATGATGTCGCACATCTCGGTGAGGTACTGGTTGATGAAGTTGACCAGCTCCACCGGGCCCAGGCACTCGGAGATCGTCGAGAACTTGGCGATGTCGGAGAAGAAGGCGGTCATCACCCGCTCCTCGCCGCCGAGCTGCTGCACCATCTCGGGGTTCTCCATGATCTGCTCGACCACGACCGGGGACAGGTAGTGGCCGAACGCCCCCTGAACGAACTCCTTCTCCTTCTCCTTGATGACGTAGCCGTAGATGGTCAGGGCCAGGTACCCGACGACCAGGATCAGCAGGGGCCCCACCATCTCCATCCAGACGCCGAGGTGGGTGAAGGCCAGGAAGGCCGCGGCGGCGTAGACCAGGACCACGACGCCGATCAGGAGCGCGCCGCGCAGCACCTTGAGCCGGGGGATGGCCAGGGAGAGCAGCAGGCCGAGGGCCACCACCATGACCCCGCGCACCCACCAGGGCAGACGGACGATGAAGGATTCGTTGAGGATGGTGTTGAGCACGTTGGAGTAGATCCCCACCATCGGGTAGTCGCCCTGGAACGGGGTCACGCTCAGGTCGGTGCTGCCGGTGGAGGTCAGGCCGTAGAAGAGGACCTTCCCGGCCATGTCCTCGGGCGTGATGGCCCGTCCGTTGTACCCGACGTACGGGTAGAAGAACAGCGGCCGCGCCGAGGTAGGTACCCGGCCGTCGACCATCTGGCGGCTGACGTACTGACGGCTGAGCTCCAGATCCTGGGCGGTCTCCCCGGGCAGCTCGGTCTGCAGCTCGGCGGCGGAGATCCCGGGCCGCTGTTCGAGCAGCCTTGCCACGCGGTTGTTCCGCGCTACCTGGGCGAAGATCTCGAGCTGGGCCTCGCCCGGCTGCTTGACCCCGCGGGCCTGGAAGAAGGCCTGGGCGGTCAGGTCGGGCCGGAGGGCCGACTCGATGGCGGCGGCCTGGAACCAGGTGCCCAAGGCGGCCCGGTTGGCGGCCGGATCGTCCAGACCGCGGGCCGCCAGGGCGCCGGGCAGGGCCCGCGGATCGCGCGCCAGGCTGGTGTCGCCGGTAACCATGGCCTTGATCTGCTCGAGCCGGGCCTGTCGCTGCTCGCGCTGCCAGGCCCGGCGCAGGGCGATGTGGGGGTACCGGACAAAGGTGTCTTCCCAGCGGCCGGCCCAGTTGACGTTCATGTTGCCGCGGGGATCGATCGGGATCTCGAGGTCGTGCACCGCGCCCGAGGGGAACCGGGCCGACGGCAGCCGGATGTGATCCCCGGGCCACACCTCCACGGTGTTCACCGGCACCTGCAGGTAGTCGCAGGCCATCAGCAGGGCGATGGACGGGAAGAGGGTCTCCTCGTACTGGTAGACCAGCGGGTACCGGCGACGGGCACCGTCGACGTCGGTGACGGTCTGGGCGTAGGCGAAGCCGCGGGCCGCTTCCCGGAGCAGGGCCAGCGGCACCTCGAAGTAGCGGGTGTGGGTGATGGGACTGGTCCGCGGGTCGACCATCAGGCGGGGGGCGCGACGACGCACCGCCTCCAGGGCGGCTTCCTGGTCGGGGGAGCGCGGCTCCACTGCAGCGGCCTTCTCGCCGTCGGTCGTTTGCCCGCTGGCCACGCCCAGGTACAGGGCCAGGTACACGTTCCCGGCGGCGGTGATGGCGTCGCGGAACCGGGCGTCGTGGTCCGACCGGGCCAGGAGGGCGTCGACCGATTCCTGGTCGATGGTCTTCAGCGCCCGCAACTGCGGCTCGGACACCGTCCGGGCGCTCGGCTCGATGAAGTACACGTCGAACCCCACCAGCCGGGCCTGGTACGCGCCCAGCAGCCGCACCACCTCGGTGTACTTGTCGCGGGTCCAGTCCTGGTACCGGCCCTCGGCCTCGACGCTCTGGTCGTCGATCTCCACGGTCCCCAGGGCCGGCGCCATGGGGGGAGTCCCGAACAGCCCGTTGCGCAGGTGGAACCGCCAGTCGTAGCTGACCAGCTCGGCCCGCTCGTACAGTCCGGTGAGCGAGAACAGGAAGATCAGCAGGCCGGCCAGCGGACCGAGGTAGAGGTGCAGCCGGGTTCCCTTGCTCTGGGCTGTGGCCATTGGTGGACTCCCGCCGGGGTGGGGGCGTCACGCGCGTCCCGCGGCCCTTGGTCGCGGACAACCAATAATACGAAAAAAAGGGAGGCCGGTGTCCTGCCACCGGCCTCCCGTGGGTTCGCGTGTCGCTTGGCCGGACGCTACTTGGCCGCTGCCAACTGGGTCAGACGCTCTTGGGCTTTGGGGGCCCAGGAGGTTTTGGCGTGGTCCTGGGTAAGCTGGGTGTAGTAGGTCCTGGCCTCCTCGACCTGCCCCAGCTTCTCGTAGCACTGGGCGATGAAGAAGACCTGCTTGGGCACTGACTCGGCCTTGGGATTCTGGGCGATCGCCTGCTTGAGGGTGTCGATCGCCTTCTTCAGCTTGTCCTGGCTGGGGTACCGCTTGCCGCCCTTGTAGTAGAGCTTGTCGAGGACGTTGTCCTCGGCCTCGGCGCCACGGACTCCGGCCACGGTGACCGTTTCCTGCTTCTTGAACTCCTCTGCTGTAACCATGCCGTCGACCTGAGTCCAGACCGTATTGAGCCAGTCCTCCTCCTTGGGGTCGACCTTGGCCTGGTCCTCCGCCGCGGCCTGAGGCTGGGCCGGCTCCTCGGCGGTCGCCGCGGCGGCGAAGGCCACGAGCGGTGCCAAGGCCAGCAGGTACAGCCACTTCGCGTTGTTCATGGGTCGTTCCTCCGGTTGGGGTAGGCGCCGTGGGGCAGATCGATCAGGGGTAGGTCCAGCCTTGAGTATCGGCAGTCCGTTCGCCGGTGACCATGACCCAGGTCACACGGACGCACTTCCCGCTAACCTGTAGAACGCACGCCGTCGGCCGCGGTTCCTGCGTCCGGCCGGCTCACTCCTCCTCGAGGAAATCGAGGAAGCCTTGGTACCGGCCGTCGGCCTCCACGACCTGGCGGTAGAGGTCAGCGGCCTCCTGGCGTCGGCCCTGCAGGAACCGGACGATCGCCTGGTTCAGCCGGACTCCAGGATGCCCGGGCATGACCTGGGCCGCCTGCTCGAAGACCGCGTAGGCCTCCTCGTACCGGCCCTGATGGGTCAGGATCACCCCCTTGGCGTTCAGCGCGTCACCGAGATCCGGCCGGGAGGTCAAGGCCCGGTCGAGTCGGTCGAGGGCCCGGTCGAGCTCGCCCTGCTGCAGGTAGGAGACCGCGACTTTATAGTCTTCCTCGGCCGATTCGACCCCGGCCAGCACGTCGAGCAGACCCTCGTAGGAATCGTCCTCGGCCACCACCTGCCGATAGAGCACCTCGGCCTGCTGGGTATCGCCCTTCAGGTGGTGGAGCAGGGCCACGTTCAGGCGGAACCCGAGCTGGTCCGGCCTGAGCTCGGCGGCCCGGCCGGCCAGGGCCAGGGCCTCCTCGACCTTCCCCTGGTGGGCCAGGGCCACGGCCTTGGCGTTCAGCGCGTCGGCGAACTTGGGGTCGGCGGCCAAGGCCCGGTCGAGCTGCTCGATGGCCTGCTCCGGACGGCCCTGCCGCAGGTACCCGGCGCCCAGGTCGTACGCCTCTTCGGCGTCCCCCACGGTCGAGAGGAAGTCGAACAGCTCGCCGTAGGAGTCGTCCAGCGCCACCACCTCCTCGAACATCCGGTCAGCGGTCTGGCGCTCGCCCTTCAGGTAGTAGGTGAGGGCGATGTTCATCCGTACCCCGGTGTTGTCGTCCAACTGCAGGGCGCGGCGGTAGTACTCCAGGGCCTCGTCGTACCGCGCCTGCCGGGTGAGCAGCACCCCCTTGGCGTTGAGCGCGTCGACGTGGGTCGGCGCCAGGGCCAGGGCCCGGTCGAACATGGCGCTGGCCTTCTCCAGGTGGTCGACCCGCAGGTACGCGGCGCCGGCGTCGTACGCCCCGTCCGCGGTGTTCACCGTGGTCCCTCCCCCCAGGGCGATCTGGTCGACCCGGTCGTCGAAGAAGGCCAGGTCGCGCGCCAGCAGGGAGTCCAGCGCCGCCGGCGACGGCAGGACCGCCTGGGACGGCGGCAGGGTGGCGGGCTGGTAGACCTGCAGCCACTGCTGGACGTAGACCTCGTTGATCAGGCCGCGCGGCTTGAGCCGATGGTACTCGGCGGCCCCGTTCCGCCAGGCGTCGGCGAACGGGAAACCGAACATGGTGGTCTCCACCGGGATCCAGATACGGCCCTGCCAGGCCACGTATTCGGCCGGGCTGGCGAAGTGGTCCTCGACCCGGTCGGCCGGGACGCCGCTGTCGAACATCAGGTAGATGTGGCCCTTCCCCGGGTCGTTGGCCTCGAGCAGGGCCGTGTCGATGCTCAGGTTCTCCAGGAGCGAGGAGAAGAGGACGGCCAGGTCGTCGCAGTCGCCGATCTTGGTGTCCACCCCCTCGGGCTTGGCCAGCAGCTCGCTGGGGTACTGGACCGTGTCGAAGATGGTCTTGTCCGCGGCGATGCTGGCGAAGGGGGTCTTCTGGTCGGCCTGGTACCGGATGCGATAGACCCCCATGGCGTCGAAGAGGAGGGTCGCCTTGCCCAGGTTCGACCGGTTGAACTTGGCCGTGAGCAGTCCGTCGTGACGCTGGACCAGCCCGCGGGCCAGGCCGGCCACCGCCAGGTCGGCCGGGGTGATGAAGGCCGCGGCCATGCCGGCGACGTTCCAGCTCAGCTTCCCCTTGCCGGCGACGTATACCCTCCCGAGCTGCTCCTCGACGACCTGCTCCTGGCGGTTGCTGGTGTACCGCACCTGCACCACCGGGGTGACGAAGTTGTCGTAGTAGGCCTCGGGCTGGTTGAACAGGTCAGGATCGAAGGTGACCTTGAAGGCGTACTTCTCCGTGCTCTGCGGCGGCAGCACCACCTGCTCCTGGTGCGGCACGCTCATCATCTTGGGGACCATCAGGCTGACCGCGGCGCTGACCGGCTCCTGGGAGGAGTTGCCGATGACCACGTCGACGAAGTCGCCGTCCTGATAATGCCGGTAGAGCGAGCGGAAGACCGGGTTGGGACGGATCGAGGCTTCCTTGACCGTGATCAGCCTGGGGTTGTAGGCCAGGGTCAGGGCGGTGTAGTGGGTCGGCGGCAGCACCGGGTGCCGCTCGTAGGCGTAGTCGAGCTGGAGAAAGCGGTATTTCAGGCCGATGCCGAAGGCGGTGGTGGTGGCGTCGCCCGGCCCCTCGGGGGTGTCCATCTCGGTGCGGGTGCCGGCGCGCAGGGCGAGCTGGCCGCGCAGCCAGTACTCGGCCCCCAGGTGCAGTTCGTCGTCGAGGTCGGCCGCCACCGTGAGTCCGTCCAGCGGCTTGGCCGCCAGCCCCAGGCGATAATGCGCGTCAAAGGCCGGCTCGCTCAGGCCGCCGTCGTGCTTGAGGGAGGTGCCGCCCACGTCCTGGGCCGTCACCCCGAGGCGGACGGTGTACGGCAGGGGGACCAGCAGCCCGAGGTCGAACCCCCAGCCGGTGGCCTTCATCACGCTGCGGCCGTCGAGGTCGGTTCCCTGGGAGAGGTACTTGGCGCTGGCGCCCACGGCCGTATTTCCCAGCCAGGGCCGCAGCCGCCGGATGCCGTTGCGGTACCCGTACCCCAGGTGCAGTTGATGCTGGTGGAATCCCAGCTCGCCGTCGTCCAGCCCGTGGTAGAGCCAGTCTAGGCCGAGGGCGTGGTTGTCCCGCACGGGCAGGAGATAGCCGAGGTAGGAATGGGTCAGACCGAGCCCGAAGCGATCGGCATAGCTGAAGGACAGCTCCTGGCGCTGGAGCGAGGCCAGCGCCGCCGGGTTCCACCAGACCGCGCTGGCGTCCCCGGCCACGGCGGTGAAGGCGCCGCCCATGCCGATGGCCCGGGCCCCGACCTGGGGTTGTCCCGGGGTGGCGGCCTGCGCTGCGGCGCCGAGAAGAAGAGCGGCCAGGGTTGCCTGCCGGAGGCGCTGTAGAAGGCGAGTAGGCACTGGTCCTGACTCCTAGGGTTCCTCGATGACCACGGCATCGCCGGGATTGACGCCGGTGCGGGTCACGGGCAGGTCCCGGCCCGGGAAGCGCACCTCCACCTCGTACGGGCCGGCCGGAGCCCCGAAGACCAGACCGGCGGCGTGATCCCCGCCCAGAACCTGGCGGTACCCGCGGAGTGCGCCGGTGGCCTGGTCGAGCAGCCGCACCTGAGTCCCGATGGCGTCGCGGCTGACGCCGCCCTGCTGCGGCCCGCGGCCGCGAACCTGCACCCGCACGAACCGGCCGGGATCGGTCGTGTTCCGATACAGCACGTTGCCCAGGCCCCACCCGTCGGTCAGGTACAGGTCAGGCGCGTCGTTGCCGTCGGCGTCCCCCCAGGCCAGGGCCATGTGCGCGGTAGCGGTCGACGGTATCCGGGCCGCCGAGTTGCCGTCGCGGAAGGTGCCGTTCCCCTGGTTGGCGAAGAGCACGTCGCGCTGCTCCTGCCGGTCGCCGCCCGTGGCCACGTACAGGTCCGGATCGCCGTCGCCGTCGTAGTCGGCCCAGCCGGCCGTGGCGGCGATGGAAACCGGAGCCACCAGGGTGGCCAATGTGCGATCTAACCGGGCCGCGACGAGATCGCGCACACCGGCAGCGGCAGCCACGTCGACGAAGCGGTCGCTGCCGGTACTGCGCTCGCTCCGGTAGAGCGCGTTGGCGCCGACGTTGGCGACGAAGACGTCGAGGTCGCCGTCGTTGTCGTAGTCGGCCCAGGCCGCGCCCTGGCCGATCTCCTTGTTGTCCAGACCGAGCGCGGCCCCCACCTCGGAGAAGGTCCCGCCGCTGCTCAGCTCGTTCCGATAAAAGGTGTTCTCCTGCTCGCGATTCACCACGTAGAGGTCGAGGTCGCCGTCCTCGTCGTAGTCGACCCAGGTGACGGCCTGGGTGTCCCGCGGATCGCCCACCCCGAGGTCGGTGATCGGGCGGAAGGTGCCGTCGGCCTCGTTGTGATACAGCTCGTTAGCGTAGTAATACTTACCCAGGTAGAGGTCCGACCAGCCGTCGTTGTCGTAGTCGCCCCAGCCGACCGAGGTAACCGCGCCTTGGCGGATCACGTTGATCGTACCGCGGGCGCGGCCGACCTCGACGAAGCTCCCTTCGCGGTTCTCGTAGAGGAGGTTCTGGCGGAAGAAGTCCGCCACGTACAGGTCCAGATCACCGTCGTTGTCGTAGTCGGCCCAGGCCGCGGCGTCGCTGTCGCCTGCATAGGCGACGCCCCGCAGCGCCGCTACATCGACGAAGGTCCCGTCCCCCTGGTTCTCGTACAGGGCATTGGTCGGCACCATGTACGCCGTGGCCCAGTTGGTGACATAGAGATCCTGGTCCCCATCCCCGTCGTAGTCGCCCCAGGCAGCTCCGGTGCTGTAGAACCCGGCGTCCGCGGTGCCGCTGGTCACGGTGGCGTTCTCGAAAACCTGGGCCCCCGCCGCGACCGGAAGGCACAACAGAAAGGCCAGGAGGCTGCGCCGCTTCACGTCCATCATCTTACCTCACCACGGCCACGGTCTTCTCGCGCTGGGTGCTGCCGCTGCTGACCACGACGATGTAGAGCCCGCTTGATACTTCGTCCCGGTGCTCGTCCCGGCCGTCCCAGGGCAGGGAGATACGGCCCGGGGCCATGGGCTGATCCGTGACCAGCATCCGCTCCAGGCGTCCGGTGAGGTTGTAGATGCGCACGGTGACCTCGGCCGGACCGGTCAAGAGGAAGGAGATGTCGGTCTCGGCCTTTCCCTGACTGCCCGTCGGCGAGAAGGCCCGCGGCTGGCAGTCCAGGTCCGCGATCTTCGCCGAGCCGACCGGCGTGCTCAGATCCTCGAACAGGGCGAAGACGCCGAGGCTGTCCACCGCGGTGCGCACCAGGCGCGCGGCCGGGTCGACTGATCCGCCGATCCGGTCCCAGCCACTCTGGCCGCGGCGGAAGATGGCCAGGCGCGCCGCGTCCCTGGTCTCCAGCTCCGGCTCGGTATAGCGCATGATGAGGGTGGCCGGCTTGTGGAGCGGACCGGCGCCGGCCCGCACCTCGTAGGCGCTGGAGATCCGGGTGAGGGAGGTTTCCGATGACGCTGGCTTTGCGGCCACCTCGTCCTCGGCAAGCCGGCGGATCACCACCTCGTCGGCGTCGGCCTCCAGGGCCCGCGGCGGGAAATAGAGCTCCACGCTGCGATCCGCATTGGCCACGGTGCCTCCCTGGACCGGCTCGGACAGGGCCCCGGCCGTGCGGAAGGTCCAGGCATAGCCGGTATCGGCCAGGACGCCGAAGACGCCGGGCAGGACGGCAAAGCGGTACTCCGTGAACGACCGCAGGCGCCGGGCCAGGGGGAAGCTGAGGAGCACGGTACCGCTGCTGTCCCGCAGACTAGGGCTCTCGATCGACTCGAGGCTCCAGGCCGCCGCGGAGTCGCCCAGGGCCCGCGCCTCCATCCGGAAGCCGGCCGCGTCCTGGCGGGCCACCGCGCCGGAGAAGGCGACCTGCAGGGCGGGGATGGAGGTGGAGACACCGTCCTCGCCTGACACCGGGAAGGTGGCCATGACCCGCGGGGACGAGGTCTGGAAGGACCACTCGAGATCGGCCAGTCCGCTTCCCTGGGGGCCGCTCAGTCGGGCGCTTACGGCCGCCTGGTACCGGGTGCCCGGCGTCAGGGCGACCGCCGGGTAGCTCACCGCGTGCGAGGTCTCGTCATAGAGGAATTCGCTGGCAGCGAGGATCACTGGCACCCCGCTCTCACTGAGGCGCAGGTTGGCCGGGATAATCTGGTCCGGGTCGACCGCGTCCGAGAAGGTGACCTGAAGTCGGCGGCTCCCGGCCGACACGGTTTCCCCGGCGGTCGGCGCCACCGAGATCGGGATCGGCACCCGGGTGGCGAACCCCCAAAGGAAGTCACCCTGTGATTGCCTGAGGGGACCGCCAAGGGCCGCGGCAAGGCGAACCTGGTACGCCGTTCCCGGGCGCAGCCCGTCGCGGGGCGAGAAGGTGACCGTGGCCGTCTGCGGGTCGAGGGCCACGCCCTCGACGGCGATCGCTTTCCCCTCCTGGAGGAGCTGCACGTTGCCGGCGGCGCGCAGGGCCACGGGATCGACCGGGATCGAGAAGCGGGCGCTCACCGCGTTGGTCTGCGAGGAGACGGCCGTGTCACCGGCGGCCGGG
>JBAZUN010000055.1:0-20366 GCA_041661365.1 Candidatus Latescibacterota bacterium
ACCCACGGCGGGTTCATCCTGGCGCGCAGCAACGCCGACCGACCGGCCTGGCGCGAGGAGCACGGCTGGGGGGTCGAGGAGTCGTTCTTCCGGCAGATCCCCTCCGAGGTGGAGCGCGACCGGTACAGGCGGCGGCAGGGGCTGGACTGGATCCAGTCCCATCCAGGCCGGTACCTGTGGCTGGCCGGGGAGCGGTTCCTCCGGTTCTGGTACTTCCTGCGGCCCGACTACAACTTCTGGTACATGCTGGTCCTGCCGTTCTTCGCGGTCGGTCTCTGGCGGTATCGCGGGGATCCGGATCTGGCCCTGCTGACCGGGTTCATCGGTCTTTCGGTCGCGGTCTTCTCCCTCGTGCTCTACGGCTCGACGCGCTTCCGCCTGCCGCTGGAGCCCTTCTTCCTCGTGTACGCCGCGGCGGTGAGTCGGGAGATCTGGGACCGGTGGGGGTGGCGCCGGGCAGGTCTGCTGCTCGGTGCGGTCCTGGTCCTGAATCTGTCGTGCGAGCTGGGCGACGAGCGGCTGCGGACCTGGGTATTGGCGGTCCTGGCGCAAGGGCAGCTCAAATGACGCCCTCCTCACCCGTCCCCAGGATCTCGATCTGCATCGCGAGCTGGAACACCCGCGAGCTCCTCCGCGACTGCCTTTCCTCGATCTACGCCGACCCAGAGTCGACCGCGTGGGAGGTGCTGGTCGTCGACAACGGCTCGGAGGACGGCAGCCCGGCCATGGTGGCTGAGGCGTTTCCCCGGGTCCGGTTGACCGCCTTGGGCACGAACCTTGGTTTCGTGGGCGGGATCAACCTGGCCCTGAGTCAGGCGCGGGGTCGACACCTCGTCCTGCTCAACAGCGACACCCGGGTCGAGGCCGGGGCCCTGGGCGCCGTGGCCTCCTTCCTCGATGGACATCCGGCTGCCGGCGTAGCGGGACCCTGCCTGGTCACCGCCTCCGGGGCCCTGCAACTCTCCTGCGGGAGAGCCCCTGGTCCGGGTTGGGAAATTGTCAATAAATTGTTGTTGCACAAGATACTTCCGGTCCATAGATTTGGCCGCTGGGACCACGCCGAGGCCCGGGAGGTGGGGTGGGTCACCGGGGCTTGTCTGATGGTTCGCCGGGAGGTCGTCGAGCAGGTAGGACCGCTCGATCCGGCGATCTTCATGTTCTACGAGGACCTCGAGTGGTGCCTGCGCATCCGGCGGTCCGGGTGGCAGGTCTGGTACTGTCCTGCCGGTCGCGTCGTGCACCTGGGGGGACAGAGCACCCGTAAGGACTTCACCCGGATGCTGGTCATCAGCCAGGGCAGCCAGTACTACCTTTACCGCAAGCATTTCGGCCGCGGCGCGCTGCACCTGCTGCGGCTGCTGACCGTGGCCGAGGTGATCCTCCGCACGCTGCTTTGGGGGCCGGTGGCCGTGATCCGTAGCTCACGCCGGACCGAAGCCCGGCAGCGCCTGGCCGCGTACGGCCAGATCCTGCGTCGCACCCTCGGGGATCGCGCCTTCTGGGATCCCGTGGGGTGCACTCCGCGTGCCGATTCCTAGCCTCAGGATATTGCCAGGACAATGCCGCCAGTGGAAGACCGCATACCCCTTGCCAGGCCCAACTTCGGCACCGAGGAACTCGCCGCCCTGCAGGAAACCCTGGCCTCGGGGTGGGTCGGCTCCGGTCCGCGCACGGCCGAGCTGGAGCGCCGTTTTGCCGAGGAGCTCGGGGTCAAGCACGCGATCGCCCTGAACTCGGCCTCGGCCGCGCTGCACCTGGCCATGCTGGCCGCCGAGGTGGACGGGCAGGAGGTGCTCACCACCTCGATGACCTTCGTCTCCACCAACCACGCCATCCTCCTGGGCGGCGGCCGACCGGTCTTCTGCGACATCGATCCCGACACCCTCAACGTGAGTCCCCACGAGCTGGCCCGGAAGGTCACGCCGACCACCCGGGCCGTGGTGGTGGTGCACTACGGCGGTCACGCCTGCGACATGGACCCGATCCTGCAGCTCGCCCGCGAGCACGGTCTGTGGGTGATCGAGGACAATGCCCACGGCTGCGGCGGGCTCTACCGCGGCCGCCGGCTGGGGACCCTCGGGTCGATGGGCTGCTTCAGCTTCCAGGCCACCAAGAACATGACCACCGGGGACGGAGGGATGCTGGTCACCGACGACCCGGCCCTGGCGGCCAGGGTCAAGCGCCTTCGGTGGATGGGGATCTCGCGGCCGACCTGGGAGCGGTTCCGACCCGGTCGGCCCCGGCGTTCGTGGATGTACGACGTCGAGGAGGTCGGCTTCAAGTACGAGATGAACGACCTGGCGGCCACCCTCGGGCTGGTGCAACTGGACAAGGTGGCTCAGGCCAACGAGCAGCGTCGCCAGTTGGTGGCCCGGTACCGGGCCGCCTTCGACGGGGTCGAGGGGGTCGAGCTGCTCGGCGAGCAGGCCTACGCGCGCAGCTCCTGCTACAACGCCGTGGTGCGGGTCGAGCCGGAGGCGCGCGACGAGCTGTGCGAGTACCTCGACCAGCACGGCATCGACTCGAACGTGCACTACTACCCCAACCACCTGCTGCCGCTCTACCGGCCCTACACCACCCGCCTCCCGGTGACCGAGACCGAGTGGCGCCGCATCCTCAGCATCCCGCTCTTCCCGGGGCTGCGCGACGACCAGCAGGACCGGGTCATCGAGTGCGTCCGCGAGTTCGCCGCGGCGCGGGCTCGCGGTCGCCATCGTTCCGCCTCCGAGGCCCGTGCCTGAAGCCGGCTCACACGCGGTCCGCGGCCGGTCCAGCCGGCAGCCCGAATGGGGTTCTCCGACAGGCTCATAGTCCGGACCACTCCGGGAAACGCCCGTCGATGAGGGTTCTCTTCGTCACCCAGTACGGCCTTCGGGCCGCCAGCAGCCGCACGCGGGTCTTCCAGTACCTCCCCTTCCTGCAGCAGCACGGCCTCGACTGTCGCGTCCTCACCGTTCTCCCCGACCGGGGACTCGGCGGCTCGCAGGTCCTGGTCACCCGGTCGGGCCTCCGGAAGCTGCTCTACTATCTCTGGGCCTTCTGGCGGACCGTCTGGATCGGACTGCGTCTGCCCTGGGCGGCCCGCGGCTGCACCCTCCTGTTCGTGCAGAAGGTCATCCTGCCGCTGCCGGTGCGCTGGTGGCTCGGCCGCCGGCGTCTGCCGATGGTCTACGACTTCGACGACGCGATCTTCACCACCGAGGTCCGGCAGGCGCACTGGCTGGCGGCCTGGAAGGAGCGTCGCAATGCCGCCGGGCTCCCGGCCATGCTCTCCCTGGCTGACCTGGCCGTGGTCGAGAACGAGTATACCGGCGGGTATGCCGCCCGGTTCTGCCCCAGGGTGACGACCATCACCGGGCCGATCGACACCGTCGGCCACTGCCCCGGCCCGGAGCGATCCCCCGGAGAGCGGATCGTCCTCGGCTGGATCGGGAGCGCCACCACCCTGCCCTATCTGGAGCAGTTGGCCGAGCCCCTGCTCCGGCTTGTGGCCCGGTTCCCCGGCCTGGTGCTGCGCGTGGTCGGGGCCCCTCGGGCGGCCCTACCGGGAATCCCCGTCGAGGCCAAGCCGTGGCGCCTGGAGGAGGAGGTGGCCGACCTGCAGGGGTTCGACATCGGCCTGATGCCGATCCCCGACGATCCCTGGACCCGCGGCAAGGGGGGGTACAAGCTGCTTCAGTACATGGCCGTCGGTCTGCCGGTGGTGACCAGCCCGGTGGGGATCAACTGCCGGATCGTGGTCGACGGGGTGACCGGCTTCTGGGCCGACGATCCCGGGGAGTGGGAGGACCGGCTCAGCCGTCTGATCCTGGACCCCGGCCGGCGCCGCGCCATGGGCCAGGCCGGCCGGGCCAGCGTGGAGCGCGAGTACTCCCTCGCGGTCAGCCAGGAGCGACTGTTGGCGGCGCTCCGGTCCGTGGTCGCGGAGGCCCGCGGTGACCGGTGAGCCGAATCCAGGAAGGATGGCCGTGACCAACGCCTTCACCGTGGATCTGGAGGACTGGTACCAGGGGATCGAGCTGCCGCCCGGGACCTGGGCCGGGTGCGAGGACCGCCTGCGCGTGGGCACGGGCAGGCTCCTGGAGCTGCTGGCGCGGGCCGGGGTGCGGGCCACCTTCTTCGTGCTGGGCTCGGTGGCCGAGCGCGCCCCCGAGGTAATCCGCGAGATCGATGGCGCGGGGCACGAGCTCGGGACCCACGGGTGCGGTCACCAGTTCGTGTACCGGCTGGGGGAGGAAGGGTTCCGCCGGGATCTCGGACGTTCGCTGGACCTGATCGAGCAGATGACCGGAACCCGGGTCGTGGGGCACCGCGCCCCTTTCTTCTCCCTTACCCGCGAGACCCCCTGGGCCTTCGCGGTGCTCGCGGAGTGCGGCATCCGGTACGACTCCAGCATCTTCCCGGTCCGCAACTACCGGTACGGGGTGCCCGAGGCTCCCCGCTGGGTCCACCGGATCGGCGAGGTGATCGAGTTCCCGCTGACGACCTGGCGGGTCCTCGGCCATAACCTGCCGGTAGCCGGGGGTGCTTATTTCCGGTTGTTTCCTTATACTCTTACGCGGTACGCGCTGAGGTCGGTGAACGGTTCCGGGCACCCGGCGGTGTTCTATATCCATCCCTGGGAGCTGGACCCCGGGCACCCGCGCCTCGACCTGCCGCGGCGCATCAGCCTGCCCCACTACCGCAACCTGGCGCAGACCCGCGGCCGGCTCGAGCGCCTGCTGGCCGAGTTCAGCTTCGCGCCCATGGGTCAGGTGCTGGGGCTGTGGGCCCGCGGAGAAGCGATGACGCAGCCGTGACTGCCTTGGCCGACGAGAAGGTCCGCCGCTACTTCGACACCGCGGCCACGGCCGAGCGCTTCGACGCCATCTACCGGACCGAGAAGGGGCCTTGGCAGCGTCTGGTCGACGGGCTCTTCCGGGGCGTGGTCCACCGACGGTTCGCCCTGGTCTTCGACCTCTGCGGCCCGGTCTCCGGGCTCAGCGCGCTCGACGTCGGGTGCGGCACCGGACGGTACTGCGTCGAGTTGGCCCGGCGGGGGGCCCAGGTCACGGGGCTGGACTTCGCGCCGACCATGATCTCCCTGGCCGGCCAGGCCGCCGCCGCCGCCGGGGTGGCCGACTGGTGTCACTTTGAGCAGGCCGAACCCCTCACCTGGCAGGCTCCCCGCCCTTTCGAGCTGTGCCTGGCCATCGGCTTTTTTGATTATATTCTGCGGCCGTTGCCGGTTCTGCAGCGGCTGCGCGATCTCACCCTGCAGCGCGCGTTGTTCAGCTTCCCGGTCCGTTGGACGGTGCGCACCGTCAGCCGCTGGGTCCGCCTGCGGGCCAACTCCTGCCCCGTGCGGTTCTACGATCGCCAGGAGGTGATCGACCTGCTGCGGCAGACGGGCTGGAGCGAGGTGACCGTGCACCGGTTGAGCCGGGACTACCTGGTGGAGGCGCGAGCCGGCTGACCCGGCGTCCGTCGCGGCCGCGGGCTGGCGCTTTTCTAGGAACGAGCGAGATGAGGATACTGATCACCGGCGGGGCGGGGTTCATCGGCTCGCACCTGGCCGAGCGTCACCTGAAGATGGGCGACGAAGTCACCGCCCTCGACAATCTCTCCACCGGCAGCATCACCAACGTTCAGCACCTCGAGGGGAACCCGCGCTTCCACATGGTCATCGACGAAGTGCTCAACGTCGAGGTCATGCGCGGCCTGGTCGAGGACTGCCAGCTCATCTACCACCTGGCCGCGGCGGTCGGGGTCGACTTCATCATCGACAACCCGCTGCAGTCCCTGAAGACGAATATCCAAGGAACCGAGATCGTCCTGGAGCTGGCCAACGAGAAGAAGCGGAAGGTGATCATCGCCTCCACCTCGGAGATCTACGGCAAGAAGAACGGCCACGTCCCCTTTGCCGAGACCAGCGACCGCATCCTCGGGCCGACCACGGTCATCCGCTGGAACTACAGCACCTCCAAGGCGGTGGACGAGCTGTTCGCCCTGGCCTACTGGCGGGAGAAGCGGCTCCCCTGCGTCATCGTGCGGCCGTTCAACGTCATCGGCCCGCGGCAGACCGGGCATTACGGCATGGTCGTGCCCCGCTTCGTCAAGCAGGCCCTCCTCGGCCACCCGATCACCGTGTACGGGGACGGCGAGCAACGCCGCTGCTGGACCTATATCGACGACGCCCTGGACGGCCTCATCGCCCTGGCCAACTGCGACCGGGCCGTAGGCGACATCTTCAACCTCGGCTCGCACTTCGAGATGAGCATCAAGGAGCTGGCCCACAAGATCAAGGACCTGACCCACAGCCAGTCCGAGGTGCACTTCATCCCGTACGAGCAGGCCTGGCCCAAGGGCACCTACGAGGATCTGGTCTACCGGGCGCCGAACCTGGAGAAGATCCGGCGGACCGTGGGGTACGATCCCAAGGTCGACCTCGAGGAGGCCCTTACCCGCATCATCGCCCACTTCGAGCGCTGAGATCCCGCTCGAGCCCTCCTCAGTCCTCGGCCGCGTGGAGCAGGCGCGGCACCAGCAGCCACAGCAGGCGTCCGTTCCCCTCGCCGAGGTCGGCCCAGTCGGCCATCGGCAGCTCGACCGCCGCCACCGCCGCCGTCGGCAGGCGGGCCGCGGCGCCGCAGAGTCGGGCCAGCCAGTCCTCGAGACCGGGGTTGTGCGCCACCACCATCCCGCAGGAAACCCCCTCGAGCCGCTCCGCCGCCACCTGGCGGAGGGTCGCCGCGTCGGCCAGGTAGAGCCGGTCGTCGAAGACCAGCGCCGGGCCGGCCAGGCCCAGGGCCGCGGCCATCGTCTCGGCGGTCTCGCGGGCCCGGACCGCCGGGGAGGCGCAGATCCGCTCCACCGGGGGCTCGACCGCGGCGAGGCATTCGGCCAACCGCGGCAGATCGCGGCGGCCTCGTCGGCTCAGCGGCCGGTCGAAGTCGTCGGCCACGTCGGGCGGGTACCCCGACTTGGCGTGGCGCATCAGCAGCAGGGTCTTCATCGGCGAGTCCCGGGGCGGCAGGTTGCGTGTCGCTGCGGCTCGGGGTATCTTACACCATCCGCGTCTGCCGATCAACGGCCAGCGCCCGTCCACCGAGCCTTCTTCCTGCCCCTGCCATGGTCTCCTCTCCCGTCGAGCTGAACCTCGCCATCGTCCCGCGCCAGCGGTTCGAGATCATCGACGTGACCCGCATGGTCCGGGAGGAGGCAGGGGACGTCCTGTCGCGGTTCCGCAAGTCGGTCTACTGCTCGCTGCACACCACCGCGGGGTACCTCGAGCAGGGGGCCTGCGAGCGGCTGGGGAACCAGCGCAAGGATCTCGATCCGCTGATCCGGGCCATCCAGCGCATCTTCCCGCACGAGGCCGGGTACCTGCACGATCAGATGCAGTTGCGCCAGGAGCTGAGCGAGGAGGAGAAGGAGACCGAGCCGACCAACGCCGACTCCCACCTCACCTTCATCGGCGCCGGGCTGAAGAACTGCGTCACCTACCTGAACCGACCCGGCGAGCCGGTGCACTTCATCGAGCTGGACGGGGTGTACCAGGAGCGGCGCCGTCACCGACGGACCACGGTGGTCGCCTACAACGGCGAGGAGATCGTGCACCGGGAGCGGCTGGCGATCCCGGTGACCACCGGTCGGGTGATCGACTCGCTCAACCTCAAGGATCCCCGCTTCGGCCTGTTCGAGCAGCTCGAGCGGCGGCTGAGCCAGCTCGGCGTCGACAAGGGGCGGATCGAGATCCGCCTGGCGCCGGACGAGCGGCACGTGGGGCTCACGGTGAACGAGTACGAGACCCTGCTGATGCGCAACGACCTGCCCGAGGCCCTCAGCGATCCCCTGCGCTACATGGTCCGCCGCGGCCGGAAGCTGCTGCAGCACCCTTCGGTCATCCCCGGCAAGACCCGCGACTACGCCACCTACGACCTCATCCACCTCTACAACGAGCTGATGGACTCGGTCCCGGTCGGCCGCTCGGTAATCGACCGGATCCTCTCGGTGCTCTCCACCCCGGCCTCCCGCATCCTGCGGCTCAAGCGGCACGTCAGCCTGCTGGTCTCGGACAGCGCCGGCCCGGACCGGATCGTCCAGGGGACCTATCAGAGCCCGATCCTGGTCCAGCACCACGCCGCCGAGGGCGGGGTGCGACGGCTCGACATCACCATCCGAAGCTTTATCTAGTCCGAGGCGGCTCCATGCAGGTCGATGCCTCCATCTTCAAGGCGTACGACATCCGCGGCGTGTACCCCGGCCAGCTCGACGAGCGGGTGGCCCACGCCCTTGGCCGGGCCTTCGTGACCCTGCTGCGGCCGGCCGAGGTGGTCGTCGGGCGGGACATGCGCCTGGCCAGTCCGCCGCTGCGGGAGGCCCTGGTCCGCGGCCTCACCGAGCAGGGCGCCGACGTCGTCGATCTCGGCATGGTCAGCACCGACCAGTACTACTACGCCTGCGCCACCCTCGAGCGGCCCGGCCTGATGGTGACCGCCTCGCACAATCCGCCCGAATACTGCGGCTTCAAGATGGTTCGCCGGATGCCCTACCTGCTCAGTGGCTCCGAGGGGATCCAGGAGCTGCGGGCCCTGGTGGAGGAGGAGGCCTTCGCGCCGCTCCCGGCCCGGCCCGGCCGGGTCGAGGCGCGCGACCTGAGCGCCGGGTTCATCGAGAAGGTGGTGGGGCTGGTGGACGGCGCGGTGATCCGCCCGCTGACCGTGGTCGCCGACACCGGGAACGGGATGGTCGGGCCGGTCCTCAGCCAGGTCTTCTCGCGCCTGCCGGTCCGTCTGGTCGGGATGTTTCTCGAGCCGGACGGCCGGGTGCCCAACCACGGCCTGGACCCGATGCAGCCCGAGAACCGGGCCGCCCTGGTGGCCCGGGTGCAGGAGGAAGGCGCGGACCTGGGGTTCGCCTTCGACGGTGACGGCGATCGCTTCTTCATCATCGACGACCGCGGCCTGTTCGTCCCCGGCGACTTCGTCACCGCCCTGCTGGGGCAGTACATGCTGGAGAAGAACCCCGGGGCCCGGATCGTCTACGACGTCCGCTGCTCCTGGGCCGTGCGCGATCTCATCAACGCGGGAGGCGGCACCCCTCTCATCGAGCGGGTCGGCCACTCCTTCCTCAAGCCGAGGATGTTCGAGGAGGGCGCGGCCTTTGCCGGCGAGCTGAGCGGGCACTACTACTTCCGCGACTTCTTCGGGGCCGACTCCGGGATCGTGCCGGCCCTGCTGGTGCTCGAGCTGCTGTCCCGCCGCGGGTGCCGGCTCTCGGACCTGCTGCGCCCCCTGGAGGCCCGGTACTTCCTCTCCGGCGAGATCAACTCCCGGGTGGCCGATCCCCAGGCCAAGGTGCAGGCCCTGGCCGAGCGGTACGCCGACGGCCGGGTGGAGTGGATCGACGGGGTGTCGGTCAGTTACCCGGACTGGCACTTCAACGTCCGACCCTCCAACACCGAGCCCCTCCTGCGCCTGAACCTGGAGGCCCTCGACCGCGGCTCGATGGAGCGGCACCGCGACGATGTCCTCGCCTTCATCCGCTCCTGAGACCCCGTTGCGGAGATCGCGCCGTCAGAGCCCCTGCCGGACCGTATCGGTAGGGGCTTTCCCGTCGGTCGTTCGGTCGTCGACCACGGCGATCCGTCCGCGGCCCTGACCCGCCGATGAGCTTCTTCCGCGGCTTCTCCCTGAACCTGGGCTCCACCCTGGCGGTCTTCGCCCTGGGGTTCGTCAACACCAGCCTGCTGGCCGACGCCCTCGGCCGCGAGCAGTACGGCGTACTCAAGCTGTGGACGGTGATCGTCCTCCTGGGCGGTCTGGTCCTCGCCGAGTGGCTGAACAAGGGGGACGCGTACGCGGTCGGCCGGCTCGGTGCCCGCGACGCCGCCGTGGACAACACCCTGCTCTTCAGTGCGGCCATCGGGGCGCTGCTGCTGCTGACCGCGCCGCTGACCCTCCGGCTGGGCACCCTGGTCCTCCCCGGCCTCACCCTGACCCAGTGGCTGCTGGGGCTGGGGCTGATCGCCCTCGCCGTGCTGGAGAAGGGCCAGCTCGGGATCTTCCTGGGAGAGGAGCGCCTGCGGGTCTACGCCCTGCTCCCCCTGGTCTTCATCTTGGTGTATGTGGCCGGCAGCCTCGGGCTGGTCGGCCTGGATCTGCTCTCCCTCGACCGGGCCATGACCGCCTGGCTCTGCGGCCTGGTCGCGGCGGTGCTGGTCGGGATGGTGGTGCTTCGGCGCGGTGGGTACCGTCCGGGCCGCGGCAGTCGGCGCGTGCTGGCCGAGATGGCGCGGATCGGCGGCCGGGGTGAGGTGGCCCTGGTGCTGATCTTCCTGCTCTTCAAGAGCGACGTCTTCCTGGTCAACCATTTCCTGGGTCAGGAAGCCGTGGGGGTGTACGGCGTGGCCACCAACTTCACCGACATGATGCAGCGGGTGCCCAACGTGGCCGCGGTGATCCTCTTCGCCAAGGTGATCCGGGGCCAGGACTCCGGCCGGCTGACCCTGCAGGTGGCGGGGTGGGTGCTGTTGTTCTCGCTGGTCTGCGCCGCGGGGCTGGTCCTGCTGGGACGGCCGCTGTTGGCCCTGTTCTTCCCCCGGTACCCCGACGCGTACGTGCCCCTGGTCTGGCTTCTTCCCGGGATGATCCTCGCGGGGTGCGGCTCGGTCTTCAACTCGCGGCTCCTCGGCCAGGGGTACCCGGCCGTCACCCTTTGGGCGCCGGCCCTGGCCCTGGGCGTGAACCTCGGTCTGAACCTCTGGCTGATCCCCACCCTGGGGCTGCGCGGCGCGGCCCTTTCCACCTCGATCGCCTATTCCCTGTGGGGAGTGCTGGTCATGGGATACTGCTTGCGGCGATCCCGGCTCGGCCCGGCCGAGGCCGTCTGCCTCCCGTGGCGCCGGCCGACCGCACCCGAATGAACGCGGAGCCATACGAAAGATGCTGAGCCTGACGCTGGAGGAACGACGAGGGTGAGGATCCTGGTCACCTCGCGCCTCTATCCGAGCGCGGCCTGCCCGTCGCGTGGCACCTTCGTGCACCACCAGGTCCGCTTCCTGCTGGACCACTGCACCGTCTCCGTGGTCTCGCCGACGCCGTGGTCTTTGCCCCTCCCCGGCAAGGGCCGGTGGAGTGCCTATGGTCGCATCGAACGGGCCGGCGTCCTCGACGGGGTCGAGGTGCGGTACCCGCGGTACCTGTCGCCGCCGTGGCGGCTCGGCTTTACCTCGGCCTGGCAGCGGTACCTGGCCGCGCTGTCCCGGGCCGTGGACGGAATCCCCGATCTTATCCACGCGCACCTGGCCTACCCGGATGGTCTGGCCGCGGTCAGGCTCGGTCGGCGTCTGGGCCGACCGGTGGTGATCTCGGTGCACGGCCACGACGTGCGCGAGCTGCCGGAGGCGCGACCGGCTTGGCGCCGGCTGGTGGTGCAAGCCCTGCAGGGCGCAGCAGCGGTCATCGTCAGCAGCGCCGACGTCCGCCGGCGGGTCCTGGCCCTGGGGACCGATCCGGCCCGGGTACGGTTCGTGCCGCAGGGGGTGGACTGCCGGCTCTTCCGGCCCTCGACCGAGCGCCGGCCGGGTGAGGGGGGGTGGCGGCTGCTCTACCTCGGCCGCTTCGATCCGAACAAGGGGGTAGGGGTGCTGCTCGCGGCGATGGCGCGGCTTAGGGAGCAGGGCCGGCCGGTGGGATTGCGCCTGGTCGGGGGGAGCCCGATGAGCGGGACCGGCGCCCTCTTCCAACGGCAGGTCCACGACCTGGGCCTGGCCGGCGTTGTCGAGTTTTGCGGCGAACTGCCCTGGACCCGCGTTCCGGCGGAGATCGGACAGGCCGACCTGCTGGTCCTCCCCAGCTTCTACGACAGCTTCGGGATCGTGCTGATCGAGGCGATGGCCTGCGGCCTGCCGGTGGTGGCCACCCGCTGCGGCGGCCCCGAGGAGCTGGTCCCTCCCGAGGCCGGGGAGCTGGTCCCGGTGGCCGACCCCGAGGCCCTGGCCCAGGGGATCGCCCGCGTGCTGGACCGGTACGCGACCTACGACCGCGCGGCCATCCGACGCCGGATCGAGCGGCTCTACGACTACCCCGAGCTGGCGGCCCGCATCGCCGGGATCTACCGCGAGGTGCTGGACGAGTTCCCTGCCGGGTCGCTCCCCGAGCAGAGCCTGGCGTAGAGCGCCACCAGCCGGGCGCCTTCCCCTTCCCAGGAGTACCTGGTCCTGGCCGCCTCGCGGCCTCGGGAGCCCATGGCTTTGGCCTCCTCGGGGTGCCCGGCCAGCCAACGGACCGCCTCGGCCGCGGCCTGGGGGTCCTCGGGATCGACGCAGATCCCGCATCGCTCGGTCTCGATGATCCCGCGCAGCCCCGGCAGGTCGCTGGCCAGGACCGGTATCCCGTAGGCCATGTACTCGAAGATCTTGGTCAGCTCCTTGCGGGCGGTGTGGGCCCGGCGGGGGAAGAGCGCCAGCCCCGCGGTCCATTCCTCGCTCAGATACACCTCCCGGATGCGGGCATGGGGCACCAGGTAGCCGATCCCCTCGAGGTGCAGGCGCTCTTCGTGTCCGGCCACCGAGCGTTGCAGGACCTCGGCCAGCTCCGGACTGCATCGCCCGACGAGGTGGACCCGGGCCTCGGGGAGGAGGTTGAGCAGTCGGGCGTGGAGGAAGGCGCCCCGGTACTCCTTGACGTTCCCGGTGTAGAGCAGCCGCACCCCGGGGGCGCGCGGCCGGGCCTCCAGCTCGGCGTCGCCGGTCTCGGGGAAGCGGACGTAGTTGAGCACCAGGGTGCCGCGGGGGAACCGCTCGGCGTAGTACCGCTCGGCCAGGACCAGCTCGAACCAGCGGCCGCACCACCCTTCTATCCTCGCGAGAAAGCGGCTGAGAAACGGCCGCCACCGGGGCGGCAGGTACTCCCGCTCGAGGAGGGCGGTGGCATAGTCCTCGTGGACGTCGTAGATCACCCGGCGCCGCAGGAGGCGCAGGAAAAGGCCGGCCGGGATCAGCTCCGGGTCGTGGAAGTGAAAGACGGCCGGACGCTCGGCAAGGGCCGCGGCCAGCACCCGCAGCACCCCGAGTGACATCCGGGCCACCCGGCCTCGAGGCCAGCACACCCCGCGCAGGCGCACCCCGGCGATGACCTCGTCCCGCGGGTGACCAGCGACCAGGACGACCTCGTAGCCGGCCTCGGCCAGGGTGCGGCACTCCCGTTCGAGGATCCGGTTGTCGAAGGGAGAGTGCACCGTGGTCAGGTGGGCGACTCGGGTCATGGCGATGGACCGGGAGCGGGGGATGGACCGGGGCACGGCGCGCGTCAAAGATAGGCGGGTCGCCGTCGCGGTGGAAGCCGCCCTTGCCCGGGTTCCCCCGGTGCGCGAGTTTCTTCAGGCTGCCAGAGCGCTCCCCTCCGATACGGTCCTTGGCCTTGCAGACGATCTCGCACCCGCTGCTCAACCGGCTGGTTCCCTCGCCCTGGTCCCGGACGCTCGCGGCGGCCGGGCGATCCCGGTCCGTCCTTCTGACCTGGCCGTTGGCGGCCCGCGCCTGAGCCATGTCCATCGCGCGCCGTACCCTCCTCTTCCTCGCCAGCGACCTCGTGACGGTCACCCTGGCCTCGGTCTTCTTCCTGTGGATGAAGCACGTCGGCGGCACGCTGGAATCGGGGCACGCCGCCTGGCACCGCCTCTTCCCCCAGGCCCACGGCGGCCCTCCCTTCTGGTTCGCCCTGGAGCACTACCTGGGCGACGCCCTGCTGGCCATCACCGCGGGCTGGATCCTGCTCTTCCTGTTCTGTGGACTCTACCGCACCTCGCAGACCGCCTCCCGCTTCGACGAGGGGCTCGACGTGGTGAAGGTGGTCACCCTGGGCACGGCCCTAGTCTTCATCGCGACCTTTGATCCGGCCCAACCGTTCGGACTGTCGCGGGCCCTGATGGCCTCGTACTGGCTGGCGCTGGTCGGCCTGGTGGCCACCGGCCGGGTCGCGGTCCGCAGCTTCGAGCGCCAGCTCCTGGTCCGCGGCATCGGCCGACGTCACACCGTGGTCGTGGGCGTGGACGCCCGGGGTGCCCGCCTGCTGGGGCATCTGCGCTCCTCGCCGGCCCTGGGGTACGAGGTCGTCGGCTTCGTCCGGGCCAGCGGCGAGGAGGAACGGTCCGAGGTCGGCGGGGTGCCGGTGCTCGGGGCCGTGGGCGATCTGACCCGGATCATCCAGGAGCACCACGTCGAGGTGGTGCTCATCGCCCTGCAGTCGAACTCCCACGAGGAGATCCTGGAGATCGTCGGCGCCGCCGAGGGGCAGCAGGTATCGTTCAGCATCACCCCCGACCTCTACGACATCGTCACCGGCCACGTGCGCACCGAGCAGATCTACGGCGTGCCGCTGATGGAGCTGCGGCCGGGGCTGATGCCCGCCTGGGAGCAGACCGTCAAGCGGGTCATCGACCTGGGGGTGGGGGTGGCCGTGCTCGTCGGCCTGGCCCCGCTCTGGCTGCTCATCGCGGCGCTGATCAAGCTCACCTCCTCCGGGTCGGTGCTGTTCCGCCAGGAGCGCGTGGGGAAAGGCGGCCGGATCTTCACCATGTACAAGTTCCGCTCCATGCGTCTCGACGCCGAGGTGGGGACCGGTCCGGTCTGGGTCACCGAGGACGATCCGCGGGTGACCGCCGTCGGCCGGGTGCTGCGGGCCCTGCACCTGGACGAGGTGCCGCAGTGCCTCAACTTCCTCAAGGGGGACATGAGCCTGGTGGGGCCGCGGCCGGAAAGGCCGTTCTTCGTCGAGCAGTTCCGGCAGGCCATCCCGTTCTACATGCGCCGCTTCAACGTCAAGCCCGGGCTCCTGGGCTGGGCCCAGTCCAAGCACCAGTTCGACCTCAACTCCGAGGACCTGGTCACCATCGCCCGCGAGCGGCTGGAGTACGACCTCTACTACATCGAGAACATGTCGCTCAAGCTGGACTTGAAGATCATGCTGCAGACCGTCTGGTTCGTGCTGGCCGGGCGCAGCACCCGGTGAGTGGGCAGGCGCGCCGTGACGAGGACGCGGTTACCGGCCGCCGGGCTGCTGTGGACGGCCCTGCTGGCCGGGTGCCTGTCCGCCCCCTCGGGCGAGGACGACCATCGCTCGGACGGCGAGGTGGAGCTGGCCGTGGGGTGCGTTCCGGCTGCTCCGGACCAGGCGGCAGCGACGACCTTCTGCCTCAGCGTCGAGGAAGGGGCCGCGCCCCTGGTGTTGCGGACCGCGGCTCGGTCGAGCATGCCGTGTACGTGGCACCGGAGATTCCGGGACGCGATCTCGTGCGGGCGGTCTTCGACGTTCAGGGCGTCCCGTTCGAGGTAACTACCGAGGTGTTGGTCTATCGGCAGTTCGTCATCCTCAAGGCTGACCTCTCCTTCTTCGAGGCCCAGTATCGGTCCCACCCGGAGGAGGAGTCCCTGGTGCTGCAGGTCCATCCCAACGCGATCGACAGCGTTCATCTCCCCGAGCTCGAGCGGATCCTCTCCCTGCTCGTGGCCGAGGGGTGCACCTTCGTCACCGCCGAGGAGTACCACCACCTCCAGGCATCCAGAGGCTCCGGGGCATCACGGGTCGCGGCACGGGCAGTCGCCGGCGGGCCGTGAGATGAGTGAGGCCGAGGAGCGGCTGGCGCGCGAGCGCGAGTTCCACAACCGCACCTTTCGCGAGCGATCGCGGGATCAGGTGACGCGGTTCTACGCGATCAAGGCGGCCATCGAAGCCGAGCTCGACCGCGTGCTGTTCGCCGGGCCGGCCGGGCGGTGCGTCCTCGAGTACGGGTGCGGAATGGGCGAGCGGCTCTTCCGGTTGAGCCGGGCCGGGGCCCGCTGTCACGGGATCGACCTCTCGGACTACGCCATCGAGATGCTGCGCGAGCGGGCGGCGACGGCCGGACTGGAGATCGAGTACCAGGTGATGAACGCCGAGACCCTCGCCTTTCCCGGCCAGACCTTCGACCTGATCTTCGGAACGGGGATCCTCCACCACCTGGACCTGGAGCGCTCCCTGCATGGTCTTGCCCGTACGCTGAAGCCGGACGGCCGGGCCGTGTTCATCGAGCCCCTGGGGCACAACCGCTTGATCAACCGGTACCGGAGCACCACCCCCGAGCTGCGCACGCCGGACGAGCATCCGCTGCGGATGCCGGACTTCGAGGTGGCCAGGCGCCATTTCGGCCGGGTGGTCCTGCGTCCGTACTTCCTGTCCGCCCTGGCCTTGCCCCTGCTCTTCGGCGGGCGGGTGCCGCCGCTCCTGCTGGCCTGCTGCAACCGCCTCGACCGCCTGGCCTTTGCCGCGGTCCCCTGGCTGCGGCGGCAGGCCTGGCAGGCCCTGATCTTCCTGGAGGAGCCGCGGTGTTGACCGATCACCCGTCCCCCGCGCCGCGCCCTGCCGGTCGCGTCCTCCCCCGGTCCTGAGCGATGGACGTCGCCGTCGTCTCGGAGCGGTTCTACCCGGACAGCATGGCCGTGGCCATCCGGATGCGGCACCTGGTGCGGGCCCTGGGTGAGCTTCCCTCGACGCGGGTGACGCTCTACACCGGCTCGCGCGGGGTGACCGCAACCGGGTTCCGGCTGGTCCGCACCCTCTGCCCGCCGGTGTCCAACGAGCTGCCCTACCCGGTGCGCTTCCTGGCCGAGTGGCTCCTCGGCCTCGAGCTGTCCGCGCGCATCCTGCTGGCCGGTCGCCGGGTGTGGGTCATCACCTCGCCGCCGTTCGTCGCCACCTGGCTCTGCTGCCTGGCCTGCGTGGTCCGGGGCGCGCCGTTCGTCCTCGACGTGCGCGACGGGTACCCCCAGGTCTACTTCGCCGCCGGCCTGGCCCGGGCCGGGAGCCGCCTCGGTCGGTTGCTGCTGCGCGCCGAGGCCTTCCTCTATCGCCGCGCCGCCCTCATCGCCGTGGCCACCCAGGGGCTGGCGGCCCAGGTGCGGGCGAAGACCGGCGATCCGGAGAAGGTGGTGGTGCTGACCAACGGCTTTGACGAGGAGCTGTTCACCACCGGCCGGGACAAATACGAGGAGTTCACCGCGGTCTTCCACGGGAACCTTGGCCGGTTCCAGCGGCCCGATCTCATCGTCCAGTTGGCCCGGCGCTGCCGCGACGCCGGCTTGCGGATCCGCTTCCTGGTGGTGGGATGGGGGAGCAACCGCGAGGAGCTGCGGGAGGAGATCCCGGCCAACCTGGAGTTCCTGGGCCGGGTCGACTACGAGCAGATCCCCGGGATCATCGGACGCGCCCACGTGGGGTTGTCCTTCCGAACCGACGACGCGGTCAGCCGCGCCTCGTTCCCGGTCAAGGTCTACGAGTACATGGGGGTGGCCGTACCGGTCCTGGTAACCCCGCGGAGCGAGGGGGGCGAGTTCGTCGAGGCGCACGGGATCGGGTTCCAGTTCTCGCCCGAGGACGAGGACGGGATCTTCGCCCGCCTGCGGCACTTCTACGAACACCCGACCGAGCTGCAGACCCTGACCGAGCGCTGCCTGGCCATCCGAGGGCAGTTCTCCCGATCCTACCTGTCCCGGGCCTTTGCCGCGCGGCTCGCCGAGCGGCTCGACCGCCGCTGACCTTCCTCCCGGGTTTCCGCCGGCCCCTCCAAATCCGTACATTGCCTCTTGGCCGGTCGTCCCGCCGACCGCGGTCCCGGCAGAAGGGGAGGCACCATGGGTATCCGGAAGATCAGCGTGGCCACGGGGATTCACTGGGTGGAGATCCCCGAGGCCGAGCTCTACCTGCTGTGCGGCTGCCCGGCCGACGCGATCAAACACCTGATGAAGACCGGTCTGATCAAGACCGAGGACCACGACGGCGTGGCCTGCGAGACCGGGCCGAACGCCATCCTGCTATCGGATACCTTCCTCCAGGGCGAGCGATTCGCCAACCTGGCCGAGTTCCCGGTCCTGCAGATGCTCTACCGGCAGGGGATGCTCCTCCCGGGGCATCCCCACAACACCGGGGCCAAGCCGCTGCTCATCGGCATCGAGGATCAGGTGCAGGCCCAGGTCGAGTACATCCATCGCGGCAACTACGGCCTGACCTCGGTGGCGGAGATCATGGAGGCGGGTATCCCGGAAGCCGAGGCCCGCTCCCTGATGCGGATGAAGCTCCGTTTCGCCTTCGGCCGCATCCGCGACCCCGAGGAGCTGCTCGAGACCCGGGTGATCGGCGTGCGGCCGATCCGTCTCCGCGGCGGGGTGGCAATAACTCGTCTGGGGATCAACCGGTACGAGATCCGCCACCGCGGTCAGGTGGTCCAGGTCGATCTGAACCTGCCCCGTGACCAGGACCACGAGCCGCCGTACCAGCTCGCCTGTCACGACGTGCGGCGCGAGTACTTCGCCGTTATCCACAGCGGCGAAGGCGACGGCTGGGACGTCAACCGGCCGTGCATGTCCAGCATCGTGACCTATCAGGGGAAGATCTACCTCATCGACACCGGTCCCAACATCCTGCACACCCTGCAGGCCCTGGGGATCAGCGTCAACGAGATCGAGGGGATCTTCCAGACCCACGCCCACGACGACCACTTCAACGGGCTCGGCATGCTGATGCGGGCCGACCACCGGCTGAAGTACTACGCCACCCCCCTGGTCCGGCTCTCGGTCACCCGCAAGCTGAGGGCCCTGACCGGGATCGAGGAGGCGCGGTTCGGCAGCTATTTCGAGGTCCACGACCTCGTGCCCAGGGTCTGGAACAACATCCAGGGACTCGAGGTTCGGCCGGTGCCGGCGCCCCATCCGGTGGAGACCACGATCCTGTTCTTCCGGACCTTGTGGGACACGGGGTACCGAAGCTACGGCCACCTGGCCGACACCACCTCCTTCGAGGTGCTGCGGCGGATGATGACCGACCAGGACGACGAGCCGGGCCTCTCGCGCGAGGAGTACGAGCGCACGATCCGGGAGTATCTCACCCGGGTCGACCTCAAGAAGGTGGACATCGGCGGCGGCCTGATCCACGGCAATGCCGAGGACTTCCGCCACGACCGGTCGGGGCGGCTGGTCCTCAGCCACACGGCCGCGCGCCTGACCGACGCGGAGAAGGAGATCGGCGACAACGCCCCCTTCGGGTCGGTCGACGTACTGGTACCGGCGGACCACGACTACACCAAGGCCGCGGCGCTCAGGCATCTGCGGGCCTTTCTCCCCACCGCTCCCGATTACGAGCTGAACGGACTGCTGAACTGCCCGGTGGTCAGCTTCGCACCGGGGTCGGTGATGGTCCGCAAGGGACAAGCCAACCAGGAGATCTACCTGGTGTTGTCCGGGGTGCTCGAATTCCTCGCGCCCGAGCAGGGGGTGCGGAACATCCTGACCGCCGGATCCCTGGTCGGCGAGCTGTCGGCGGTGCTGGGCACGCGCGCCCGGGGCACCTACCGGGCGATCAGCGTGGTCAAGACCGTGCGGATCCACCGGCGCCTGTACGTGACCGTGCTCCGCCGGAACCGGCTGCTGCAGAGCAGCAAGAAGAGCATCGACCTCCGGCGATTCCTCCAGGATACCTGGATCTTCGGCGAGCGGCTCTCCTGCCCGACCAAAAATCGCATCACCCTGGAGATGGTGCCGCAGATCTGCGCCAAGGGACAGCCGGCACCGCCGGCCGACTCCGGCGCCCTGTTCCTGCTCAAGGAGGGACGGGTGGGGGTCTATGCCGGCGACCTGCTGGTGGACGAGGTGGGGCCGGGCGGGTTCACCGGGGAGGAGTCGGTGCTCCTGGAGTCCGGCGGACGGTTGACCTGCCAGGCCCTGGTGTCGACCAGCGGGTACCTGGTGCCGGCCCGCTCCTTCGAGAGCATCCCGATCGTGCAGTGGAAGCTGCTGGAGACCCTGGAGCGTCGCACCCGGGCCGCCGGTCTGCCCTGGCGTCCGCCGAAGGTGTGATTCCCCCTGAGTGCTGGGCGTAATAGGGAGTCTTGTCGAGCCCTGACTATTATAGCAAGCATTTCGTAACATCCACCCCCGTCAGGTAGTGCTGTCGGGAGGGGAGGACCATGACGCGGACGCTGCCGAAGCCGACCGAGGCCGAGCTGGCCATCCTGAACGTGCTGTGGGATCAAGGACCCAGCACCGTGCGCGAGGTGCACGATCGGCTCAAGGCCAGCCGGCAGACGGGGTACACCACCATCCTCAAGCTGCTGCAGATCATGCATCAGAAAGGTCTGGTCCTGCGGGACGAGAGCACCCGCAGCCACGTCTACCACCCCCGGACCGGTCGCCAGCAGACCCAGCGCCAGCTCGTGGGTGACCTGTTGGAGCGGGCCTTCGCCGGCTCTGCCTCGAGTCTGGTGATGCAGGCCCTGGCCGGCCGAAGGGCCACGGCCGACGAGCTGGCCGAGATCCGCCGACTGCTGGCCGAGATGGAGAGCGACGCGAAGTGAGC
>JBAZUN010000056.1:0-9632 GCA_041661365.1 Candidatus Latescibacterota bacterium
ACCTCCTGCTCGCGGCCGGCTTGCCGGGTTCAAGGGCACTACAGGTGCTGCACGTACCGCAGGATCAGCCGCGTGCCCTTGGTGCGGTTCTCCGCCAGCACCTCGGTGAAGATGTTGAGGAACAGAAGTTGTTCCGGCGATCGGTGGTAGACGAGCCCTGGACCGATGCCCAGCACCTGCTCCTGGCGATCCGCCACGTCGTTCCCCGCGGCCTTGGTGTCCGCGATCTGCTTGAGGTAGTAGCCGTTCACGCCGACGCGCAGTTGCTTCGGCATCACCTCGTATTCCGCCGCCAGATTGGCGTGAATCGCCGCGCCGGCCTGCGCGTCATCCGCGGCCCCGAAACCCTGGTTCGGGTCGCTGTTGGCGGCGTTCCACAGATAGTGGAGTCTCAGGGAGCTGGTGCACTTGGGCGTCCAGAAGTAGGTGCCCGCCCAATACGGATTAAACGAAAAAACGCCGCTGCCCGGGTTCAGCTCCTTGTCCTTGTCGTACTTCCCGGTGGGCAGCAGCACCTGCAGCTCGATGCGGTGCATGAAGCGAGGTCCATTGGCCCCCATGATCGGGTCCCACTGGAGGAAGGGTCCCACCAGGAGGTCTCCCAGTCCGGTGCCGTTGTCGGTCGGAAAGAGCCCTGCTGCACCGTACTCGGCACTGAGGCTCACCACCGGCACGATCAGGTCCAGCCCCCACTTGCCACCGAGCAGCACCGGCTGGTTCGACTGGTACAGGAACTGCGTCAGGCTGACCCAGGCCGTCACCTTCGGGTCGGGCAGCGGCATCTCATCGCCGTTTTGATCGTTGAGCTGGCTCGATCCGTAGTACTGCAGGTACTCGGAGAAGTAGAACCCGGGCCCTGCAGGCGGTCCTCCATCGAGGAAGCTGGTGAAGCCCAGATTCACGGCCGGCTGGTCATAGGCATGAGACGAAGCGGGCCACAGCAGGCAGCCTGCCAGCGCGGCCGTCGCCAACACCCCTTTGATCCGGGACATGGATGATCCTCCCTGTTCGGGCAGAAGCTCCCGGGCCGCGGTGGGCCGAAACCGGGTCGCCTGCCTCGTGTGCCACCGGGTCACCTGGCCGGACGCCGGTAGACGCCGGGCCATGACGTCCGGCAAGGTACCCGGGGAGGGCGCCGGAGTCAATCGGTTCTTGCGCCGCAGACCGTGACGCGCGATGGTCGAGCGCATCTGAGCCGGGCGGTCTGACCAGCGTATTCGGGACGGAAGCGCTGCGGGGGCAGGGGCGGCTCAGCGGTCCAGGGTGGAGCCGCGCCGGACCGCCTCCGGGCCGTATCGGCGGCGCAGGTCGTCGAGGGCGTGGTCGAGGCGCTCCAGCTTGTCGTCGCGGGCGTCGAACAGGTCGAGCTGCCTGGCCGTCGGGGTGAGCTGTCGACCGGCAACCCCGAGCAAGCGGATCGCCCGGTGGTCCCAGTGGGTCGAGAACAGGCCCCACGCCACCTCGGCGATCTCCTGATCGAGGTCGGTGGGCCGGGCCAGCGTGGTCTGGCGGCTGAAGGTGGTGTAGTCGCCGTACCGGATCTTGACGGCAACGGTGCGGGCGCTGAGACCGGCCCCGCGCAGACGGCGGCCGACCGCGTCGCTCAGCTCGAGGAGGGTGGCGCGCAGGCGGGTGGCCTGGCGTACGTCCCGGGCAAAGGTGGTCTCCTGGCTGAACTGCTTGGCCGCGTGCTCACTCTCCACCGGCGAGTCGTCCAGGCCCTGCGCCCGCCGGATAAGGTCCTCGGCGCCGTGCCGTCCCAGCCGGGATTCCAGGAGATCGGCGGGAACCTCCACCACCTGCCCGATGGACTCGATCCCCAGGGCAGCGAGGGCCTCGGCGGTCTTCGGGCCCACCCCCCACAGGGCCCGCACCGGCAGGGGCGCGAGGAACTGGGCTTCCTGCCCGAGGGGCACCAGGCAGACGTTGTTCGGCTTGGCCCGCTCGGTGGCGATCTTGGCCACCAGCTTGTTGCTGGCCACGCCGATGGAGCAGGGCAGCCTGGCCTCGTCCCGGATCCGGTCGTGGAGACGCCAGGCCAATTGCTCCGGCGGACCGTGAAGCCGCTCGGTACCGGTGACGTCGAGGAAGGCCTCGTCGATGGAGATCGGCTCGATCTCCGGAGAGAACTCCTGCAGCAGAGCCATCACCCGCTCGGAGTGCTGGGAGTAGACCCCGTGTCGCCCCGTCAGGAGGATCAGGGTCGGGCAGAGCTGGAGGGCGGTGCGGGTGGGCTGCGCCGAGTGGACCCCGAAGGCACGCGCCTCGTACGAGGCCGCCGCGATCACCCCGCGCTGGTCAGGGCGGCCGCCGACCGCCACCGGCAGACCGCGCAGCTCGGGCCGGTCGAGAAGCTCGACCGAGACGAAGAAGGCGTCGAGGTCAACGTGCAGGATGGTGCGCGACATGGGGGACTTGCAGCAGTTCATCCGCTAACAGCCCGTTGAAGAAGCCTGAAACCGGTCCGACCAGGGCCTCTTCAACGGGCTGACGGCTGTTCCGCCGGCGAAGGGATCAGATGCCGGCCTCGCCGTCGAAGTGCTTGACCGCGACGAAACGCCCAGAATCGCTGGACTCCTGCACGGCCAGGCAGAGGGCCAGGGCCCGGCGGCCGTACTCCCCCGGGGTCAGGGTCTTGCCCTTGCCCAGGATCGCGTTCTGGAACACGGTCTGGCTGTTCTCGCGGGCCGCGAACTCGGGAAAAGAGACCGGGTCCTGACGGCCGTCCTGCCACAGCTCGATCGGCTTCTCGGTGAAGCCCATGCGGATACGCCCCTTGGTACCGTAGACCTCGAGGTACCCGGCCCCACCCGGCATGGTCCACGACAGCTCGAGCATCCCGGTGCCGCCGTTCTTGTACCGATACAAAGCGTTGACGTTGTCCGGAACGTCGATGTGGGTGAGCCGGGTGTCGACCAGGCCGGCCACGGTTTCCGCGTCGCCCATGATCATCCGCATGACGTCGGCCATGTGGATGCCGATGTCGACCAGCAGGCCCCCCTCGTGGGCCTTCTGCACGAACCAGTCCGCGCCCGGGCTCCAGCCGACGTTGGGGGTGCCGTTGCCGCCCCGGATGCAGCGCACATGGAACGGCTCGCCGATGGCGCCTGACCCGGCCAGGTCGACGAGTCCCTGGTACTGGGCGTTGTAGCGCAGGGTCTGGTTGATCTGGAGGACGACCTTGGCCTTGCGGGCGGCCTCGATCATCTCGGTGGTCTGCGCCAGGTTACCGGCCATCGGCTTCTCGCACAGGACGTGCAGCCCCGCCTTGCAGGCGGCCACGGTCTGCGGGTAGTGGCAGTCGTTGGGGGTGCAGACCGTCACCGCGTCGACCAGACCCGAGGCGAACAGCTCGTCGCTCCGCTCGAAGCAGGTCGCGTCCTTTATAGCCGGGAACTGCTCCTTGACCGCGGCCATGCGCGCCGGACGGACGTCGCACAGGGCGGTGATCGCGCATTTGCCCGCGCCCAGGTACCCGGGGATGTGGTCGGCCTCGGAGATCTTGCCGCAGCCCACGATGCCGACGCGTACGGTATCCGCCATGATCGGTGCTCCTGTCTGGTCTGAGGTTGAGGAGGCCGCGCGGCGTCAACGGCGCGGCGGGTCGCCAGGTCCGGCAGCAACACGAAGCGCGGTTCTCGGCAGGCCGTCAAGTCGGCTCGATGGGTCACCGTGTTGCCCACCCACAGGGATCGGGGACATCCGTCTGCACCCCGTCGCTGATCGCCGCCCTGACCGATCCCGATTCCATCCGTACCTACCTGGCCGTACCTACCTGACGGTGTCGGTCTGGACAGTCAGCCGCCGCCCATCGCTCCGTCTCGATCACCCCAGCCTGAGTTCAAGTACGCTGCCTGAACCCACCCCAGGGCGGGCCTACCGGTCGCGGTGCGCAGCAACTACCCTCCGGTCTACCCCGACCCGCTTGACCCTCCGCTCAAGAAGGCCCTTTGTTCCTATCACTCGATCTCTCCGGTACCCTTCCCGGTTCTCCGACACACCCCTGGCCCTGTGATTGAATGGACCAGCTGCTGCTCCATCCCCCCATTACTGGATCACGAATCGCAGGTACTGGTTCGGGCGGCTGGCCCTGCGGGAGAATGAAAACCAAGTGCTGATGCAGGGCATGGCCGTGTCCGGCATTCGGCAAGGTTACGCCGAAGAGGACAGGAAGGGATAAGGCCCCCTCAGGTCAAGGCTGATGACCGGGACACCGGGGGTTTGGGCGCCGCAGAGTCCTTCTACCGCAGAGTCCTTCGGGCCCTGAGCAAGCATTTTTCGAGGATTTTACAACAGGCCGCCTTCTGATATAGCAGGTACCCCAGCTTTTTGCGTTTAGCGTCCCGACTTGAGCTCCCCCCAGGTCTCGCACTTCTGTTTCCGAAAGACCTTAGCCTGCTCCAGGTGAGATATTGTCAATAGTTGTGGATGGGGGTCTGGCGTTAGAGGCCGGATGAGAGCCTCGGAGAGCGTCTCCTCCAGTGGTGCCGGTGTGGTTCACGCCGCGGCCTTCAGCTCGCCGTCGACGAAGGTGTTGCCGGCGAGGACATGGGTGAGAAGCTGATGGTTGTTGAGGCGGCGCCAGCCCTTCTCGGCGGCGGTGGCCAGCTTGTAGACCATGGTCAGGGCGGCGATGCGGGAGCCGCACCCCTTGGTCTGGCGGGCCCGATGGCGGACGGTGGCGAAGGTCGACTCGATGGGGTTGGAGGTGCGTAGGTGGACCCAGTGGGCCGCCGGGAAGTCGTAGAAGGTGAAGAGGGTGTCCTCGTCCTTGCGCAGACACTCGCAGGCTTTGGGGTAACGCGCTTCGTAGAGGGCGCGTGTGACGTCGTAGCGGGCCGTCCGGGCTTTTTACGGGGGAATCAAGCATGGCCAATGCAGCCGGGGAGTCACTGGCCAAGGAGCAGGTGCGGCTGGTGCGGCTGCGGTGACGGGAAAGGAGCGTTTACGGCGAGAGTCCCGCGAGCCGGTCGATCACCTCTATCGCCTCCCCCGGCGTCACGATGGGGATCCCCTCGAACTGCCCCAATGCCAGCAGGTGCTGATCCCCTGACACGAGCAGTCGTGCCCCGGCATCGACGGCCAAGCCGAGGAACAGGTTATCCGAGGGGTCCGCGTCTACCGCCACCGGCAGCGCCGGAGGGGAGGGGACGTGGGTGAGGGTGTTCATGAGATAGGCGATGGCAGCCGCTTCGGAGGTGTCCAGCATCTCAAGGCGGCGCCGCATACGGGGATAGGCTAGGACTCGGCGGAGCTCGACCAGGATCTCCTCGCAGCACAGGACTTGCAGCAGGCCATCCCGCGCCCAGCGCAGTAGACGATTGGGCGGGCCTCCCCACAGCAGGCCGGAGACCAGGGCGTTGGTGTCGAGAACGAGCTTCACCCTAACAGCCCGTTCTTCAACGGGCTGCAAGGCCGCGCAGCTCGTGGACGATGCGCGCGATCTCGGTCAGGTCTGGCTGGGACCGGTCCTCGGTGGCGGCGGCGCGGTCTAGAAGATCCACGGAGCTACCCTGAGCCAGCGGGACGACCTTGAACAGAGGCCGAGAGTGCCGTACGACCACGATCTCCCCCCACTGGCTGAGGTCTTCGGCCACCTGGGGCAGACGCTGGCGGAATTCCTTGGCGGTCAGGTATTTTGCCACAGTAATACCCCTGGGTTGCCCGTCGTGAGCGGAGTGAGAGCACCGGACAATTCACTTCAAGTTAACTTCTTGATCACCCCTAGGCAACCCTGTGCCCCCCCTCTGAACGCCCTTCAGCCAATCCCGCACGCAGGACATAGGTGCGGTCGTCGAAGACGATCGCGCCGTGGGCCTGGGAGTAGCGCGCCCCGCCGATGATGAGGAGCCGGTCGTCCAGCACCTCGGCAGCGGCCCAGGCCTGCTCGGTGGGCAGGTCCGGACCCGGCCGCCAGGTCCGGCTCCGGGGATCGAAGCAGCGGATGCGCCGATCCTCGTACCCGCCGATCAGCCAAACCTCGCCCTTCCAGGCCGCGGCCAGGGGCCCTTGCCCGATCTCGCCCGGCTGGGGGAACGCCTCGTCCCAGCAGCCACGCACCGTGTCGAAGGCAAAGGCCCCGTCGATGCTGAAGCAGTAGATGACGCCGTCGAGGGCGCAGGCGTGGCCCTGGCGGGTCGGCCGGGGGAGCGGTGTCTCGCAGCGCCAGGCACGGTCGCCCGGACCGATGCTCTCCACCGTGTCCAGGGCCGGGCCGGCGTTGTGACGGGCCCCGCCGATGGCGTAGATCCGGCCGTTGCACGTCACGACAAAGGGATCGGTGCGCACGTGGTTGAGGGAGGGACCGGCGCTCCACGTGCCGCTGGCCGGATCGTACACGTCGACGAGGTACAGGGCCTGGTGCGGTTCGCCGCGGCCGACGAACCGGGTCTCGCCGCCGACCACCCAGACCCGGCCGTCGAGCGCGGCGATACCGTTGTATCGCCGCGGCATGTGCATCCGGCTGACCATCTCCCAGCACTCGGTGCGCGGATCGTAGGCCAGCAGCGCGTCGGGGACGTGGTCGCGCACCGGCAACCCCCACTGCCCGGCCCAGCCGCCGGCCACGTAGAGGCGCCCCTGACAGGCCGCCGCGAAGATGTCGTGGTTCCCCCCCCCAGGCAGCCGGCCGCGCTGCTTCTCCCAGGTGCGCTGCCAGGCATCGGTCGCCGGCTCGCGACGATACACCCCTTCGTCGGTGGCCACCCAGATCGCGCCGGCCCGGTCGGTGAGTATGCACCGTCCCGGCGAGGGCGTGGTCCCCAGCGACCGGACCACGGTATCCGCCCCGGCGGTCGCGTCCAGTTCGAGCAGGGCCCCGTCGGCAAAGGCGGCCATGACCAAGTCAGCCGGGGAGTATCCCACGGCCGTGACCGCGCTGCTCGGTAGTGGACTAGTGATCGCCTGCCATCCAGCCTCGGCCTGTCGGGGGCAGAACCGCCACCACCCGTCCGGCCCGGCCACCCAGATATACCCGACGCTGTCGGCGATCAGGTATTCCCAGCGCCCGGAAGCCAGCCCGGAGACCTGCCACTCGTCCGAGGCGCTGGCCGGCGATACGAGCACCTGTCGGCCGCGGCTACCCTCGGCCAGGCTCCAGCGGTTGCCGTAGATGTCCACCTCGCGGGCCGCTGGCGCCCACTCGGTGGTCAAGGCCACCGGGTTGGCCGCGAATCGGCCGTTCGGCAGGAGCCGCGTCGTGCATCCCTCCACCCAGAGATCGCCGTCGCCGGTGCAGACCACCTGTCGCCGGCCCTGCGGTCGGCCGGCGAACCGGGCCGTCACGTCTTCTAGCTGGCCGCCGCGCTCGATATCCAGACGCACGATCCGGTCCCCTCGCGTGCAGTAGTAGGACCGGTCCGGGGCTTGGGCCACGCCATTGATGGGGCCGCGGTCTAGGTAGGTGAGGGTATCCTTCTCGAGGACGGCCAGGCCATCGGCCAGGGCCAGGACCAGGCGTTGGCGGTCGTGCTCGAACAGGGCGAGTGGGGCGGCGTTCAGTCGGGCGATTCGTTCCATGGGACGGCAATCTCCGTGTTGTGTAGGACCCGTCTTCTTCGGTGAAAGGCCCCCCCGAGACAGGGGAGAGACGAGTCGTTTTCGAGTTGTGTGCCTCGACGCGGCCTGGGCATGATAACCACCCCGCGCCAGCGCGTCCACGGTAGGCCCATGGTTCTCGCGGTCGACATGGTCGACAGCCGCACCATCTGGTTCCGTTCTACTCCGTCGACCGGGTCGACCATCGCGGCCACGGGCTCGGAACCGGAGTGAGGCAAGAGAGAATCGAACAGAGTATATTGGCGGCGGTTTCCCCTTCAGATCCGAAGGTGGGAACTGGTTGAATCCTGCATCCGGGACGCCGGTGCAGATCCGGTAACCCCGCCCGCATGAAGGACGCGCCGCGATGTTGACCCACTATATGACCATCGCCTGGCGCCGGCTGCGGCAGCAGCGACTATCCAGCACCCTGAGCCTGGCCGGCCTTTCCCTGGCCATCGCCTACGCCCTCCTGGCCCTGACCTACGTGCGCCAGGAGCTGACCTACGACGCCTTCAACATCAAAGCGGATCGGATATACCAGGTCGTACAGTATTTCGGCCTTTGGTCGGGCCGTGAGCTCACGTCCACCCCGCAGGACCTGGGGCCGGAGCAGGTTCGTGGATGCGCGGCCGTGGTCCGGATGGCGCGGATGACCAAGGTTCTCCTGCAGGTCGGCCACTCACTTGCCGCGAGCGCGCAGTGGGTTCCGCTGCTCTGCGCCGACCCGGAGATCCTCCAGGTCTTCGACCTCCCGCTGGTCAAGGCCAGCAGCCGACAACCGCTGGCCGAGACCAACGGCGTGGTCCTGACCGAAGCCGCGGCCCGTCACTGGTTCCCTTACCTGAATCCGCTTGGTCGGGTGCTGCGGCTCTACACCCGCCGGTACGACACGGCCGGCTTCGGCCAATACGATTTGGAGCCGCACAGCCTGACCGTGACCGGGGTGCTGCGCGACCTGCCGCCCAACCCGAGCCTGACCCTCGACCTGCTCCTTCCACGTGCGACTGCTCAGCGTCTGGGATTGGGCGGGGTCGAAGGGTTGTTCGTCGAGCTGACACCGGACGCCGACCCACAGGCAGTGGCCGCGGAACTCTCCGGGCTCGCCGCCCGGAACGGCCGAGGCCCCAGCACGAAACCAGAATACCGGCTGCAGCCACTCCGCTCCCTTCACTTCGGCAAGGAGGAGTACGATCAGTTGGGCAGCGCCCCGGCCGGCCGCCTGCGCCACGTGGCCATCCTGGCCGGGATGGGGGCGCTGGTGTTGATCGTGGCGATTCTGGCCCACGCAGTGCTGGCCACGGCCCAGACCGGGGTGCGAGTCCGCGAGATCGGGGTGCGCAAGGCCGCGGGCGCCACCGTGGGACAGGTGCGCTGCCAGTTCTGGGGCGAGTCCGTGGTGATGAGCTTCCTCGGCCTGGGGGTCGGCTTGGTCCTGGCCTGGGGCATGGCCGGGCCGTTCGGCGCGCTGGTGGACCGCCGGATCGAGATCCTGGGGCAGTTTCCCGGCGACCTGCTGGGCGCTCTTGGGCTGGCCCTGGTCACCGGACTGCTGGCCGGATGGTACCCGGCCCTGACCCTGTCGCGAGCAGCCCCGACCGACGTGCTGCGCGGCACGCGATCCGGCCGCGGCCGGGGTCGCTTCAGCCGTGGTTTGATGGTCGTGCAACTCGGTCTGTGCGTCTTCCTGGCGGTTTGCATGGTGGTGATGGCGGCCCAACTCCTCTTCCTGCAGCGGAAGGACCTGGGGTTCGACGGCGACCACGTGGTGGCCGTATCGCTGATGAACAACGGCACACCCGAGGTGGTGCAGACCTTCCGCGAGCGGCTGCAAGGTGCCGAGGGCGTGGTCGCGGTTTCGGCCACCGAGCACGCACCGAATATCAGCTCCTTGATAGCTACCTGGCGGTACTCGGACGAGGAGGTTCTGCTCAATGGTTTCCGCGTGGAGGTGGGGTTCATGGATGCCATGGGTCTGCGGCTGATCGCCGGCCGCTGGCTCGATCCGGCCCAGGATACCCCGACCGGAAGCGTGGTGGTTAACGAGGCTCTGGTACGACGCCTGGGATGGGCCGACCCGGTGGGTCGCCGGCTGG